>NZ_NOZG01000020.1:0-196218 GCF_002258575.1 Rhodococcus sp. 05-2254-5 | reverse complement strand
TCCCCCGTTCACCGCCGGGCAACCGATCGACGACGACGAGGCCCTGCCCCGGCAGTCCGTCATCGTCGAGGTCGGGGGCCGACGCGTCGAGGTCTCCCTGCCGGGCGAGCTCACCCTCGGCGGTGGCAGCGGCGGAAATGCCGGTGCGGTACGGCGTAAGCCCAAGGCCCGCACCCGTGGCGGTGCCGGAGCCGGCGCAGCCTCCGGTGACTCGGTGACCGCGCCGATGCAGGGCACCGTGGTCAAAGTCGCCGTCGACGAAGGCCAGGAAGTCGCCGCCGGGGACCTCGTCGCTGTCCTGGAAGCGATGAAAATGGAAAACCCCGTCACCGCCCACAAAGCAGGCACCATCACCGGCCTGAGCGTCACCGCAGGCGACGCCATCACACAAGGCACCGTCCTCGCAGAAATCAAGTAGGGGAGTACCTTTCGATGACTGCCCTCGCTGAATCGTTCGACGGCGACACCTCTCCGGCGCATTCCACCGAGTTCGAGATCGTGTCCACGGTATTGCGGATGGCCTCGGCCGCCCGGGTGCGGTTGGCGGAGGCGCTCGATGCCCAGGGACTGAGCTGGGCACGGTACGAGGTACTCGAATTGGTTTGTCGGAGAGGGCCGTTGTCGTACAGCGCGCTCTCACGTGAATTGGTGCGACACCGAACCAGCATCACTGCGACAACTGCCAGTCTCGTCGACGCGGGCCTGTTGGTGCGCAGTGTCAATCCGCGAAATCGACAGCAGTACTTGGTCGACGCCACCGACTCGGGGTATCGCGCGGTGACACGTGCCGAACGTGCGCTCGAACGGGCTCGGTCGCGGATGGCGGTCGATGCAGATTCCGAACAGACACTCGAAGTGCTGCGCGGCATCGAGAAGCAGTGGAACAGGCGGCGCTGACCGACACGTCCTGGTTATGATCCGCCGACGGTGATGCAAGTACCCCTGGGGTGATACCCCCAGGGGTACTTGCATACCCCCTTGGGTATGTGAAATGGTGGGCACGTTCGATTGCTCGGGGTTTCGTCCGCCTCGATCGATACCCCCACCCGTATAGGAGAACCATGTCGCTGCGCGATGCCGAAATCCTTCGCCCACCTGACGACCTGCCCGCGAGAGGGCCGGGACTACTCGGCCGTGCGGGTGCGTCGATGGTGACCCACCGTCGTTGGGTGTTCGGCGTATGGCTCATCGCGCTGATCGGCCTCGGTTCGTTCGCGCCCTCGGTGTTCACCTCTCTGGCGGGAGCCGGGTGGCAGGCGAACGGATCCGAATCCGTACAGGTTCGAGAACTGGCCCAGCAGCATTTCGGTGGCAATTCGTCCGCAGCGGTGCAGGTGGTCGTTCACTCCGACGCAGCATCCATCACGGACCCCGCTGTTCGGGCAGTGATCGACGACGTGACCGAGGTGTTCTCCGGTGACTCCCGATTCGGAGACGTCGTTGCGCCGCAACCGAATATGACGATCAGCCCGGACGGCCGCACCGGCATCGTCATCGCCGGGGCGAACGGCACGACCGACGAGATGGTGAAGGCCGTCGACGATGTGAAGGAGCGGTTGACTGCGCTCTCGACCGACGGAATCGAGGTGTATCCCACCGGTTCGTCGGCCCTGTGGTCGGACTTCAACAAGGCGAACCACGACGCCATGATCCAAGCCGAACTGTTCTCGTGGCCGGTCACCTTGGCGATCATGGTGCTTGCCTTCGGTTCCCTCGTCGCGGCCGGTTTGCCGCTGCTGCTCACCGTCGCGGGGCTCGTTGCCTCCGCTGGTGGTCTGGTTCTGCTCAACGGTGTCACGCCGATCTCGGTGTGGGCCATGAACTTTGCAATGATGTTCGCCCTCGCGCTGGGAATCGACTACGCCCTGTTCATCGTCGCTCGATTCCGCGACGCGCTGCGGAACACCGACCCTCGGGCTGCCGTCGCCGCCACCATGGACACCGCAGGTAAGGCCGTCGTGTTGTCCGGGCTGACGGTGCTGGTGAGTCTGTCCGCAGTGCTGCTGGTCCCCGCGCCGGCGGTGCGCACGATGGCCGTCGGGATCATGTTGGCTGTCGCCTTCGTGTTGCTGGCAACGATGACTCTGCTGCCTGCGGCATTGGGTGCGCTCGGACCCAAGGTCAACGCCGCTTCGTTGCCGTACGCCAAGCGTCAAGTGCATCGATCCCCAAGGTTCGCGGCATGGGGGGAGTTGCTGCACAAGCACCCGTGGCCGTTCGCGGTCGTGTCGGTGGGGATTCTGATTGCGCTCGCCCTGCCGGTGCTCGGGCTGAAGGTGGCAATGCCGTCGATAGCAGTGGTGCCCGAGGATGCCCCCGTGCGGCAGGGTTACGAGCTCGTTCAGGACCGGTTCGGACCGGGCGCACCGGGTTCGCTGCAGATCGTGGTTCCCGAAGTGGATGCTGCCGAGACCGCAACCGTCGCTGCGCGGGTCGACGGGATCTCGATGGTGACGCCGCCGCAGAGTGCGGCTGACGATTCGGGATATGCACTGCTGCAGGCAATTCCGTCGGTGGATCCGTCCGACGAAGCGATGGGCTCCGTTCTCGCCGAGCTGCGATCGACATTGCCCGATTCGGCACTCGTCGGCGGAGCACCGGCAGAGAACCTGGACCTGCAGCAGGCTTTGAACGACTATCTGCCGATAGTCGTCGGGATCATCCTGGTTCTCGGATTCGTGCTGCTGCTGGTGGCGCTTCAGGCTCCGCTCATCGCGTTGCTCGGTACCGCGGTGAGCCTGCTGTCCACCGCGGCGGCGTTCGGCGTCGCCAAGCTGATCTTCCAGGACGGACACGGATCCTCGCTGCTGGGCTTCACGCCGCAGGGATTTCTCGACGGTTGGGGCCCGGTGTTCTTCTTCGCGATGATCTTCGCCATCGCCATGGACTACACGGTGTTCCTCCTGGCTACCGCCAAGGAACATTACGAGCGCTCCGGTGATTCCAAGGTTGCCCAGGTCGACGGGTTGGCCCACTCGGGACGAGTCATCTTTGCCGCAGCAGCGGTGATGGTGGCAGTGTTCTTCACATTCGCACTGTCGGATCCGTTGCCCCCGAAAGAGATGGGCATCATCCTGGGTGTTGCGGTACTGCTCGACGCGTTCCTGGTTCGACTCGTCCTGCTTCCGGTTCTGCTACGGCTGACCGGATACGGCGCGTGGTGGTCGCCGGCATGGCTACGTGCCGTCCTGCCCTCCATCCGCTTTTCACACTGAATCGACAGCTCTCACTGACACCACAATTTTCGAGGAGACATCATGAACATCGCACTGTCCACCACACTGACCGACACCGATTTCGCCGACGCGATCGAGAGCACGAGAAAGGCGTTGTCGGAGCAGGGATTCGGAGTTCTCACCGAAATCGACATGCAGGCCACGTTGAAGGCCAAGCTCGACGAGGACATGGAGCGCTACGTGATCCTGGGCGCGTGCAACCCGGGACTGGCTCACCGCGCAGTGGGGGTGATGAGGCAGATCGGTCTGCTGTTGCCGTGCAATGTGGTCGTGCGTGAGAACCCGGCGGCGGCGCGGTCCGTCGTCGTCGAGGCCATGAACCCGGCCATCATGGTCGAGGTCACCGGTGAGCCGCGGTTGGGTGCGGTCGCCGCCGAGGCCACGGCGAAACTGCAGGCGGCAATCGCGGCCCTCGGCGGTACCGGTACCACGCCGCAATGATGCCCCCGGGGGTACCCTCGAGTTCACTGCTACCACCATCGAAGGAATCGACATGATCGGCGACGAAGACAGCATTGCACTGGTACTCAACCGGCTCAAGCGTGCGCACGGCCAACTTGCGGGTGTCATCGGGATGATCGAGAACGGTCGTGATTGCAAGGACGTCGTCACCCAGCTCGCTGCCGTGTCGCGGGCGCTCGACCGTGCCGGGTTCAAGATCGTGGCAACCGGCCTTCGGGAGTGCATGACGGGGGATGCTGCTGACGGTAGGGAACCGATGACCGAGGCCGAGCTCGAAAAGTTGTTCCTGGCTCTGGCCTGAGCCGCCGGCCGAACTCCGGACGAACGGCATGTGTCGGGTTGCGGTCGATACCGAGTTGCAGTCGACAAGCAGCGGATTCGACTGCATACTTGACTTGGTCCAGAAAACCGGAGGATACTGACGCTGTGATGCCGATCTCACCCTATGCGGAGCAATTACGCACCGCCGATTTGCGCGTGACCCGTCCGCGGGTCACCGTGCTCGAGGTCGTCGAAACCAATCCGCATGCGGACACCGACACGATTCTCGGACTCGTCCGATCGGTGCTCCCCGAGGTATCACGCCAGACGGTGTACGACGTTCTCAATGCCCTGACCGCTGCGCGCCTGGTGCGTCGCATCGAGCCCGCGGGATCTCCCGCACGATACGAATCTCGGGTCGGGGACAACCATCACCACGCTGTGTGCCGCAACTGCGGCGTGATCGCAGACGTGGATTGCGCGGTGGGCGAGACGCCGTGTCTCACCGCATCGGACTCCGTCGGTTTCACGATCGACGAGGCAGAGGTCATCTACTGGGGCTTCTGCGCACAGTGTTCGGCTGCTCGCGAGCAGCCGGCAGTTCCCGTTCAGTTCCCTCCCCGGTCTCGAACACAGCAGAGTTCGTGACCACCGATCACAGCCCGATCGTCACACCTTGGAAGGAAGCACGTGTCTGAAGATCACGTAACACGCGAAAAAGAGATGAACGAGGATCAGCCGCAGGAGAGCGGTGGCAAGTGTCCGGTCATGCACGACGCGATGCCCACGCCTGTCGAAGGCGGCGGCAACCGCGAGTGGTGGCCTAAGGCGCTCAATCTCAAGATCCTCAAGAAGAACCCGGCCGTGGGCGATCCGATGGGTGCGGATTACGACTACGCCGCCGAGTTCAATTCTCTCGATCTCGCCGAGGTCAAGCGTGACATCGAAGCCGTGATGACGAACTCGCAGCCGTGGTGGCCCGCGGACTTCGGGCACTACGGTCCGTTCTTCATCCGCATGGCGTGGCACGCGGCCGGAACTTACCGCAAGCAGGACGGTCGCGGCGGTGCCGGAGCCGGCATGCAGCGATTCGCTCCCCTCAACAGCTGGCCCGACAACGCAAGCCTGGACAAGGCCCGCCGTCTGATCTGGCCGGTCAAGCAGAAGTACGGCCGCAAACTGTCCTGGGCCGACCTCATCGTGCTCACCGGCAACGTCGCCATCGAGTCCATGGGCCTGCCGACCTACGGCTACGCCGGCGGACGCGTCGACGCCTGGGAGCCGGACGAGGACGTCTACTGGGGCCCCGAGCAGACCTGGTTGGGCGACGAGCGCTACCACGGTGACCGCACGAGCCTCGAGAACCCGCTGGCCGCAGTGCAGATGGGCTTGATCTACGTCAATCCCGAAGGCCCCAACGGCAATCCGGATCCCGTGCAGTCCGCACTGGACATCCGCGAGACCTTCGGCCGCATGGCCATGAACGACATCGAGACCGCGGCACTCGCGGTCGGTGGACACACCTTCGGCAAGACCCACGGCGCAGCCGACCCCGATGCCCACATCGGACCGGAGCCCGAGGGCGCGCCCATCGAGCAGATGGGCCTGGGCTGGAAGAACAGCTTCGGCACCGGCTCGGGCGCCGACGCGATCACCAGCGGACTCGAGGTCATCTGGACCCCGACGCCGACCCAGTGGGACAACTCGTTCCTCGAAACCCTCTACGGCTTCGAGTGGGAGCTCTACAAGAGCCCGGGCGGCGCACACCAGTGGCGTCCGAAGAACGGAGAAGGCGCGGATCTCGTTCCCGACCCGGCGGATCCGTCCAAGCGTCGGCACCCGTCGATGCTGACCTCCGACATCGCGATGCGCGTCGATCCGATCTACGAGCAGATCACCCGTCGTTGGCTCGATCATCCCGAGGAGCTCGCAGAAGAGTTCCAGAAGGCGTGGTTCAAGCTCACCCACCGCGACATGGGACCGGTCTCGCGTTACCTCGGCCCCGAGGTTCCGGCGGAGCCCCTGCTCTGGCAGGACCCGATCCCGGCCGTCGATCACGAGCTGATCGGTGACGCGCAGATCGCCGAGCTCAAGCAGACCATCCTCGGTTCCGAACTCAGCCAGGATCAGCTGATCTCGGCTGCGTGGGCGGCGGCATCGTCGTTCCGCGTCAGCGACAAGCGCGGCGGTGCCAACGGTGGCCGTCTGCGCCTGCAGCCGCAGGCCGGCTGGGAGGTCAACGAGCCCGACGAGATCGCACAGGTCATCCGCGTTCTCGAAGGCATTCAGCAGTCGTTCTCCGGAACGGTGTCGTTCGCGGACCTCGTCGTCCTCGGCGGTGTCGCAGCCGTCGAGCAGGCCGCCAAGAACGCAGGCGTCGACATCACCGTCCCGTTCACCCCGGGCCGGATGGATGCGACGCAGGAGAAGACGGACGTCGACTCGTTCTCCGATCTCGAGCCCAAGGTGGACGGCTTCCGCAACTTCCTGGGCAAGGGCCAGAAGCTGCCCGCCGAGTTCAACCTGGTCGATCGGGCCAACCTGCTCTCGCTCAGTGCACCGGAGATGACCGTGCTGGTCGGCGGTCTGCGTGTACTCGGCGCGAACTACAAGGGGTCGACGCACGGCGTCCTCACCGACAAGGTCGGCACGCTCACCAACGACTTCTTCGTCAACCTCCTCGACATGGGCACCGAATGGGTTCCCACCGCGGAGGACGGCATCTACGAGGCCAAGGACGCCGCTACCGGCGAGAAGAAGTGGACCGGAACACGTAACGATCTGGTCTTCGGCTCGAACTCCGAATTGCGCGCTCTCGCAGAGGTTTACGCTTGCGATGACGCCAAGGAGAAGTTCGTGCGAGACTTCGTCGCGGCCTGGGACAAGGTCATGATGCTCGATCGCTTCGAGCTCGCCTAGTACTCACCGGCGCTGATGCGCCACCCGAACTCGAAGTTGTGGATGGAATACGAGCTGGATCCATCCACAGCTTCGAGTTCGTCGTTACCGGGCTGTTATCTTTCGATGCCGATTCGTGACTTTGCACCTGGATTTGTCGCAATGTCCGATTGTCATGCTGGTTGCATGACACAACAGGACGTATCCGCAGGCTCTGCGGACAACAACAGAGACGAAACACGTCAGAGTGCATCCGGTTTCGGGTCGTTCCTCGAGATGTTCCAGGACGCGTCGACCGACAAGTCGGACACCGAGCGCGGAATCCGATAGGACTCAGCGAGCACCGATGGTGTTGGTGACGGAGCCGATTCGTTCGATATCGAGTTCGACGCGGTCGCCCGGAGCGATCCACCGGTCGAGTTCGAGCCCACAACCGCGAGGCAGAGTGCCCGACGTCAGGAGCTCGCCGGGGTAAATGCTCTCGCCGCGACTCGCAAACGCCAGAGATTCACCCATGGAATAGCGCATCCCGGCAGTGCTGGTGGTCGACCAGAGTTCGCCGTTGACCCGGACGGTCGCGGCCAGCGAATCTATTTGCGCCGCAACCTCATCGGGGGTGACGATGTCTGCGCCCATCGAACTGGCGAAGGTCTTGGTCTTGACCACCGGTCCGAACGGAGTCCGGCGCTGCTCCTCCCACTGCGTGTCCCGCGCGCTGATGTCGTCGAAGACGACGTAACCGCCTATCGAAGCCTCGGCCTCCCGCTCGGATGCATCTCGGATCGGTCGGGTGACGACGGCACCGAATTCGAGCTCGAAATCGAGAACTCGGCTGTACGACGGCCACTCGACATCGGCCCCGTCGGCGACGACGGTCAGGTGGTTACCGGTGTAGTAGATCGGATGGTCGTCGAACCCCGGACCGGGACGCAGGGCCGGGAATGTTCGACGCGTCAGCATCTCGAATCCACGGATGAACGGGACGGCACGCGGTAGATTTCGCCGAACGAGGTTGTGTGCGGCCAGGTCCCAGTGCTCGTCCCAGCCCAGGAAGCAGCGCAGTGACGCGGGAACGACCGGAAGGGTCGGTGCCGGTCGGTCCATCGTCGCGACGCCCTCGTCGGCCGCCCGCCGCGCCACCGTCGTTGCGGCTTCACGTGCGGGTTCACCTGCATCGAGGAACCGAAGCATGGACCCGGTGAGCGGGTGCAGGATCTCGGGGGCACCCAGAGTCGAGACCGCAGCCTCGAGATCGATCCACGTGGTCGTGTCGGGCACGTGGACGGCAAGGCGGTCGGCGGAATCGGTGGAGGTCAAGCGTCGCAATCGCACGGGCGCGTCCGATCTGTGCGGAGCGATGCTCCACAACGGTTGAGGAACCCGGAGTGTAAACGGTGCCACGGTCGGCGTGTCAAGACCCGACGGTTAGCGTGGGGTGATGAGATCACCGGTGCCCGAGTATCTTCAGTCCGTCCTGACGGAGTGCCGACACCTCGACGATGGGGAAATGTCGAGCGGCAACCCGGAATTGGCGGCGGCCGATCCCGACACGTTCGCGGTTGCGCTCGCCACCGTCGGTGGGTCGCACTACGGGGCGGGCGATACCGACACCGAATTCTCCATCCAGTCGATCGCCAAAGCGGTGGCCTATGCGCTGGCCATCGAGGACAACGGGCTCGCAGCGGTGCTCGAGGCCGTCGACGTCGAACCGTCGGGTGATTCGTTCAACGAGATCTCGTTGGAGGCGCGGACCGGTCGACCTCGCAACCCTCTGATCAATGCCGGTGCGCTGGCGGTACATTCGATGATCGCGGGCAGTGACGGCGAAGAACGAGCGGGGCGGCTCATCGAGCTACTCGGAGCCATGGCCGGCCGTGAACTCCACATCGATCGGTCGGTGTACGAGGCCGAACTGGAATCCGACGATCGAAATACCGCGATCGCGCACCTGCTGAAGTCGGTCGGCCACCTCGGTGCGGAACCCGCGGTCGTCGTCGACGGGTATGCGCGCCAGTGCGCGGTGACGGTGACGTGCAACGATCTGGCCGTGATCGCCTCGGTGATGGCGAACGGCGGAACCGATCCGGCCACCGGCCGACAGGTCGTCGACCCCGCGGTCAACCGTCACGTTCTCGCTGTCATGGCAACCTGTGGGATGTACGACGGCAGCGGCAGTTGGATTGCGACAGTGGGCATTCCGGCCAAGAGTGGAGTCGCGGGAGCCATCATGGGCGTGCTCCCCGGTCAGGTGGGTGTTGCCGTGATCTCGCCCCGGTTGAACGAGCACGGAAACAGCGTCCGCGGGGTTGCGGTGTTCGAGAGGCTGTCACGCGACCTCGGTCTGCACATGATGCACGTCCCTCCCAGCGGCGAATCCGCCATTCGCACGCTGAGCGAATCCGACGGCGTCACCACCGTCGAACTGCAGGGCGAGCTGAGGTTCGCCGGTGCGGAATCCGTTGTCGCCCGTCTTGCGGCCGGCGTCCCGGACTGCGAGGAGATAGTCGTCGATTTCACCGAAGTGCGCGCCGTCGACGGCGCTGCACAGCGCCTCCTTCGAGAGGCTGTGAGCGGACTGGAAGACGACGGCTACCGCGTCGTCGTCGAGGATCCCGACGGGCTGATGAACGCCTCCCGCGACAGCTGACACACCTCGAACCAGACGGTCGGTGTCACAGTCTCCCGGCGAGAATCATGTGCCAGTAGGACTGCGGTAGGCCGTATCGGTCGAACGCCCACGCGGACCGTCTGGGTTTCAGGGGATCGAGAAACGAGGGTAGCGACGAGGCCAGTGCACCGGTGCGGTCGAACTCGGCAGCAATCAGAGTGTGTGCTTCGACAGCGATGGGTGCGACGGTGTACCCGTCGTAACTCGACATCGCTCCGCCGCTCCTGGATGCGACGAGATTGTCGACGAGAACCGAAATCTGTTTGCGTAGAGCGCCACCCGACGAGTCGGTGTCGATCGCTGCACCGTCGCCTGCAGCCCACACCTCGGGGTGGCGTCGGTGCCGCATCGTGCGGGAGTCGATGTCGACGACACCGTGCGGCTGCTCTCCTGCCAGACCGGACTCCTGTACCCACAATGGTCCGCGGTACGGCGGGACCAGGTGCAGCATGTCGTAGTCGATACGCTCGTCGACCCCGGCGTGATCGGTGACGGTGATGCGCTTGCTCTCCGGCTCGAGCGCCGTGACCGCCGTATCCATCACGACGCGCACACCCAGGTCTCGGAGGTGGCCGGCGAGCCGGGGGTCCAGGTCAGGGACACCGATCAGACTCTCACGATCGACGACCAACGTGATGTCGACGGTCGGTAGTCGTCCTGTGCGCTTCCAGTGGGCGGCCGCGAGAAACAGCGGCTTGACGGTGGTCCCGGTACACCCGACGGGCGGGCGCGGCACGGTGAACACGGCATGACTGTGTGCAGGCAGGTCACGGACCAGCCGCCATGTGCGCTCGGCCCGGTCGAGGTAGTTGCTGGCGACATCGGGAAAACGAAGTGCCGCATGCACACCCGGCAGAGCGGCTTCGTCGGCGATCAGGCCTTGCCCCAGCACGAGATCGCGGTAGCCGTACTCCATTCCCGACGCGCAGCGAACCGATCGTTCTGCCGGATCCACCGACACGACCGAATCTTCGAGCCACACACAGCCCTCGGGGGTCACCGAGCGTTGGGTCCGTTCGGCCTCGGTCAGCGGTGCCTGACCGGCACCGACGTACGACAACAGGGGCTTGTACGTGTGCACCTGCTTGGGCTCGATCACGGCGACGTCGGATACGCCCTTCTTCAGCAGTCGTGCGGCCGCGCTGATACCGGCATTGCCTCCACCGATGATCAGCACGTCGTACATGGTGCGGCTCACCGTGAATCGGCCGCCTGCGCTGTGACTTCGGTGCGGGCATCGGTTTCGGTGCGGGCTTCGGCGAGCGTGCGGTAGACGAACACGCGGTCCGAGACGCCGCTCGGGTCTGCGCCGTCGGGAAGCACGACGGAGAGTTTCTGCTGCCAGCGACCCTGGCGAATAGCGGTGGCGTCGAGCACGGAGCGAACTCCCGCCGCGACGAACGTGACGCGAGACAGATCGAGAATCAGAGCCCGGCCGCGCTCGGCGGCTTCCCCCAACGTCTCGGCCAGCACCGGAACGTCCACGTCGGTGATGGTGCCGGCAATGCGCACCTCGATGTCGTCGCCTGCGCTCTCGTCGACCGACACCGTCATCTCGGCCTCCGGGAGCGAGGAACGGGTACTCGAGGCACGGTCGTCGGCGGTGGAGAGCGATGGAACCACACCGGCGAGCGGAGTTCGAATGGACGGAACGACGATCATGGACAACTCCTCTGGAGCCGAACTCCTGAACCCGTGCAGGGGGAGTGCGGCAGTCGACTGCCGAGACTGCGGGCTGCTCCTCAACCACACACGTCCTAGCACTACCCCGAAGTGCGTGTCGGTAAGCCTGTTCCGAACAACCGGTTTGCGGGGCTTGGACGCGGGAATACGAATCCGACAATCCACGCTGGGAGGAATGTCCATGACGACAGCCGAATTCGATTCCGTCCGTTCGCTGGCACGAGTGCACGCCGATCCCGGAGTGTACGAGCCTCAGGAGGATTCACTTCTGCTGTGCGACGTCGCCGTAGATTCGGGGCTCGTGCCCGGAGCCCGTGTACTCGACATGTGTACCGGTAGCGGCGCAGTGGCCATCACCGCAGCACTGCTCGGTGCCCGCGAGGTGGTGGCCTTCGACATCTCTCCGCGTGCGGTTGCCTGTGCGCAGCGCAATGCCCGGTCGGTCGGAGTCGATGTGGATGTGCGGCTGGGGTCGTTCTCGGAGGCGACCGAGCTGGAGCCGTTCGACATTCTGCTGTGCAACCCTCCGTACGTTCCGTCGGAGACCGCGCCCACCGGCATGGGTTTGCACCGCGCCTGGGATGCGGGTGAGGACGGGCGAGTGGTGCTCGACCCTCTGTGCACGCGAGGCGCGGAACTGCTGGCACCCGGCGGTGTGCTGCTGGTGGTCCACTCGGAATTCTCGGGTCCGCAGCGAACACGGGAGATGCTGAATACTCACGGTTTCGGTGCATCGGAGGCGGCGTGCCGCACAATCGACTTCGGGCCCGTCATGACGGCTCGTGCCGAGTGGCTCGAGGCCAAGGGCGTGCTCGAATCAGGCCGCAGAACGGAAGAATTGGTGGTGTTGCGTGGCGACAAGCGATGAGTCGACGGGTGGTGACGCTGCACCTGCGCGCACTCGGGTGAGACTGGTCCGGGGCGGACCGATGCTGATCGACGGGCCGGTCGAGATCGAACTCGACGACGGCTCCGTCGTCACCTCGGATCGTTTCGTCGTCGCGCTGTGCACATGCAAGCGAAGCAAGACGTACCCACTGTGCGACACGAGCCATCGCGCGAAGCGACGAGCGAGTCAGTCCAGCGACGACTGACCGGCGGACCACCGCTGCATCACGTGGTCCGCGAGCGCGTTCTCGACGAAATCCAGTGCGCGCATGCCGAAGACGATGTCGGCTTCGATGTGCGGTTCCTGTCCGATCAGGTTCTCCACCACGTCGTGGCGCAGGACCTGCTCGTGGACGGCGTCGGCCTCGACGTGCTCCGCGTAGAACGCGATGCATGCAGCCGGCGCTGACAGCCTG
The DNA here is from genome assembly GCF_002258575.1 of Rhodococcus sp. 05-2254-5. NCBI lineage: Bacteria > Bacillati > Actinomycetota > Actinomycetes > Mycobacteriales > Nocardiaceae > Rhodococcus > Rhodococcus sp. 05-2254-5. Next base: position 183,706 of record NZ_NOZG01000020.1, on the reverse strand, counting down.
CGAAGGCCCTGCACGAACCGCTGTGAACCCGGCGAGGACGTGATCTCCGTGGCGGCGAAATGGCCCACGGTGGCACCTCGGCGGCTACGGTGCAATCCGAACAACGACATGAGGTTGACCCACGCGAGTGTCTGGGCGGGGACGCGATCCACGTACCCGAGGTAGGACGCATCGAGGTCTGCTGCCGTCATGGATTCGGCCCACAGATGCTGGTGGACACGCTCACCCCTACCACCGCCGTACTCGTCGAATTCGACGGCGACATACGAGGCCTTGACCTGGCCGACCAGCCTCGGGATCGCCCACGCATGGGGATCCGCTTCCTTGAGGTGGTAGATGGACCGATGTACGAAGTACTCGCGCATCTGCTCCCATGATCCTTCGTCCCGCAGGAACCACGACGGGCCGGTACCGGACGACGCCTCGACCGACAGTCGCTTCATTTCGGCGACGACGTCGTCGCCGGGTTCGACATTCGAGCGTACGTAGTTCAGAAACGCGGATTCGAGTGCTGCTCTGAACTGCAGCAGTGCCGGATCCCACTCCAGTTCGTCGTCCACGCCCTCGAACCCGCGGTAGTGCAGTTCGTAGCTGATGAGCAACGCCAGTTGCATGTCACGCGACGTCGGATCGGCATCCGACGCGCTGGGCAGTGCGGCACCGCCGCCGGTGGAGAGATACCGGATCACGGCGTCCGAGAGTGGACCACACGGCACCGGCAACCGAGGCGACACGAGGGTGGGGGCGATGGAAGGGGTCACAACACTCATTGTTCACGCCTACCCGCTGCCGGTCACGGTCAATCGTGTGGGTCCGATGCGTTTGCACGCATACGAAGCAGGTAATCCGCTTCGTGCGATTCCGAGTTTCGGGGTCGAGTAACAGAGAGGAGCCTCCATGCGCGCAGTGACATGGCAGGGCAAGAGGAACGTCAGCGTCGATTCGGTGCCCGATCCCCGCATCGAAGCGCCGACGGACGCAATTGTGAAGATCACGACCACCAATATCTGCGGATCGGACCTACACCTGTACGAGACGCTCGGTGCCTTCATGGACCAGGGCGATATTCTGGGTCACGAGCCCATGGGCATCGTGGAGGAAGTCGGTTCGGAGACAGGCGATCTCGCCGTCGGAGACCGTGTGGTCATCCCGTTCCAGATTTCGTGTGGACATTGCTACATGTGCAATTCGAGTCTGTACACCCAGTGCGAGACCACCCAGGTTCGTGAGCAGGGCATGGGTGCCGCGTTGTTCGGCTTCTCCAAGCTGTACGGCCAAGTGCCCGGTGGGCAAGCGGAGTACCTCCGTGTTCCGCAGGCGCAGTTCACGCACATCAAGGTCCCCGAGGCCGGACCCGATTCGCGATTCGTCTACCTCTCCGACGTATTGCCTACCGCGTGGCAATCGGTGGAGTACGCGTCGATACCTGCAGGCGGGTCGGTGACGGTGCTCGGACTCGGTCCCATCGGAGACATGGCCGCCCGCATCGCCCAGCACAAGGGTGCTCGGGTCATTGCTGTCGACCTCGTACCCGAGCGCCTGGCGCGAGCTGCGGCACGGGGAATCGAAACGGTGAATCTGGCCGAACACAGCGGGGGCGTCGGCGACGTCATTCGTGACATGACCGACGGCCGAGGAACGGACGCGGTGATCGATGCCGTCGGAATGGAGGCGCACGGCTCACCGGTCGGCAAGCTGGCCCAGCAGATCGTCGGAATGCTGCCCGACGCCGTGGCCGCGCCGATGATGCAGAAGGCCGGCGTGGACCGGCTGGGTGCGCTGTACTCGGCAATCGACATCGTTCGACGCGGCGGAACCATCTCGATCATCGGTGTGTACGGAGGTATGGCCGATCCGCTACCGTTGATGACCTTGTTCGACAAGCAGATTCAGCTGCGGATGGGCCAGGCGAACGTCAAGCGATGGGTCGACGACATCATGCCGCTCCTCGGCGAGGACGATCCGTTGGGCGTCGATTCGTTCGCCACTCACGAGCTTTCGCTCGAAGAAGCGCCGCATGCGTACGACATCTTCCAGAAGAAGCAGGACGGTGCGATCAAGGTTCTGTTGAAGCCCTGAACCTTTCGAATACAGCGATGCGGCCCGGAACTTCACGGGCCGCATCGGTATTCGCAGAAGGAACGGTCGATCGTCGTCAGTCGACGGAGATGACGTCCTTGGCGATTGCTGCCAGGCGAGTCTGTCCTGCAGACACGACTCCGTGGCGGTTCTTGTGTGCCTCTTCGTACGCCACGACAGTGCGTACATCGGCGGGTGTGGTCAGTTCCTTGATGGCGGCCACCGCGTCCGAGACGTTGAGGTCGTCGTAGTCGGCTACGGGAAGCTCGTCGGCACCGAGAGTTCCACCGGCGGACCGAGCGGTGTGAATGGCGTCGGCGACAGTGTCGACACCTTCGCTACGGGTGACATCCTCGGCGGCTTCGAGTGCTGCATCGCGGCTGGCGGTCAACGTTCTGACGGCGACGTCGCCTGCGTGTGCACCGCGGCCCAGCAGAGCGCTCAGTCGGTCCGGGGTGGCGCGAGCGGCGTCCAGTGCGCGGTCGAGACCGCGGGCCGACCAGTTGGCCGGTGCGTTGACGATCTTGACTGCGGTGCCGGCAGCTGCCTGGAGAGGCGTCCGGCGCAGTGCGGCGGGTCCACCCAGGGCGTCTTCGGCGAGGACGGTCTCGAGCCATTCGACCGTGGCGGCGTGCGCGGTTGCCAAGCGGCCGGCCAGTGCCACGACGGACGGTTCCTCGGCTGCTGTCGCCAAAGCCTTGATGTACTTCGCTCGACCCAGCAGTTGCTGCTCGAGGGCGAGATCGCCCAGCAGTGCCTCGTCGAACGGCTGCGCCTGCTCGGCGACTGCCTTCACCGCTGCGAACGTGCGCCCGATGAACGGTGCCACTACCTCGGGCAGGCCACCGAGGTTGCGCAGTGCTTCCTCGATAGCGGCGGCGCGGTCACGTCCGTTGGCGGCGTTCTGCGTCAGTTCCCGACGAACCGCTTCGGTGCGCGCCTGCACGACGCGGGTTTCCGCGACCTGAATTTCGGTGTGTGTCAGCTGCAGTGCAATCCGCAACTGAGCGATCAAAGTCGATGTGCTCATGGTGCTCCCCTTTCGGTGGGTGGGTACATGGATCCGGCCGATGCCTGTGGGTCACAGCGTGATGCTCGGCCCTGTTCGGGTGTTACCCGCCGGTAAGTTCTGTCAAACGGCTGTACCGCAGGTGTGAACAGCGACACGTCCGAACCGCTACTCGTGTCGGCGGGATTCGACGGTTTCGATCGGCAGCGGAATGGACATCCGACACCGATGACTACCGAGCTGTACACAGCAACCGTCTCTGCAACTGCGACCGGCGTGACCTCCGACGACGGAGTGCTGTCGTTGAGTGTGCGAGAACCGGCCGAACTCGGTGGCCCGGGCGAGGCCACCAACCCCGAGCAGTTGATGGCCGCAGCGCTGTCGAGTTGCTTGGTGGAGTCACTGCGAATCGCACTGGGGACCGTCGGCGGCAGTGTCGACGAACTCGCGGTCAAGGGCACCGTCGTGCTGACCGATTCCGACGCATCCGGTTACGACGCGAAATTCGCACTGTCGGTGTCGCTACCGGGCACCGACAACCCGGAGGCCGTACTCGCGCAGGCCACGTCGATCTGCCCGTTCCTCAAAGTGATCGACGCCGTGGACGTCACCCTTGAATAACCGCTCGATCGTTCGGCGGACCCGCTCCGAACGCGCGCGATGACATCCGTTCGCGTTCGGGCGGTTCGCGGAGTGCAGGCGATCAAAGCCGGCTTCGCGCGTGAGGACACCACGCTGATCGCGGGCGGACTGACGTTCTACGCGGTGATCGCCGTCGTCCCTCTGTTGCTTCTGACGATCCGGGCGACTGTGTTGTTGGTGTCGGCGCAGTGGGTACAGGGCGGATTCGACGCCATGTCTGCGTTACTGCCCGATGCGTTGGGTGCCCGCGCGGCGCTCGACGGCCTGGCCGATGCCGGAATACACCTGGGACCGCTGGGGGTCGTGATCTCGATCTTTCCCGCGACGTTCTACGGAGAGGGTCTGCGGAGGGCGATCGTGCGCTTCGCCCCGACCCGTGAAACGTTCACCGGGTGGCGAGGCAGAGCTGCGATGGTGCCCTTTTTCGTTGCCGCCCCGGTGTTGCTCCTCGGGGTGCTGACCGTCGCACGCGTCCTGCAGGCGACCACGGGCGGCGGGGGTGCCGGTGCGCTGGCTCTACGAATATTTCTGGGGTTCAACTGCCTATGGCTGATCCTGGCCGTTCCGCTTGCCTGGACCTACCGGGTCATCGCGCCGCGGGCGGTGGGGTGGCGGGCACTCGTGGCCGGCTCCTTGGTCACGTCGTCGATCGTCACCGGGTTCATGCACGGCTTCATCTTGTTCCTGGCCATTCCGGTCGACCTCGGTGCACCGTTCGGCGGTCTCACCGACATCGGCGGCGGTGTGGCAATCATGCTGTGGATGTTCGTCTTTCACGTGCTGGCGCTCGCCGGCTGGCTGATCACCGCCGAGTTCGATCGGCCCGTCGGTACAGCCCGAACATCAGCTGGGTGAACCCGAGAACAGCCAGACCACACGTCACCGATATTCCGATCGTCGCGGACGTCTGAGCGCTACCGGGGCCCGCGCCCGCAACGGTCGCGGTGACGACTGCGGCAACGACCCGAGACGGCCGCTCCCACACTGTCAGAAAGCCGACGTCGGAAATCCCGGCTCCGACGGCACGCGCGCGGGCCGTCTCGTGCAGCAATGTCGTCACACCGACGGCAACGACGATGGGCATCGGAGCGCCCAGCGCGAGGCTGCCCGCGAGGAACAGCAGATCGCTGCACCGATCCGACACCGTGTCCAGCAGATAGCCCCACTGCGATTGGGAACGGCCGATCATGGCCACGCCGCCGTCGATACCGTCGAGCAGCCCGGAGAACACGATGAGCACCGCCGCCAGGAGGGGCAGCGAGGTGCCCGGCCGGGACAACGCCACCGATCCTGCAGCCGCAACCACCGCGGCGACGGTGACGACGTGGGCCGAGACGGATGCGCGCACGAGCGGGGCGCTCAGGAAGTACACCAGACGAAGCCACGTCGACACGAGCACCGACGACGATGGATCGATGTTGCTGTGCAGACCCGACCATGTCGACAGATATTCCTGGCGGGTCGCCGGAAGTTCGGACGAAGTGCGCCGGCTCGGTGTGCTGCGCTGGTTGACCATCGACGATCCTTGCTCGGCAAATCGAAAGACCGACTCTACGAAAGATTCGTCGGTGTATACCCGCCTATTCGAAACCCACACCCGAGCGGCTCCAACAGTTACTGCTCGTCGGAGTTGCTCTGTCTCCTGCGGGCTTTGAGCCGCGATATTTTGATCCCGACGGCCGCGAACAGAATCAGCCATCCCGCGATCAACACTCCGCCTCCGACGAATGCCGCTCGCTGCAGAGGATGGGTGTCTGCGTACACGTAACCGACTGTGCCCCAAAGCAAAGCGACGAAAAAGATAATCGCCATCATCCACATCATCGAATACAGCGTTCTGTTCATCATTCGCCCGATCTCGCCGTTGCTTTTGTCTGCCGCCGATTTACATTCTCCCACTGGCCGTACCCGATTCGGTCGAGTCGACACCGGAACCACCCCACATTCACCACGCGAGTTTCGGTTGAACCTCGCCCGCGAAGAGCCCGAACTCCGCGCCTGTCCGATGCATGTGCCCGAACAGGGCCTCCACGAGGTCCTCGGAAGCCGTTCCCATCGTCGACGACCACCGTCGAGCGCGACAGTTCGACCGAGACGTGCGCAGTTCGACCGTGCCCGAGTTGCCCACGTCGACCGTCAGCCGATCCGCTCCTGTCTCCACGAGACGACGAAGTGCGTCGGCACCGAACAGGACGAGGCCGCGCACCTCGAGCACCGCGTGAGAACGCGCAGTGTCTCCCGGAAGACCCACCTGGATGCGGCAGTCGGCGTCGCCCCACTGCCGCCGTGATTCGTCGGCACCGGGTCCGCGAATCCACACTCGACAATCAGGATGCCTCAGGATCGAGCCGACGGTCTCGATGAGGGACGCAGCGCTGTGCCCGGTGGTATCGACAACCGCGACGATCTCCGGCAGCGCGTAGGTCAGACCCTGGGTACGCGCCGCAGGGTCGGTGATGCGGGAGGCCAGCATCAGCGCTTCGGCGTTCTTCCGCTCTCGGTCTCCGCCCGTGCGTTCGGCCCAGTCGGGCCCGTCGTGCCAGGCGACTGCTCGCGGCCGATGGGCCAGGACGGCACCTGCGGCGTAGGCCCGATGCGCGAATTCCCAGTCTTCTCCGCCGTACCCGACGAACGTCGGGTCGAACCCGCCGAGTTCCTCGAACAACGTTCGGCTGCAGGACATCACGGCACTGATGACGTATCGGTACGAACGACGGTCCGCGTCCAGAAGATCTCGCGAGCCGGCGTAGCCGTCACGAAGCCATCGGGGCTCGGTGAATTCCGTGGGGCCCGCAGATCGGCCGTCGAACCAGGTGCCGATGTCCGCGCGCGTCCACCCGCCGAGATCGGCATGTCGACGCCTACCCACCGTCACCGCATCGGGAAGGGCCACGATCAGGCGTACCGATTCCTCGATGTAATCGGGTTCGGGCACGGTGTCGGCGTCGAGGAAGCAGAGGATGTCTCCGCGCGCTGCGGACGCACCGAGGTTACGTGCGGCGGCGGCCCGGAATCCGAGATCCGGTTGGCGCACGACGGTGATGTCGAGAGCCGAGCCGAATTCCTCCACGTTCGGTTCCTCGGGAGATCCGTCGTCGGCGACGATCACCTGGATGCGGGACGCGGGCCAGGTCTGCGCGGTCAACGCTGTCAGAACCAGGTCGAGCTGGTGCTGCTGCCGGAAGTAGGGAATCACGACCGACACTCGGGGCGTGTCGGATGCGGTCGGTGCCAGATCCCACCGATTGTGCGGAACCACCGAGCGGCCATCGGGCAGCGCGATGGACGGTAGAGCCATGCCTTCTCGGAACAGGGAGCTGTACAGGTCGGCCGCCTGCGCCGGCGATGGATACGGTGCCGAGTCGGTGGCCTGCCATGTCTTCTCGGGTCGGCGTAACGCTTCTGCCATGGCCTCGGCCAGGCCCTCCACTGTGTCCTCGTGAATCCACAGCGCATCGGGCGAATTGACGGCCATCTCGTCGACGTATCGACCACGAGGGACCAGAGGGCGACGGCCCGCCGCGATCCAGGTGTTGATCGAACCGGATGCCGATACATGCCGGTGGAAAGCGACCGGGACAGCAATGGACCGCAACCGGCCGCCCAGTTCGGCGTCGGGCACGAAGCCGGTCGTCGAAAACGGCCTGCCCAGATGCCGGGCAGTGGCGCGTAGTTCGTCGAGCACGTCCTCGTGTCCGGCCGACGCGGCCCCGACGATCTCGAACCCGACGTCGGTGTCCAGTGCAGACATGGCACCGAGTACTTCGCTGTGTCCCTTCCCCGGATAGACGAACCCGAGAATCCCGACGACTCGCTGGGGGACGACGTCGTCGGATCGTAGTGCCGGGCGGTCTATCGGTAGGGGAATGACCCGGATGTCGGGTCGGCTGTCGAGTATGTCCTCGAGAAGCAGTCGCTCGTGCACACTCGACACCACGACCGTTGCAGCGCAGTCGATCACTCGGCGGTAGCAGTCGGTGCGTGCCGCAAACGCGGAGCCGTCCGAGATCTGGGGTACGTCGTGCAGCGTAACGGTGATGCGGGCTCGATGCTGCTGTGCCAGTGCGACAATGGCATCGGCTGCCTCGTGCGCGGTACGTCCGAACAGCCGGTCGGTGAAGTGAATGTGGACGGGAGTGTCGGGCGGTAGTCGGTCGGGAGCGGTCACCACGGGACTCGCTGTGGCCGTAGCCATGTCGCGGGCACACCGGACGACTCCGTGGTCCGGTGGGCCGACCACGAGATGATGCACGGGTGCGATCACGGCGTCGTCTGCAGGATTCGCAGGAGCTCGGAGTGGCGGGCCAGTGCGGCGTCGACGAACTGGGGATGTGCCGCATACCAATCGAGGTGAGCGCGGTGCACGACGTCGCTGGACACGTCGGAACCGTCGACCGTCCAGTCTGGGCGAGCATCACCGGGGAGGCCGAGGGCGCGCAGTACCCGACGTTCGACGGGCGCTCGCACACCGCCGAGCAGTTCTCTCCCTGGATCACCCACAGTGCAGGCGGTGTCGAGGTGGTCCAGGATCCGCTGCGCGAGTGCAGTCAACACCACGTTGGTCGGATGGTTGATCGTATGAGTGGCACGGCTTCCCGCACTCTGGAACAGGTCGGACGCAGCGATATCGGTGTCGCGGCTCTCGCGTCGTCGTAGCTCGTCCAGGCTCGCCTGCGCGGCATCACGAAAGCCGGCGTCGGATACCGGGAGGTCCCAGTTCTCGCCGGACCGCACGCCACGCTCGAAGGCCACAATCGTCCGCAGATCGTGGTACGGAACGAGATCCGGAACGGCCGCTGGGTCGCTCGGATGTCGAACGATGATCTGAAAAGGATGCAGCGCAGCGTATCTCAGCACGGGCCAACGAAGTACCACGGCGTGCGGCGGGAGTGATCGTGTCAGATCGGGGACCCCGAGCGGCAAATGCCGATAGCCCTCCCGCACAGGTTGAGTCAGCAGTACCGAGGTCTGCCGGACCAATCGATCGACGTGCGGCAGATCGGCGGATTCGAGTTCGTGTACCGGCGGGATTCGTACCGTCCGAAACGGCATCGCCGCATCCGAGCTCAGCAGAATGCGCATCGCCTCGGCCTGGCAGTTACCCCAGACGAGCAACAGGGGGCGATCGTCGACGGGTGTACGTGGCGCGGCCTCGAGCCCCGATATTCCGTAGAAATCGCCGTAGTGGCGAGTACGCCCGTCCATGTCTGCCCCGACGTCGTGTGAGTGCGTGTGTTCGACCATTCTTCTGGTCAACGTAGCCCCGCCGAACCTGCGACGCCAACCGCGATTGAACTCGGTACGAAGTGGGTACAGACCCCATGCGCGTGTCGGGAACAGGCACGATTCGTCTGACCTGTACCCGAAGGAATTCATGATTCGTATTGCGTCCGTACCCTCCTCTCACGTGTACGTACAGCACGTGCAGCCGGTGCCCGACGGCTCCGGTAACTCGGTGGTGCTGTTGCCCGATCCGACGCCGGTTCGCGTCGATGTGCCGGGCCAGTGGTGGCCGCCTCGTCTCCTCGACGCCGGGTGGTTGGCCGAGCAACCCGATTCGAGCTTCGACGTTCTGCACGTGCACTTCGGCTTCGAGTCCTTCTCACCGGAAGACTTGACCCGCACGGTCGAGTACTTGAGGGCCCATCGCAAGCCCCTGGTGCTCACCGTCCACGACGCGCACAATCCCCACTTCGCGGACAACACCGGTCATCTGGAGCAGCTGGACGTGTTGATACGTGGTGCCGATGCCGTGATCACCCTCACCGAGGGAGCAGCTGCGTGGATAGCCGATCGGTGGAACGTGCATGCGACGGTGATCGAGCACCCACACGTGGTGCCTCTCGAGAGAATGAACGTCCCACGCCCGGTGTCGGACTCGTTCGTCATCGGAGTCCACGCCAAGAACCTGCGAGCGAACATCGACCCGCTTGCGGTGATGGACGCCGTCGTCGAGGCGGCTCGATCGCTACCGGCTGCGACGGTGCGGTTGGACATCGACGAGGACGTGTTCGACACGGCCGGCCACTGGTACGACCCGACCGTCGGCGCGAAGTTGCTGGACTACAACAGTTTCCCCGACGTCGATGTGCGGGTGCACGCCCGATTCGACGACGAGCAACTGTGGGACTACCTGTCTTCGATCGACGTCTCGGTGTTGCCGTATCGGTTCGGAACACATTCGGGTTGGCTCGAGGCATGTCGGGATTTGGGAACGGCCGTCGTCGCGTCCGATTGCGGCTTCTATGCCGACCAAGCGCCGATTCACAGTTTCGTCATGAACACCGACTCGTTCGATCCCGCCACGTTGGTGGCAGCCGTGCAGGCGGCCCACGCCGATCGGACCACAGCGCTCGACGCCGCAACCCGGGCCGAGCAGAGACAACGAATCGCAGCGACCCACGCTGGGATCTACGCAGCAGTGACAAAGGAGATGCGTTGAACGAGAAGCCACTTCGCATCGCGGTGCTGGCGTCATCGAGTTTTCCGGTGGCACAGCCTTTCGCGGGCGGTCTGGAGGCACACGTCTACAATCTGGTGCGGGCGCTGACCGAGCGTGGGCACCACGTCAGTCTGTTCGCCGCAGACGGATCGAGCGTCGATCTGGATGCCACGATGTTGCCGGTCCGAACGCTGGATCTGACACCGATTGCCCTCGCCGATCTCGCGGTCACCCCCACTGCGGTTCGCGAGCACCACGCATACCTCGCCGTGATGATGGAACTGGCCGGTGCGCTGTCGAACTCGTTCGACATCGTGCACAACCACAGCCTGCACTACCTGCCGTTGGCGATGTCCGCCACACTGCCGGTGCCGATGGTGACCACTCTGCACACGCCGCCGTTCGCGTGGCTGGAGTCGGCTGTTGCCCTGGCTCCGTTCGGTGCCAACACTTTTGCTGCTGTCAGTGCGTTCGCAGCCGAACAATGGGCCGACGTCGCGTCCGGGACGATCGTCATCCGGAACGGGATCTCGCTGCAGGACTGGCCGTTCGGTGCGGGCGGCGACTACGTGGTGTGGTCCGGAAGGTTGGTTCCCGAGAAAGGATTGCACCTGGCCATCGCCGCCGCGAAGCTCGCCGGCCGGTCACTACGAATCGCCGGACCCATCAGCAACCTCGAATACTTCCACGGTGTCGTCGAACCCCTGCTCGACGATCGAGTCCGATACGTCGGACACCTCGATCAGCCGGCCCTCGCCGCGCTGGTGGCCGGTGCCGAGGTCGCGCTGGTGTCGCCGGTGTGGTCCGAGCCGTACGGTCTGGTGGTCGCCGAAGCTCTGGCCTGCGGTACCCCGGTGGCGGCGTTCGCCCGCGGAGGGATACCCGAGATCATCGACGCCTCGTCCGGAGTGTTGGTACCCGCCGACGACGTGGCCGGGCTGGCCGCCGCGATTCCCGCCGCGGCAGCGTTGAACAGGCACGACGCGCGGGCGCGCGCCGAGCAGGTGTGTTCGGTGGACCGGATGGTCGACGAGTACGAGGAGCTGTACCGATCGACCCTCGAGTCCGCATCGGCACCGGAGTCCGCCCACGGTCTCGCGATTGCATGATCGGCTACTACGCACACCACCACGGGGTAGGCCACGTCACTCGGTCCGACGCGATTGCGCGCCGCCTGGGTGAGCCGATCACGGTGCTGTCCTCGCGGGCGCGGCCTCCGGAACATGCTGCAGCGGAATGGATCGCACTCCCGCTGGATGTGAACGACACCGTGGGCGAGGCAGCCGCCGACGACATCTCGGCGGGGGGAGTGGTGCACTGGGCACCCCACGACGTCGACGGGCTGACCGCACGGATGGCGATCATCGCCGACTGGGTTGCGCGTGAGCGACCGCGGGCAGTGGTTGTCGATGTGTCCGTGGAAGTGGCGATGTTTCTGCGGCTGATGGGTGTCCGGGTGATCGTCATGGCGATTCCGGGAAACCGGGCCGATCCCGTCCACGCGATGGCCTATCGCGCGGCGACGCACATTCTCGCACCGTGGTCACGCAGTGTGTACGACCCGGCCTGGTTGCATCCGTACGCCGCCAAGACGACGTACTCGGGCTCGATCAGCCGGTTCGCCGGACGAGCCCGAACGGAGGGCTTGAACACTGCGGCCACCGAAGGCCCGGTTGTCGTACTGGGTGCGGCGGGCGGCACCTCGTTGACGCGTGAACTGGTGGACTCGTGGTCCGCCGCGGACGACCGGTTCGACTTCCGCACACTCGGAGTGGCGGGCGGTGACTGGGTGGACGACGTGTGGCCGGTGCTGTGCTCGGCGGCCCTCGTGGTGACCAACGCCGGGCAGAACGCCGTGGCCGACGTCGCCGCGTCGGGCACACCGGCCATCGTGGTTCCGCAAGCCCGGCCGTTCGACGAGCAGGCTGCCACCGCGCACGCACTGGCGGCCGGATCCATCGCCGCGGTGCTCGACGAGTGGCCCTCGGTCGATCGGTGGCGACGCGCTGCCGACTGCGCCCTGGGCATCGGCGGACGGACATGGTCGCTGCTCGGTACCGACGGCGCACCCGATCGGGCGGCTCGCGCGATCGAGCAGGCTGCGTCCGGGACGGCTCGGCGATGAACGTGGTTGTCGTGACCGTGGTCTCGGGTCGTCACGATCACCTCGCCGCGCAGATTCGCGGGTTGGCCGAGTCCACCGACCGGCCCGTCGAGCACATCGTGGTCGCCATGGGCGATGACGACATTGCGGACGTGGTCGCCCGATCCGGCTCTGCGGCAACGGTTCTCGACATGGAGGCACAGACCCCGCTGCCGGTGGCGCGAGCGCGTAATCTCGGGGCAGCCGCTGCCCTCGATCGGGGTGCCGAGCTGGTGGTGTTCCTCGACGTGGATTGCATACCCGCCCCGGAGATGCTCGACAGGTATCGCCGCGCCGCGCTGCGCCCCGACAGTCGGCGAACTCTGTTGTGCGGACCGGTGACCTACCTGAAACCCGACAGCGTCGGGCTCGAAGGTGACGCTCTGATCCCGCTCACCGCGCCGCATCCGGCTCGACCGAATCCGCCCGCGGGCGCAGTGGAACCCGGACACGATTTCGACCTGTTCTGGTCGTTGTCCTTCGCCGTGCACGCCGACACGTGGACCGAGATCGGCGGCTTCTGCGAGGACTACACCGGGTACGGGGGCGAGGACACGGATTTCGCGGCCACGGCCCGCGCGTCGGGCATCGGGTTGCGGTGGGTGGGCGGCGCTCACGCGTACCACCAGTTCCATCCCGTGTCCGATCCTCCGGTGGAACATCTCGACGACATCGTCGTCAACGCTCGGATCTTCTTCCGTCGGTGGGGCCGGTGGCCGATGGTCGGATGGCTCGAAGCGTTCGCGTCGCTCGGACTGCTCGAGTACGGCGGCACCGAGATTCGCCGTCTCACCGCCGCTGTTCACGACACCGACGACGGTGTGAATTAGGCTGGCCGGACTTTCACGAAACGAGGTCCAGACGTGCCCGAACCATCCAGGCCCCTGCGTTCGCTCGGATTTCTGACCATCGGGCTCTTCGACGAGAACGCACCCGGGGTCGGCCACGAATCGACGCTGCGCATCATCGAACTCGGGGAGCGGCTGGGATTCGACAGTGCGTGGCTTCGTCATCGTCACCTGCAGTTCGGTATCTCGTCTCCCATCGCGGTCATGGCCGCCGCGTCGCAACGTACCGACCGCATCATGCTCGGCACTGCGGTGACGCCGTTGGGTTGGGAGAACCCGTTGCGTCTCGCCGAGGACCTGGCCACGGTGGATGTGCTGTCCGGTGGGCGCGTCAACGCGGGAATCAGTGTGGGACAACCGATGCACTTCGATCGCGTCGCACACTCGTTGTATCCCGACACCGCCGAGGACGAGGACTTCGGCTACGACCGAGTCTCGCGGCTGCTTCGGTTCGTAGCCGGTGAACCTGCGTCCACGTGGTCGGGGACCGAGGGAGTCGAAGCGTATTCCGAACGAGTACAACCGTATTCGCGTGGTCTACGGGACCGAATGTGGTACGGCGGGGCCAGTCTCCGTTCTGCCCAGTGGGCAGGGGAGAACGCGATGAATCTTCTGGTGAGCAGTGTGGTGCGCGCCGAGGACTCGACGGATTTCGATGCGATCCAGCGCGCGCACATCGCGCGGTTCCGCGAGGCTCACCCGGCCGGGGCCGACGCGCGGGTCTCCCAGGGGCTGGTGGTCATCCCCACCGACAGTGCTTCCGCCGCGCAGAAGCGCAAGTACAAGGACTACGTTCACGCGCGTACTGCACGGACCGGAGCACCGCAGGGGCCGGCTCGGATGATGTTCGCACCGGACCTCGTGGGTACCTAGGACGAGATCGCGGAGCAGTTGTACGCCAATCGATCTTTTCGCGAGGTCGACGAGGTGGCGTTCGCGCTGCCGTTCAGCTTCGACCACGAGGACTACGTGCAGATCCTGACCGACACGGCGCAGAAGCTCGGCCCGGCGCTGGGGTGGACCCCAGCACAGAACTGACCCGGACTTCCGCCGAGGGCGATCGGCCCGATCGGCCGATCGCCCTGGTGGAACAGAGGTACCGGTGTCCTACTGGCCCGTGATGGGCGAGTTGTAGGCACACGGGATCGACTTCGCGGGGAAGCCCTTCGGATCCAGTGCGTTCTTGACGATGCCGATCGCGCGCGGTGAGACGGAGATCGACAGGTGGTCCGACAGGTCGATGCCGCAGCCGTCCTGCAGGGTGACATTGTTGACGGTGGCACCGGGGCCTGCGGTGAGGAACGTCGTCTTGTACGGGGTGACGACCTCGTCGTACTTGGTGCCGATCACGGTGTACTTGATGCCGGGGTCGGTGTCACCGCCGACGGCCAGTCCCTTGACGAGTGGCGAGTCGATCACCTGGTCCGAAGCTGCCGGCCCGGCGATGGCACCGACGACTCCCAGGACGTTGAGTCCCAGGTTGTTGATGGTGCGCCCCAGAGTTCCGATGCCGACGAGGGTGGTGCCGTGATTCGATCCGGCGACGCTGACGACCGTGTTCACTTTGTTCTTGGTCGGGTCGGTCGGATTGGCACCGCCCTCGAAACGGAGGTACTGACGGGTGACGAGCCCACCCTGGGAGTGGCCGACGATGTCGACCTGCGCAGAGCCCGTGGCCGTCCGCACAGCGTCGACGTAGGTGGCGATCTCCTTCGCGTTGGACGCGACCGATGCGGTACCGCGAAGCGACGGGAGATTGCCGACGACACTGGAGTCGCCGTCTCCGTAGTTGAGCGCGAAGATGCAGTAGCCCTCCTTCTTCAGGGCAGGCGACATGCGCGCGAAGTTGTTGTACGCGTTCTCCCAGGTGCCGTGCAGGAGGACGACCGGGCGGGGGTGCGCGGCGGTGGGCTTGCAGTTCCAATCGTTGGCACCTTGGGGTGCGACGTTGGGGTTGACGATGCTGTAGAGGAATCCGGCCAGGAAGTTCTTCTGATCGGGCCCGTATCCGGTGGTCTCGGTCCGTGGGTCGTACGTCGCGGTGGCGGGGGCAGCCGAATCGATGCTCGGTGCCGTGATGCCCTGATCCGAGGCCTTCGGGTATGCGCCGGTCGGCCCCGGCGGAACAACGGTGTTGCCCTGCACGGTTGCGGGCGGTGCCGGTACCGGGACGGGTGCCGGCTGAGCCTGTGCTGCGAAACCGGAACCGAGGGCAACGGAGCATGCCATTGCAGCAATCATCGCAGCGCGGACTGTCGTGGCCTTCCTCGTTGCACGGAAGGTGGACCGAGAAGTGGTCATGGAGCCTGACTTTCGACGAGGGTCAAGTGGACAAGTCGGAACTGTAGGCCCGGATTTCGGCCCGGAACGTGCGCCGCATCACGTTTGGAAACCGCCCGCACGTGACCGTTCATTCGTGATGGGGCGTCACAAATGACAACGAACCAGACGCTAATGCGGATTTGTTGCCGGGTTCACGGTCCAAAACAATCCCCAGGTTTTATTTGTGCACTATGGTTCGAGTGTCCTTCCCCGGCCGACGGTTCGGCCGGGGAAGGACGGTTCGATACCGAGGCAGGGGCGTTGTGGGCAGACATCGGCCGCCTGAAGGACATGACCTGACGCGGGTTTCGAGTACGAGGGGTGGGGTTCGGTGACTGCAACAGACAGTGTGGACACGGCGCAGGAGGAGTACGCAGGTGGTCGACGTGCATCGGACCGCTTGCGGACGCCCCGGGAGACTGCCGCGCGAATGCTGAACCGGTATTTCGTCGATCCGGAGGACGTACCGCCGCCGCGCGACTGTGCACGGGGCGAACTCGACGACATGGCGACCACCTGCAGCGAACTGGCTGCAGGGGTCCTCGATTCCGGTCGACTACCGGTCGCGGGGGCCATGGACACCTTCCGGGACGCCGCAACGCGGTGGGCCCGCGACGGAGTGCCACTCGGCCGAATTCAGCACGCGATCAACGAGGGCTGCGCGCTGGGTCTACGGGCTGCCGAGTCAGCGGTGAACCGGGAGGCAGGCGCGGCGGGTGATGACCGGACGATCCTGATCATGGAGCTTCTGAACGTGGTCACCGAGGCGGTGTCCGACGCTTATCTCACCGAGTTTCGCACGTTGGCGCAGAACGGTCCACGGCACGACGTCGAATTGCTCGACGCTCTGCTGACCGGCGACGGCACTGCCCGCAGGATCGCCGATCGAATGGGTGCGCTGCTCGCCGAGGAGTATCACGTCGTGGCCCTGCACTTTCCGGCGCATGCCGACGAAGGGGGTAGGCGCGGCGATGCGGCGATGATGGCCGCACGGAAGCTGCGGAGAATTCACGCGGCCCTGGCAGCGCACAACGGAGACATCGCCCCCATCGCATCCATCAGTGCGACGGGCGGAACGGTACTGCTGCCCGACGTTCCAGGTGCCGACGTCGACGAACTGGTCGAGCGGCTTGCCGACGCCGGCCAGGTCGCAGTGACGGCGACGACCGGGTCGGCAGCGATCGACGACATCTCGGTGACTGCGCCGCACCTGTACGAGCTCTTGAGCCTGGTCCGCAGGTTGCACTACACGCCGGGCACCTACCGCATCTCGGATCTGGTGTTCGAGTACCAGGTGAGCCGGCCCGGACTCGGTCGAAAGCACCTCGTGACTCTGATCGATCCACTCCGTGACTCGGTCGACCTACTCCCGACGCTGCAAGCCTTCGTGGACTCCGATTCCAACAGGAAGAAGACAGCCACGTGGCTGACGGTGCATCCCAACACCGTCGACTACCGCCTCAAGCGGGTGGATCAACTCACCGGTCTCGATCCGATGAAACCGTCGGGGTTGCGGCGACTGCACGCAGCACTGATCGCCGATCGCCTCGAGGCACGCCGAACCCCGGTGGACGAGCGATCACTGTGACTGTCTCGGACGGCGCGGTGCTGGCAGCGTCCGCGGCGCTCGAGTCGGTGGATTCGGTGGCGGCGCTGTTTCAGCCGGTCGTCGAACTGTCGACCGGACATGTCGTCGGCTACGAGGCCCTCGCTCGGTGGCCGTCGCCGAGCAGCGCACTTCCCGAGGACGTCTTTGCTCTGGCCCGTGAACGGGGACTCGTCGGCCGAGTGGATGTGGCCTGCCGCGCGGCAGCTCTGCGCGCGGCGAGGGAACGTGCCTACTCCCGCAGGGTGCGGTTCTTCCTCAACATCGAACCGGGTTGCTTCCGTGACGAGCAGGACGTCGACATGCACCTCGACGCCATCGGCGACGATCTCGACGTGGTCCTCGAGATCACCGAGCGTGATCTGGATCGGAACGTTCCGTTGCTGATGGCCCTCGTCCGCGGCGCGCGCGCACGCGGGATGGGGGTGGCCATGGACGACGTCGGAGCGACACCGGCAACCCTGGATCTACTGGCGCTGGTGGCACCGGACATCGTCAAGCTCGACGCGTCGATCGTGCGAGCTCCGCTGCGGTCCCGACCGGCGATGCGACAGGTTCGCGCCTACGTTCGGTCGAGCAATGCGATCGTGCTGGCGGAAGGCATCGAGACGCGTCGACATCTGCGGCGCGCGAGAGCACTCGGAGCCAGCTTGGGGCAGGGATGGATGTTCGGGCGGCCACTGCCGCTGCCGAATCCGACAGAAGGCCTGTGACAGAGAAGAACCCCGCACCCGAGCCGTGAAGGCTGGGTGCGGGGTTCTGCTGCATCGATGGATCAGTTCGTGAACTTGTCCTTGATGTTGCCGGCTGCGTCCGAGACGTCGTCGCCGACCTGCTTGGTCTTGCCCGACGCCTGGTCCTTTGCGCCTTCGGCAGCAAGGTCGTCGTTGTCGGTCTTGTGGCCGATCTTTTCCTTGGCTTCGCCCACGAGCTCTTCTGCCTTGTGCTTTGCCTTGTCGATGAAATCAGCCATGTGAACTCCTCGAAATAGATTGTGCTGCTCGTGCATGGGAGCTATATCCGAGATCGCGGTCGGTAATCATCGGACTCCCGGCCGTGTTGCCGGCACGGGATGCGGGTACGTGCCGTTCATGACTGCACAGACGAACGACCCACATTCGCATGAGACGCCGGCACCGGAGCACCGCCGCCCCGACGGAGTGGACGACGATACCGTGGCAGCCACGGGCAAACTGTCCGAGGCACTCGAATACGTCGAGCGCGCTCGCGGCCACCTGTACTCGTTCCATCAGCTGATGGGACACGCGGATCTGCTGCTCGGGGAGGCCTCCGACGCGTTGTCGGACGCCGGGCACGACGCGTTGGCACAGCGACTCGAGACCGACATGATCGGCCGCAACATCGCTCAGGGGCGGTGGACGTTCCAGCTCGTCGAAGAGTTCGACGACGGGTATTGGACGGTACTTCGTGATCACGAGCGGGCGGTCCGGAACGAGCTGCTCGACGGACGTCGGCACGTCTTCGAGGCCGAGATGAAAGAACAGCGACGAACGCACGGTCGCAGCGGCCACGAGGCGCGTCCGACGGAGTGATCTGGCTCTGTCACAACGAAAAGCACCGGCCTCGCCGTGATCGGCGAGACCGGTGCTTCGGGTAGAAATGTTTGTCAGCCGGCTTGCTTCGCAGCGTCGACTTCGCTGGTCGCGCTTGCGGTGGAGAGCTGACCACCGGAGTTCTCCAGGTGCGCGCGGACGAACCAGTGGAACAGTTCGAGCTGGGCGCTCTGGCCGATGAGCATGTCCTCGGTGATCGGATCGATCTCGCCGACCTCTTCGATGTTCTTACGGGTGGTCTCGATGACCCCGGTGTACACCAGATCGAGAGCGCCGAGGTGCTCGATCGCCGTCGCCCGGCCGATCGAGTAATCGTCCCAGGAACGTTCCTTGACGATGGTGCCCGGCGTTCCCTTCGCAGAGGAGCCGAGGGTCGCGATGCGCTCGGCGACCTCGTCGGCGAAGCCGCGCACGGCCTCGACCTGAGGATCGAGCATTTCGTGGACAGAGATGAAGTTCGGTCCGACCACATTCCAGTGAATGTGCTTGAGCGTGAGATGGAGGTCGTTGTAGGCGTTCAGGCGATCCTGCAGGATCGCTGCGACGCGCGCGCCCACGTCCGACGAGAGTCCGGGAACGGTGTACGAGTTCTTGTCAGCCATGACGACGGTTTGCCCCATCACGGCGAAGTACAAACATGCCCCGCCGGATCGATTCCGGCGGGGCATGTGTCGTGCGGAACTACTTGTCGAGTCGAGGCGAATCGGTACCCGACGTACCCGTCGACGAGGTGCCGGCGGTGGAGGTTCCGTCCGTCGGATCGACGATCGGACTGTCGGCTGCGGCCCTGTCGACCGCGTCGGCGCTGTCTTCCTCCGGGGGATTCTTCAGGCTCAGGATGATCGAGCCTGCCAGGACCACGACGATGACCACCAGGCTGACGAAGGACGGGATCTCGGGGATCGACGTGCTGATCACCTTGTGCCCGGCCTGCAGGATCAGCTTGACGCCGATGAAGGCGAGGATGATCGCCAGTCCCTTGGACAGGTAGTGGAACTTCTCGAGCAACCCTGCGAGCAGGAAGTACAGGGCACGCAGGCCCAGGATCGCGAACGCGTTCGAGGAATACACGATGAACGGGTCGTCGGTCACTGCCAGAACGGCAGGAACACTGTCGACCGCGAAGACCAGGTCGGCGGCCTCGATCGCCACCACGACGGCGAGCAGTGGCGTGGCCACCCGCTTGCCTGCTTCCTTGACGAAGAACTTGGTACCGGAGTACTCGTCCTGAACGGGGACGATCTTCTTGAGCAAGCGCACTGCAATGGAGGTGCCGGGGTCGTACGAGTCGTCCTCGTCCTTCATCAGCTTGTACGCGCTGTAGAGCAGGATGGCGGCGAAGACGAACAGAACCGCGGCGAACTTGCTGACGATGGCCACACCGGCGGCCAGGAAGATGGCACGGAAGACCAGGGCGCCGATGACACCGAAGAACAACACGCGGTGCTGGTACTCACGGGGGACCTTGAAGTAGCCGAAGATCAGCGCGAAGACGAAGAGGTTGTCGACCGACAGACTCTTCTCCAGCAACCATGCCGTCGTGTACTCGACTCCGGCCGTTGTTCCCAGCGTGAAGAACACCACGATGCCGAAGATGATGGCGACGCCTACCCACAGTGCGCTCCACCACGCGGCCTCCTTGAAGCCGATGATGTGCGCGCCGCGGTGCGCCAGCAGGTCGATGGCCAGCAGGATCAGGACGACGGCACCGAATGCGGCCCACGCCCACCATGGGACGACGTTCATGAACGTCCACCCTTACCGGTGAACTTCGTGCCCAATTGCTTCAACTTCGCCTGATTCTCGGGCTTGGTTGCATATCGGCGCGCTCGGTCGATCATCTGTTTGCCCTGAGGGCTGCGAGCGAACGCGGTCAACTTCTGTGTCAACGACGACATCTGTCCTGCTCCTTACGTTCTCGTTCGATCGGTATGTGGGGCGGTTCGACCGCAACTACTCCAGTCTGACTGTTTGCTTTACTGCAGGCAGGGTTGTTTTGCGGACATGTTTCAGCAGACTTTCTTGCCGACTTCCGGCAATCTCGGCCTCAGGTGCGATTCAGGAGTGCAGGCCGGATCGCGGCCAGTCGAGCAACATCGCGCCGAGTACTGCCGTGTGCAGCGCAAATGCCTCGACGGGATTGCCCACATCTTGCCCGGTCAAATCTCTTATTCGCGACAATCTGTACGTGACCGCGCGCACTGACAGATGCATCCGGCGTGCGGTGGACGCCGAGTTCGCGCCGGTCTCGAAGTACACCTGCAATGTTTCCAGCAGTGGGCCTGCTCCGCCCCGAGCGCTCGTCAACGGGGTCAGCAACGTCTCGACCAGATCGGCGATCGCGGCGCGATCACTGATCAGAACGCGATAGACGAGCAGATCACGGGCGTCGACGACGGGTGTGTCGAGCCCCAGCGACGACGCGAGGTCGAGCGCGTCCAGAGCGTCTCGGTACGACGCCGCCACGCCGACTGCGCCGCTGCGTGGGCGACCGACTCCGAGCTGTATCCGTCCGTATTCGCCGCGACGGCGCAGGTCGACCGTATCGCTCGGGCCGGCTGCAGACGCACCGAGGACTCGTCCCACACGGGTGAGCACGTGGTCGACGGCCTCGCGATCGGGTGCCGGAAACACCACGATCAGCCGACCTTGCTTGGTGGCGACGAGGAGATCGGCGTCCCCTTTGCTGCCCTGCACGCTGCGTTCGACCAGCCCGATGGCCGACGTCGCGTCGGTGAACGGAGTCGTGGACGTGACCACGGCGACTGCGTGCGGACTCGACAGATCCAGCCCGAACGTCTGCGCACGTCCCAGGACACCGGCGACATCGGCCGTTCCGGAGAGCAGATCGTCCACGAACTCGCGGCGTGCCAATACCTCCACGCGAACCAGGGTCCGCCGGGCGAGCTGAAAGCCTTCGGCGAGTTCGGCCGCGGCGTCGTCGACGGCTCGAAGCATGACCTCGCCCGCGGTGACGACCCCGGCCGGGTCTGCTGCGGCGGCCTGCACGGCGGGCAACTCGCGCCACAATCGCCACGCCGCCGACAGGTAGAGGTCGAGCAACGCGCGCAGAGCCACACCCGCTCGGGCTGCTTCGTCGCCGTGTACGCGGCACTCCCGAAGTTGCTTGCGGGTGAGCGGAACACCTGCGTCCACCGCATCGGTCACGACGTCGAGAAAGTTCCCCAGGAACGCGACGTCCAGGCCGCCTGCGTCCGAGGCCGCTTGCGCGGCCACCGCGTCGAGCGGTGTCGCGTCCGGCTGTGTGGCCATGTGTTCGAGGGTCTCCCATCCGAGTCGAGGTCAATGGTAGGCGGCGCTCACACCGACACCGGCTCGACGACGAGCTCGTGGACCGCGCGGCGTGTTCGGTGTGCGACCGGGTGGCTCGGGGAGCAGAATCACCGAAATCGCCTCGCGTCGGCTGCTGTACCGCCCGCGGCACGGTTCGGTCCGCACCGTTCGTCTTCACGTTGGGAGTCTCGACCATGACATCGTCGAACGGACCCGCATCGGGTCTGCGCTCGCAGTTGTTCCGCAAGAAACCGATCGCAGAGCCGGACCAGCAGCCCGGTGGTCTGGAACGCACCATCGGGACGTTCCAACTGACGATGTTCGGAGTGGGAGCGACCATCGGCACCGGCATCTTCTTCGTGCTCTCGCTCGCCGTTCCCGAAGCCGGTCCAGCCGTGGTCCTGTCGTTCCTGGCCGCAGGAATTGCCGCCGGGCTCGCCGCTATCTGTTACGCCGAAATGGCCTCGGCGGTGCCGGTCTCGGGATCGACGTACTCATACGCATACGTGACGATGGGGGAGGTGGTCGCGATGGGTGTTGCGGCCTGCCTGCTGCTGGAGTACGGGGTGTCGAGTGCCGCGGTCGCGGTCGGCTGGAGCGGATACCTCAACGAACTTCTCGGTAACCTCTTCGGCTTCACCATCCCGCACGCGTTGTCCGCGGCACCGGGTGACGCCGATCCGGGAATCCTGAACTTGCCCGCCGTCGTGCTGATCGTTCTGTGCGCCGTCTTGCTCATTCGCGGTGCGAGCGAGTCCGCAGCGGTGAACGCAGTCATGGTCGTCATCAAGCTGGGCGTGCTCGCGCTGTTCGCCGTCGTCGGATTCACCGCCTTCGATTCCGGCAACTTCTCGGACTTCATGCCGCTCGGAGCGGCAGGTGTCACCGCGGCGGCCGGCACCATCTTCTTCTCGTTCATCGGTCTCGACGCCGTCTCGACAGCCGGGGACGAGGTGAAGAATCCACAGAAAACCATGCCGCGAGCCATCATTGCCGCACTCGTCGTGGTGATTGTCTTCTACCTCGTCGTTGCGGTCGCGGCGTTGGGCACACAGCCGTGGACAGCATTCGCCGGGCAGGAAGAAGCCGGGTTGGCCGAGATTCTCCGAAATGTGACCGGACGGGCATGGCCGGCCACGATTCTGGCGGCGGGCGCGGTGATCTCGATCTTCTCGGTGACTCTGGTGACGATGTACGGGCAGACGCGCATTCTGTTCGCCATGGGCCGAGACGGGATGCTGCCCAAGGCGTTCGCGAAGGTCAGTCCCCGGACTCACACCCCCGTCAACAACACGATCGTCGTCGCGGTGATCATCTCGATCCTCGCCGCGTTCGTTCCGCTGGACAAGTTGGCCGATCTGGTGTCGATCGGAACGCTCGTCGCGTTCATCGTCGTGGCGATCGGCGTGATCGTCCTGCGCCGGACGATGCCCGACCTCGAGCGTCCGTTCAAGGTGCCGGGCTACCCGGTGACACCGATCCTGTCCATCGCCGCGTGCATCTACATCCTGTCCGGCTTGCGGTGGACCACGTGGTTCTGGTTCGGGCTCTGGCTCGCCGTGGTTCTCGCGTTCTACTTCCTGTGGGGTCGGCATCATTCGGCGCTTCGATCGGTCGGAAAGGTCGCGGAATGAGCGTGCTGATCGCGTTCGCGCCCGGCAAGGGGAGTGTCGGTGCCCTCGATCTCGGTGCGCAACTGGCCCGATCCCTGACCACGAACATCGACGTGGCAACCGTGGTTCCCAAGCCGTGGTCGACGCCGTCGATGGCCAGGGTCGACGCCGAGTTCGCCGACTGGGCCGCGTCGACGGCCACCGAGTCGGAGGCGAAAGCCCGCCACTACTTGGAGGAACGCGCACCCGATGTCGCGGCGTCGTTCCATCGGATGTCGCACCGCTCGGTATCCACTGCATTGACCGAGGCCGCGGAGACCACCGGGGCGTCGATCCTGGTTCTGGGTTCCTCGGGTGACGGTGCTCTCGGGCAGGTTGTCGCCGGTTCCACCGCGGACAAGTTGCTCCATTCCTCGCCGGTCACCGTCGCGCTGGCCCCGCGCGGCTACCGCATTCGAGATCGGGCCGTCCTGACGCGGATCACGTGCGCGTTCTCGGGCGACAGCGAGGCCACCCGCGTCGTGGGGCCCACAGCGGAGTTGGCCCGCGACACCGGTGTGCCACTTCGCTTGGCCTCGTTCGTCGTTCGCGGGGCGACGATGTATCCGCCCGAGATCGGGCTGCGAGCCGAGGACGACGTAGCAGCGGAGCTCGCCCGAGGACTGAGCGAGGCGCTGACCGCTGCGGTGGACGACGCTGTCGCGGTGGGGTTACCGGCCGACCGCGTCGACACCGAGTTGGCGACCGCGGGCAGTTGGCGAGAAGCACTCGACGAACTGCACTGGCAGGACGGTGAAGTGCTGACCATCGGATCGTCCGGGCCGTTGGGTCCGATCGCTCGGGTGTTCCTCGGTTCACGGGCAACGAAGATCATTCGGCACTCGCCCGTACCGATTCTGGTGTTGCCGCGCCGGTGAGTGCCCGCTACCGGTTCAGCGCCAGCACCGACAGCAACTCGTACGCGACATGGGCCGCCGCGATGCCGGTGATCTCGGCGTGGTCGTATGCGGGTGCGACTTCCACGATGTCGGCACCGACCACGTTGAGCCCCACGAGACCGCGCAGCGTGTTGAGCAACTCGCGCGAGGTCATCCCGCCGGCCTCGGGTGTGCCGGTGCCCGGAGCATGCGCGGGATCGAGAACGTCGATGTCGACCGAGACGTAGACCGGGCCACCGTCGAGGCGACGACGCATCCGCTCGACGATGCTGGCCACGCCGTCGACCTCGTAGTCGTCGGAGCGAATCACCTGGAAGCCGAGCACCCGGTCGTCCTCGAGGTCCTGCTCACTGTAGAGAGGGCCGCGGATACCGATGTGCTGGGAGCGTTCGAGGTCGATGAGCCCTTCCTCGCTGGCTCGTCGGAACGGCGTCCCGTGTGTGTACGGCGCACCGAAATACGTATCCCAGGTATCGAGGTGGGCGTCGAAGTGCAACACCGCAATCGGCCCGTGATCACGCGCGAGCGAACGCAGGATCGGGAGCGCGATGGTGTGGTCTCCGCCGAGAGTCAGCACCGAAGAGCCGTCGGCACGTAGGTCCGTCACGGCATCGTGCACGGTCTGCAGCGCTTCGGTGATGTCGAACGGATTGACCCCGATGTCGCCGAAGTCGGCTACCTGTTGGCGTGCGAACGGCGAGACCTGCAGGGCAGGGTTGTACGGCCGCAACAGTTTCGACGCCGCACGAATGTGGCCGGGTCCGAAGCGCGCACCCGGCCGGTAGCTCACCCCCGAATCGAACGGCACGCCGAGAATCGTCACGTCTGCCCGCGACACCTCGTCGAGCCGGGGGAGTCGCGCGAATGTCGTCGGTTCGGCGTAACGGGGGACCTTGGTGGCGTCGAGCGGGCCGACCGGGGTGTGTTCCGGGTTGTTCGCATTCATCGAGATGTCCCTCCGCAGTCGAGCGCCCGGCCGTCGAAAGGTCGACCATGTCGCTCGGCAAGCGTTACTCTGATGCTCGGTCTTGTCAACACAAGTTTCCTGAAAGGCGAAAAGGGTGTCTTCAGCCGCGCAGGTTGACGTCGATGCGCCACGGATCGGTGCGCGCCTGAAGGAGGCGCGCCTGAAGAAGCGGCTCACGCTCGACGCGCTCGCCTACACCTGCGGGGTCACCAAGGGGTATCTGTCCAAGCTCGAGCGCGATCAGGTGAACGCATCGGTCGCATCCCTGGTTAGAGTCTGCGCCGCGCTCGACGTACCGGTCGGCTCGCTGTTCGACGACGCACCCGTCGGCGAAATGGTACGCGCACAGTCGTTGCCGCGCATCATGTTCGGTGGAGAACAGATGACCGAGTATCTGCTGACGCCGGTAGGGGAGCGTCGCGTGCAGGTGTTGTTGGGGCATATCGAACACGGCGGCGGAAGTGGGTCCGAGGCGTACACGCTGCCGCTCGACGTGAGCTTCGTGTACGTGATCGACGGCGAGCTACGGGTGATCTTCGAAGCCGATCCCGGCGCGGACTTCGGCGGGGACGACATCTCTCTCGGGGCGGGGGACGCCTTCACGTTCTCGCCGCGCCGTCGGCACAGTTTCCGCAGCGACAGCAGCGGTGGGGCGCGAGTGTTGTGGGTACTGGCACCGGCACTGCCCGAAGAATTACCGATCGGAAAGCCGGGGTTGCATCGGTGACGAACACCGTCTCGCTCTATCAGGGGCCGGAGGACTCCGGCGATGTCGAGGCCAACCTGACGGCACTCGATGCTGCGGCTGCGGCAGCCGCGGCGGCAGGTGCATCGATCCTGGTCACTCCGGAGATGTCGGTCAGCGGTTACGACATCGGTGAACTCGTCGTCGATCGTGCCGAACCGTTGGACGGGCCGATCTTCGGGAGGGTCGCACAGATCGCCCGTGCTCACGGCGTCGCGATCGTGTACGGATATCCCGAACGCAGCGGCGAGTCGGTGTACAACGCCGTTCAGGTCGTCGATGCGACCGGTAAATCGCTGGCGCGGTACCGCAAGACGCACCTGTTCGGTGAGCTCGATCGTGCCCACTTCACCCCAGGCCAGAAGTTGGTGGTGCAGTTCGACTTCGGAGATCTGCGCTGCGGTCTGCTCACCTGCTACGACGTCGAATTTCCGGAGACCGTCCGCGCGCACGCCGACGCGGGTACGCAATGGTTGATCGTCCCGACCGGTCTGATGTCGCCGTTCGAGATCATCGCAACCCACGTGGTTCCCACGCGGGCCTACGAGAGTCAGGTGTTCGTCACCTACGTCAACCGCTGCGGCACCGAGTCGACTCTGACCTATTGCGGCCTGACGTGCGCCGTTTCTCCCGATGGCACCGACATCGCCAGAGCCGGTGTGCACGAGCAACTGTTGACGGTGCACTTGGACCCCGCCGACCTCGACAGGTCCCGAGCGATCAACACCCACCTTTCCGACCGACGTCCGGATCTGTATCGGACGGCTCCTCGTCCCGCAGGGACCGCAGGCCCGGTACGAGCCGAGCAGGAGAACGACAGATGACCACACCCGTCACCCCGGACAGCGCGATCGAGCCCGAGGACGAACAACCGCTCACCATGTTCGGGCCGGACTTTCCGTTCGCTTACGACGATTACCTCGCCCACCCGGCCGGCCTGGGTAGCGTTCCCGACGCTGCACTCGGTACCCGAGTCGCGGTGGTCGGCGGCGGACTCGCAGGAATGGTCGTGGCCCGCGAGTTGCTTCGGCTCGGCCTGGAACCGGTTGTCTACGAATCGGATCGGATCGGCGGCCGCATGCGATCGGTGCCGTTCGAGGGACATCCGGGTGTGGTGGCCGAGATGGGCGCGATGCGGTTTCCGCCGTCCTCGACCGCGTTGTTCCACTACCTCGACTCCGTCGGGCTCGAGACGACGCCGTTCCCGAACCCGTTGGCCGAGGCGACCCCCAGTACGGTGATCGATCTCAAGGGCACCAGCCACTACGCCCGCAAGCTCGAGGATCTCCCGCCGATCTTCGCCGAGGTCGCCGACGCATGGAACAGAACGCTCGAGGAGCACGCCGAACTGATTCCGTTGCAGCGCGCCATCCGCCGGCGGGACGCGGCCGAGATCAAACGCATCTGGAACGAACTGATCGTGAAATTCGACGATCAGACCTTCTACGGATTTCTCGCTGCGTCCGAGCATTTCTCGTCGTTTCGCATGCGAGAGTTGTTCGGCCAGGTCGGTTTCGGAACAGGAGGTTGGGACACCGACTATCCCAACTCCATTCTCGAGATCCTTCGTGTCGTCATCACCGCAGCCGACGATCACCACCGCGGCATAGTCGGCGGGTCACAGCAGCTGCCGATGCGGTTGTGGACCGACACACCCGCGGACCTGGCGCACTGGCCGGCGGGTACGTCGGTCTCCTCGGTGAACGGCGGCACCACGATGCCGCGCGTCACCGAGATCAGGCGCACCGGGGGCGGCACGACGATCCACGACGACCGAGGAAACATTCGGACGTACGCGGCCGCGGTCGTGACCGCGCAGAGTTGGATGTTGCTCAGCAACATCAGGTGCGACGACGATCTGTTCCCGATCGACCACTGGACCGCCATCGAACGTACCCACTACATGGGGTCGACGAAGGTCTTCGCACTCGTCGATCGGCCGTTCTGGAAAGACAAGGACCCGGTGACCGGGCGTGATCTGGTCAGCATGACGCTGACCGACCGGATGAGCCGCGGCACATACCTTCTCGATCAGGGCGAAGGAAAGCCGGGGCTGATCTGCCTGTCCTACACCTGGTCCGACGACTCGCTCAAACTGCTGGCTCTCGATCCCACCGAACGCATGAACATCATGTTGCGATCGCTCGAGGAGATCTACCCGGGCGTCGACTTCCGCAGCCACATCATCTCGACTCCGGTGACGCTGTCCTGGGAGACCGAGCGCGACTTCATGGGTGCGTTCAAGGCCAACCTGCCGGGGCACTACCGCTATCAGGAAAGACTGTTCACCCACTTCGTGCAGGACGAACTCGAACCCCGACACCGCGGCATCTTCCTTGCCGGCGACGACATCTCGTGGACCGCCGGTTGGGCGGAGGGCGCGATTCACACAGCACTGAACGCGGTGTGGGGCGTCGTACATCATCTGGGTGGCACCTCGGCACCGGACAACCCGGGCCCGGGGGACGTCTTCGACTCCATCGCGCCGCTTCGACTGGGCGACTAACGCTTCGTTGCAGCCGACCGAGGTGGGCGCTCGTCGAAGACGAACAGTGCCAGCGCAACGATTAGCATGACGGCCACCACCCAGATCGCGCGCAGAGCGAACAGTTCCACCGACACCGCGCCGAGTACAGCGCCGCCGAGAAATCCGGCGATGACCGTGCCGAACCGCCGAGCCCTGATCCCCGCCTCCCGATCGTGCTCGACCACACGATGAAACGCCGCCATGGCCATGGTGCGGAGGTTGCCGGTCGTCATCGTCGTGTTGAACGGCGAATCCACCAACACCCGAAAGGTCGTCACTTGCACGCCCGCGACATGCGCGAGGATGACCGACACCACCGCATCGGGAACCGTTGCCGGCAGAAACCCGACGATCACCAGAACCAGGATCTCGTAGCAGAGCACAGCCCGCACCGGCCTGCGCACGATCCTCTCGATCGCAGGCAACGCGATGAACTCCGCCGTCATGACACCCAGAACGAACGCCGTCAACGGCGGCAGGAACACCAGCGCCTCCACCCAACGCCCGCCCGCCACGTCCACGCCGAGCAGCACCACGTTGCCGGTCTGGGCACCGGCGAACACACCGCCGCGAGTGACATAGGTGTACGCATCCAGAAATCCGCCCACTGCCGCCAGCAGCACTCCGAGCCGAACCGACTTTGCGGTGGCGACGGAGATCTGGGGTTCAGGACGAGGGGTGGTCATCGCGAAATCCTGACACAGAGGGGTGCACTCATGCCGCGAGTAGGGAGAGCAACAATTCCGCTCGCACCCGCGCCGACGTGAGATCCACCCCCAGCAATTCCTCGCATCGTGTGATGCGGTTGCGCAAGGTGTGACGATGCACCGACAGGTGGGCAGCGGCGGTTTCCCAGTGCCCGTTGGCTTCCAGGAACGCCCGAAGCGAACCCACCAGATCCGCGGTGTGAGTGCGGTCGTACTCGGCCAGTACGGCGATGGTGACGGCAGCCATGGCACGCAACGACTCCCGAACCGGTTCCGACGCCAGCAGCATCGACCCGGTGAAATGGACGACCCGATCACCGGGACCGGCCGCCGCGCACGCGAGCCGCGCTTGTCTCAGCGCGGTGGGGGCCTCGGTGATGTGCATGTCGGTGCCGACCCCCGCACACACCGAACGGGGCAGCGAATTCATCAGCTGCGCAACGAAATTCGCATCGCCTCCGGGTAGCAGCATCTCGGCACCGTCGTCGGTGGACCTGACGAACGTCGGCCGAGCGTGGGCGCGGAACTGAGCATCGACGGCATCGGCGATCGAACCCGTCCGCCCCGTCGCGCCGCGGAGAACCACCACGGTGATGCGTGAGTCGTCGTCGGCCGCATCGGCGAGATAGCTCGGTACGTGCGTGTCACCGGGGGACAGGAGATGCCCGTCGAGGAGAAGTCCGAGCGCGCGCGAGTTGAGGGCCGTCTGCTCCGCGCGCAGCCGCGCAGGCTTTTCCAGTTCGAGGGTTATCAGCGACACCGCATGCCCGAGCAATATCTGCTCGACTCCCGTCACGGGCCCCTTCGTGCGAATCGCGAGAAAGCTCGGCGCACTGGCGGTGATCGGTACCGAGTGCAGGCTCACGGTGCGGCCCGGCTCGCTCACCGACACCGTCGCGGGCGACGACGACGGACGGATACTGGCGGCGATCTCGCGGGCCTGCGCGATCAGATCCGCCGCGTCGACCGGATGGAACGACTCGGTGCGATGTCCGATGAGCGCGACGGAGGTGGACGTGGCGACCGCCAATTCGCGCACGATCGCGTCGACGCCGCCGTGCAGTGCGGCGCGGGTGATGCGGCTCTGTACCGACGCCGCCCGCAGGACTTCCTCGTACTCCTGCTCGGCGATGCGTGTGGTGACCGCCCGAATGACCGCGGCGAAGGGAGTGTCGTAGGGAACCTCGACGACGGGTAGCCCGACCTCGTCTGCCGCGTCGAGAAGTTCTCGTGGAATCACGCTGTGCGAGAGACCGGTTCCGAATCCGAGGCAGGCAACCCCTGCCGTTCGGAGGGTGCGGACGTACTGCGCGAGTGCGGGGCCGCCGGAGTCGAAGCCGAGACCTGTCGTGAGGATCAGCTCGCCGCCGGACAACCACGGACTCGGATCGGTGAGCTCGGTCGCCTGCGCGAAGGTGATGGCGGCACCGCTGCGTTCGGGCCCGCCGCGATGACTCAGCCGGAGGTCGCGTTGTCTCAACAACCAGGAAATCTGCACACTCACCTGTCGCACTGTAATCGTGCCTGACGAAATGGCGTGTGCTTCTGCACCTGAATGTACGTATCGGCAGTCTCCGGTCGACCCTCGCGGTCGCATACTTGCTGCACAGAGACCAACCCGAAAGGTGCGACCATGGCTTCGATCGAATACCGACTTCCGCAGGAGCGCAGGATCGTCACCGCGTTCCCCGGCCCGAAATCGTCGGCTCTGGCCGAGCGCCGCAAGGCCGTCGTCGGTGCAGGCGTCGCATCGACGCTGCCGGTGTACGTGGCCGACGCGGACGGCGGCGTCGTGGTCGACGTCGACGGCAATTCGTTGATCGACCTCGGTGCCGGTATCGCCGTGACGACCGTCGGTGCGTCGAATCCGGCTGTCGTTGCCGCCGTGCAGGATCAGGTCGCTCACTTCACGCACACCTGCTTCATGATCGCGCCCTACGAGGGATACATCGCGGTCGCCGAGAAGTTGGCCGAACTCACCCCGGGAGATCACGACAAGCGCACCGTCCTGTTCAACAGTGGTGCCGAGGCCGTCGAGAACGCAGTCAAGATCGCCCGGCACGCCACCGGCCGCTCGGCCGTGGTCGTGTTCGACCACGCGTATCACGGCCGCACGAACCTGACGATGGCTCTGACCTCGAAGTCGATGCCGTACAAGAGTGGATTCGGGCCGTTCGCTCCCGAGGTCTATCGAGTTCCGATGTCGTACCCGTTCCGTGAAGGACTCGGTGCCGACGGATCGGCCGTCACCGGTGCACAGGCCGCCGCCCGTGCGATCTCCATGATCGAAAAGCAGGTCGGCGCAGACAATCTCGCGGCCATCCTGATCGAGCCGATCCAGGGTGAGGGCGGCTTCGTCGTGCCGGCGGACGGCTTCCTGCCTGCGCTGACCGAGTGGGCGCGCAAGCACGATGTCGTGTTCATCGCCGACGAGGTGCAGTCCGGATTCACCCGCACCGGTGCCTGGTTCGCCAGCGAGCACGAGGGCATCGTGCCGGACCTGATCACCATGGCCAAGGGCATCGCGGGCGGTATGCCACTGGCCGCGGTGACGGGCCGGGCCGATCTGATCGACGCCGTGCATCCCGGTGGGCTCGGCGGCACCTACGGAGGCAATCCCGTCGCATGCGCCGCTGCGCTGGCATCGATCGAACAGATGGGGACCCTCGACCTCAACGCCCGCGCTCGCGACATCGAACGCATCGTCGTCGATCGGCTCACGGCGTTGATGCCGGAGGTGGGGATCATGGGTGAGGTTCGAGGCCGTGGGGCCATGCTTGCCGTCGAGCTCGTCGTACCGGGTGGACGTGAGCCGAACCCCGAGGCCACCAAAGCCGTTGCCGCTGCGGCACTCGCGGCAGGCGTGATCGTGTTGACGTGCGGAACCTACGGCAACGTCATCCGCCTGCTTCCGCCGCTGGTGATCTCCGACGAGTTGCTCGACGACGCACTCACGGTCCTCGAGAACGCACTGCGCGACGCTTCGAAGGGACTCTGACATGGCCTTCGAGCAGCTGTTGTCCTCGCTGCCCACCGACCTGTGGCTCGGTGGAAAGCAGACCCCCGCGCAGTCGGGCGCGCGATTCGCCGTCCTGAATCCCGCCACCGGTGAGGAACTGACCACCGTCGCCGACGCAGGCGCGGCCGACGGCATCGCGGCCCTCGATCTCGCTGCCGCGGCGCAACCGGAGTGGGCGGCAACGCCTGCACGGGAGCGAGCCGAGATTCTGCGGCGCGCCTTCGTCCTGTTGCAGGAACGTGCAGCCGATTTCGCTCTGCTGATGACCCTGGAAATGGGAAAGTCTTTGGCGGAGAGTCGCGGTGAAGTCAACTACGGCGGTGAATTCTTGCGCTGGTTCAGCGAGGAAGCGGTCCGAATCGGCGGCCGGTACACCCCTGCACCCGCCGGTAACGGCCGCATCCTGGTCACCAAGATGCCGGTCGGCCCGGTACTCGCGATCACTCCGTGGAATTTCCCGCTGGCCATGGGAACTCGCAAGATCGGTCCCGCGCTCGCAGCGGGTTGCACCGTCATCGTCAAGCCGGCCGAGGACACCCCACTGACGATGCTCCTGCTCGGCCAGGTGTTCGCCGACGCCGGATTGCCCAGCGGTGTGCTGTCGGTGCTCCCGGCCTCGGACGCTGCATCCGTCACCGGTCCGCTGATGGACGACCCCAGACTGAGGAAGGTCACCTTCACCGGATCGACCGGAGTGGGAAAGCTGCTGGTGCGCAATGCAGCCGACCGACTGCTCCGGACATCGATGGAGCTCGGTGGCAATGCGCCGTTCATCGTCTTCGAGGACGCGAACATCGATGCCGCCGTCGACGGAGCGATGCTGGCGAAGATGCGCAACGGCGGCGAGGCGTGCACTGCAGCAAACCGTCTGTACGTGGCCGAGCCCGTTCGCGAGGAATTCACCGAGAAGCTGACCGCGAGAATCGCAGCACTGACGGTCGGCCCCGGTGATCGCGACGGTACCGACATCGGACCACTCATCAACGACAAGCAGCGACGGACGGTGTCGGCACTCGTCGACGATGCCGTTGCCAAGGGTGCCCGCATCCGCACCGGCGGATCGGCACCCGACGGTCCCGGGTTCTTCTTCACACCCACTGTGCTCGACCGCATCCCGGCCGACGCAAACCTGTTGCGCGACGAAATCTTCGGGCCGGTTGCCGCCATCGTCGGATTCGAGACCGAGGACGAGGCCGTCGCCGCGGCCAACGACACCCGGTACGGATTGGTGGCCTATTTCTACACCGAGAGCCTCGATCGGGCTCTGCGGGTCTCGGCTGCTCTCGACACCGGCATGGTGGGGGTCAACCGGGGTGCCATCTCCGACGCCGCGGCCCCCTTCGGTGGTGTGAAGGAGTCGGGCTTCGGACGAGAGGGCGGCTCGGAAGGGATCGAGGAATACCTCGAGACCAAGTACATTGCGCTGCAGTAGACGGGCGCTGCAGTAGATCGCAGCGGTGCGCTCCACTCCTGAGCCCAGCGCGGTACATGCGCTGCCGGGTGGAGCGCACCGGGCGTGCGGTCCCTAACCTCGGGCGGCCGCAATTCGCTTCTCGGCCAGTCGGTCCGCGGCTGCTCCGAGCGAGATCCCTTCGCTGCGTGCCATGGCGAATATGCCGGCGACGGTAGTACGGATCTGTCCGATCGTTGCCATCACCTCGGCCGAATTTCGTCCGCGCAGTTCACCTTCCACCTGAATCAAGCCGCCGGCGTTGGCCACGTAGTCCGGTACCCAGACGATGCCCCGGGCGGCCAGCAGCGATTCGACGTCGGGCGTGAGCAGTTGATTGTTCGCGGCACCGCACACGATGGACGCCGACAGCCGGTCCACCGAGGACGCGTCGAGCGTTGCTCCCATGGCGCACGGGGCGTACACATCGATGTCGGCTCCGATGATGTCGGTTCCGATCGTGACGCCGGGGAAGTCCTGGGCGATCCGTTCGAGGGCGGGTTCGTAGGAGTCGCTCACGAGCACGTCGGCACCCGCTCCGCGCAGGAGTGCCACCAGGTTGTAACCCACCTTGCCTGCGCCTTCGACACCTACTCGTCTGCCGGTCAGATCGTCGGAGCCCCAGGTCGATTCGGCTGCTGCCAACAGGGAGAGATAGACCCCGAGCGCCGTCTGTGGACCGCTGTCGCCGGTGCCGCCCGCGGTGGTGTTCTTACCGACGACGTAGGCCGTTTCTTCGGCGACGATATCGAGGTCGTCGCTGTTGGTGCCGACGTCGCCTGCCGTGACATACGTGCCGCCGAGCGATTCGACGAACCGGCCGTAGGCCTCGAGCAATGTCGGGGTCTTGATGACGGTCGGGTCGCCGATGATGACTGCCTTCCCGCCGCCCAGATTCACCCCTGCGACAGCCGCCTTGTAGGTCATCCCGCGGGAGAGTCTCAATACGTCGGTCACGGCGTCCTGCTCGGTTGCGTAGGGGTAGAAGCGCGTTCCGCCGAGTGCCGGTCCCAGCACGGTCGAGTGAATCGCGACGATCGCGCGCAGACCGGTGTCTCGATCGTGGCAGAACACCACGCGCTCGTGCGCGGAGTCGGATGGCATGTCGGGCCGGTCGAAGACGCCGGGTGCGGCCGGCGTCCAAGCCGAATTCGCGGTCTGGGCAACAGAAGAGCGATGTCGAGTGGGTGTGACGGCAGAGTGGTCGGCAACGACGGACACAGTCGGTCTCTTTCGGTCAGGGGATGGGAGCAGATGCAGCGGCTACCCGGATGTCTTGTCCGTCACAGGGTGTCGTGCACGACGCAGACCGGTCAACCGGCATCGCTCGGACCGTGCAGATTGCGTGATGCGGTCGGTATGGGCCCGACGGGGATGGTCGGGGTGCTCAGCGGCGGCCGTCGTCGGCGAGCTGTTCGAGCAACGGCTTGGTTCGGTACTGAATCAGCTCGGACATGGCAATCGACATGTTGGTCCGCTCGACGCCAGGAATGTCGAGGATCAGGCCTGCTATGCGGTACAGGTCGTCGGCGTCGACCGCCGCAATGCGGATGTGCATGTCCGCGGCGCCGGACAGACCGAACACCTCGAGTACTTCGGGGATCGTGCGGAGGTGTTCGGTGACCGCTGCCAACGTGTGCTGATTGACCTGAGCGGTCACGAAGGCCTGCAACGGACGTCCCAGCGACTTCGGCGGAATACGGTGATCGATGGGGGTGAGAGACCCCTTGTCGTCCCACCGCCCGAGGCGTGCCTGGACGGTGTTGCGGGACAGGCCCAACGTGGTGGCGAGTTCGACGCCGGTGGCTCGAGGCTTGGCGCAGAGGGCGAGGAGGAGTCGGGCGTCGGTCTTGTCGAGATCGGTCATTGCGCACTTCCTGTAGCTCGGTCGTTACCCGATATTGTGCACACTGCGTAATTCTGAAGTCATCACTTGTGCACGCTGGGCGTCGGTGGTGTCCTTGTGAAGGACATCACATCACGACGGAGAGTGCCACGGACATGAACACCACCTCGCTGATACAGCTGATCAAGGAATCCGGAACGGTGGTCCGAAACGAGACGTATTCACCTCTGGTCGCGGACATCGACACGGCTGCGATGAAGGAGATCTATCGCGATCTCGTGGTCGTCCGGCGCATCGACGCCGAGGCCACCGCGCTGCAGCGGCAAGGCGAGTTGGGGCTGTGGGCTCCGTTGCTCGGACAGGAAGCGGCGCAGGTCGGCTCGGCCCGCGCACTCGACTCCGAGGACTTCGTGTTCGCCAGCTACCGCGAGCACGGGGTGGCTTACTGCCGCGGAGTCGATCCCACTCGGATGCTCCGTTTCTGGCGGGGATCGACCCTGTCGGGATGGGACCCGTACGAATATCGAATGACGACGCCGGCGATCATCGTCGGTTCGCAGGGTCTGCACGCGACCGGATACGCGATCGGCATGCAGCTCGAGGGTGCCGACGGTGCGGCCATCACCTACTTCGGAGACGGAGCGACCAGCCAGGGCGATATCTCGGAGGCTCTCGGGTTCGCGGCCAGCTTCCATGCACCGGTGGTGTTCTTCTGCCAGAACAACCAGTGGGCGATCTCCGAACCGGTCACCGTGCAGACCAAGTCCACGATCGCGGCACGCGGTGAGGGATTCGGCATCCCATCGGTACGGGTCGACGGAAACGACGTCCTCGCGGTGCTGGCCGTGACCAGAGCAGCGCTGGCCCGCGCCCGTGAGGGCAGCGGCCCGACGCTCATCGAAGCCGTCACCTACCGCATGGGGCCGCACACCACGTCCGACGACCCGACGAGGTATCGATCCGGGGCCATGGACGACGAGTGGCGTGCCAAGGATCCGATCGACCGAATCGAGAAGCTGCTCAGACGAATCGGCGTGTTCGACGACGAGTTCGTGGCCTCGGTCCAGCGGACGGCGGGCGACGTCGCCGCCGATCTGCGACGTGGATGCCTCGAGACCGTCGAACCCGCGGCGATGACGGTGTTCGACAACGTCTACGCCGACGCACACTCTCTGCTCGACGACGAGCGGGCCCAATTCGCCTCCTACCAAGCTGGATTCGAAGGAGTCACGTCATGACCACCCTGGAACGGCCCACCAGCCTGCCGCTCGGCAAAGCCATCAATGCCGGCCTGCGTCGCGCTATGGAGAACGACCCCAAGGTGTTGCTGATGGGCGAGGACATCGGCAAGCTCGGTGGCGTCTTCCGCATCACCGACGGCCTGCAGAAGGACTTCGGACCCGGCCGAGTGCTGGACATGCCGCTGGCAGAATCGGGCATCATCGGTACCGCTGTGGGCCTGGCGATGCGCGGATTCCGTCCCGTGTGCGAGATCCAGTTCGACGGCTTCATCTACCCGGCGTTCGATCAGATCGTGTCGCAGGTGGCCAAGCTGCACTATCGCACGAGCGGAAATGTCAAGATCCCGATGACCATCCGGGTGCCCTACGGCGGCGGAATCGGTGCAGTGGAACATCATTCGGAATCGCCGGAGGGCTACTTCGCCCAGACCGCCGGACTGCGCGTGGTGACCTGCAGCAACGCCGCCGACGGCTACTCGATGATCCAGCAGGCCATTGCCAGCGACGATCCCGTGCTGTTCTTCGAACCCAAACGTCGATACTGGGAGAAGAGTCCGATCGACCTCGGCGTAGACGATCTCGACACCGCCTTCCCGCTGCACCGGGCGCGGGTGGTCACCGAGGGCACCGACATCACACTGGTGGCCTACGGACCGTTGGTGTCCACTGCCCGTAAGGCGGCCGAAGTTGCTGCACACGAGGGTATCTCGATCGAGGTCATCGATCTGCGGTCGCTGTCGCCGATCGACTTCGAGACCGTCGAAGCGTCGGTGCGCAAGACCGGACGGCTCGTCGTCACACACGAGGCACCGGTCTTCATGGGCCTCGGCTCGGAGATAGCCGCTCGCATCTCCGAGCGGTGTTTCTACAACCTCGAAGCTCCGGTGCTACGGGTCGGTGGATTCGGAACGCCGTACCCGGCGTCGAAGCTCGAGAAGTTCTATCTTCCCGACGTCGACCGGATCCTCGACGCAGTGGACCGCTGCCGTTCCCACTGAGCTGCCGTTTCGCCCCGATCACATCCTCCGCCGATACCGACCGAACAGGATTCGACGATGTCCACCATCAAGAGTTTTCCGCTGCCCGACCTGGGGGAGGGCCTCACCGAGGCCGACCTGTTGACCTGGCTCGTCGCGGTCGGTGACACCATCGAACTCAACCAGAACATCGCCGAAGTCGAGACGGCCAAGGCGGCGGTCGAGTTGCCTTCCCCGTTCGCCGGTGTGGTTGCTGCTCTGCATGTTTCCGAGGGCGACACGGTGGAGGTGGGAGTGCCGATCATCGACATCAGAGTCGGCGGTGAGGACGAACCGGTCGCTACCGATCCAGAGCAGTCCGTTTCCCCGATTCAGAACACGTCGTCCGGGGAGGACGAGGACGGGCGCGTCCCGGTGCTCGTGGGTTACGGCGTCGCGAAGGAAGGCTCGAGCCGACGCGGTGGCCGCGTCGACCCACCCGCGGCGTCCGCGCCGAACGATCGGAACGGAAAGCCGCTTGCGGCCCCACCGGTACGAAAGATGGCCAAGGACAACGGCGTCGATCTGAACGAGCTGCCTGCGAGTGGACGCCACGGCGACGTCACCCGTCAGGACGTGGAGTCGTACCTGCAGAGCGGGTCGGATGGGCGGAGTGACACCGATGTGCAGACTGACACCGACGTGCAGCTCGAGACCGAGGCGCAGCAGTCGGGATCCGGGCGGACCGGTCGAGAGGAGCGCACTCCGATCAAGGGTGTACGCAAGCACACCGCCGAGGCCATGGTGCGAAGTGCGTTCACTGCACCTCACGTCACCGAATTCGTGACCGTCGACGTGACCGAGACGCTCGAACTCCTCGAGTCGCTGCGGTCCTCCACACACTTCCGGGACGTGCGTCTGACACCGTTGGCTCTGGTGTCCAAAGCCGTTCTCGTCGCGCTGAAATCGAATCCGTCGCTGAACTCGAGCTGGGACGAGGTTGCGCAGGAGATCGTGACCAAGTACTACGTCAACCTCGGCATCGCGGCGGCGACACCCCGCGGATTGATGGTGCCCAACATCAAGAACTCACACGAGCTCTCTCTGGTGGACATCGCGCGTGCCCTGGCCGACCTGACGCGTATCGCGAAGGAGGGCAAGAGCAGTCCGGCCGATCTGGCCGACGGCACCATCACCATCACCAACGTGGGGGTGTTCGGAGTCGACGCAGGCACGCCGATCCTCAACCCGGGCGAGGCGGCCATCCTGTGCTTCGGGTCCATCCGTCGCACGCCATGGGAACACAACGGCGAGATCGCGTTACGGTCGGTGACGACACTGTCGCTCTCGTTCGATCATCGACTGGTCGACGGCCAACAAGGGTCGGAATTCCTCGCCCTCGTCGGTCGTCTGCTGACTCACCCGATCGATCTGATCGCGCTCGGCTGACCGCGGCGGCGCGGTGTGAATGCCGCCGGGGTTCAGTGCACCGGTTGCGCCGACACGGCCTCGTCCCGATCGCTGCTTGCCTGTGCTCGAATGAAGAACGACGCAGCCACCGCGACCAGTGACACCGCCCCACCGCACAGGAATGCGGTGTGGATGCCTGCCTCGGAACCACCCACCTGCGTTGCCCCGTCGGAGATTCGGGCCGCTGCGGTGTTCGACATGACGGTGACGAACAACGCGGTTCCTGCGGCTCCGGCCAGCTGCTGCACGGTGTTGAAGATTGCGCTGCCGTGCGAGTACAGGCGGGTGGGAAGGGATCCGAGCGAGGAGGTCATCAGCGGAGTCATGATGAGCGCGAGCCCCGCCGAGAGCAGCATGTGGATACCGACGACCAGCGGTAGTGCCGACTGTGCGTCCAGCACCGTCATCGACCACAACGCGGCGCTCACCACCATGGCTCCGGGAATGACCAACGGGCGCGGCCCGATTCGGTCGAAGATGCGGCCGACGAAGGGTGCGAGCAGACCCATCAGCAATCCGCCGGGCAGAAGCATCAGGCCGGTTGCAAGGGTGTCGAGTCCGCGCACGTTCTGCAGATACATCGGCAGGAGGATCAGGGCACCGAACAGGGCCATCATCGAGATCGCGATCATGCCGAGTCCGATGCTGAAGGTGGGGGTGCGGAACGGACGCATGTCCAGCAGCGCGCCGCCGCGTTCCTGGCGGGCGATCTGCCGCAGCACGAAGACGACGAGTGCGATCACTCCCACCACCAACGGCAACCAGACCGGTACGACCGACTCCTCGGCAGAATGACCGAGGCTGCTCAGGCCGTAGACGATGCCGCCGAACGCCAAGGCGGACAACACGACCGACGTGGGATCGAACGAGGGCCGTCCCGTCTCGGTCACGTTCTTCACCAGTGTGGTTCCGATGCCGAACGCGACGAGCGCGATGGGAAGCACCAGCCAGAACATCCAACGCCAATTCAGCGAGTCGAGAATGACTCCGGAGATGGTGGGGCCGACAGCCGGTGCGACGGCGATGACGATGGAGATCACACCCATCATCGCGCCGCGCTTGTGGGCCGGGACAACGGTGAGCACTGTGGTCATGAGCAGCGGCAGCATGATCGCCGTCCCGCTGGCCTGCGTGATGCGGCCGAGCAGAAGTAGCTCGAAACCGGGTGCCGAGGCCGCGAGCAGGGTGCCGACGGTGAACAGGGTCATCGCTGTCACGAACACCTGACGCAGCGTGAAGCGTTGGAACAGGTAGCCGGTGACGGGAATGACCACCGCCATGGTCAGTAGGAATCCAGTGGTGAGCCACTGGGCCGTCGTTGCCGTGATCTCGAGGTCGACCATCAGGGTCGGGAGCGCCACGCTCATGATCGTCTCGTTGAGGATCATGACGAAGGCTGCGATGACCAATATGCCGATCAATAACTTGCTGCCCGGCGCGAGTTGCTCGTCGGGGGTGCGGTCGGTCTCGGGTGAACTCATGTGTCGACAAACTTTCGCGTATGGGATCGAAGCGTGCAATCGTATGTAGATAGCTTCAATCATTATGACAGTGACTGTCAACTTGACGATTGCTGGTAAGTTGACAGCGAATGACGACCGCAGTCGACGGATGGACGAGGATGAGCGAACGAGTGCCGGACCTGCGAGAGCGACGTCGCCGAGAAACTCGGCTCGAGATCACTCGCGCCGCACTCGAGCTGTTCGAGAAGCAGGGCTGCGCCGCGACCACGGTGGACGAGATCGCGCGCCGAGCGGGGGTGTCGCCCAGTACGTTCTTTCGCAGCTTCGCCTCGAAGGAGGAGTCCGTTCTCGGCATCGACCCTGACTTCGAGGTCGACTTCGACCAGTGGCTCGCTGCCACCGCGCCCGAGCACATCACGCTGCCTGGAATCGAAGCGTTGTACGAGCAGTCCGTCGAGCGACTGTCGACAGCGCCCGAGGAGGAGCGCGACCGACTCCTACGCACTCGGCGATTGATCGGTATCGACGCGCATCTGCGGGCCGCAGCCTTCGCGGCCGACGCGATGACACTGTGCCGCGTCACCGATGCGGTGACCGAGCGCCTCGGCGACCACGAATCACGTTCGTATGCACGACTGTTGGTCGAAGGTGCCGGTATGGCCCTGCGCATCGCCTTCGACGACTGGGCGGTACGGGTCGACGGCGGGCAGGATGCAGACCTGCTGGACATCTATCGGACGACAGTGCGCGATCTGCGACGCGTCGTCGCCGGCTGACATCTCACGTCGTGAGTAGAACTTCGTAGCCCAGGTCGAGTTTCCGCGCACGTGGCGCGCAGCGCCTCTAGCCGAGGCGGCGGGGCGACAGATCCGCTTCGAGAAGGCCGCGCTCGGCCACGTCGGCCGGAACCGGTTCTCCGCGAACGACAGCCGCGCCCACCCGGGCCAGCGCCGCGCACGTCTGAATTCCGTAGCCGCCCTGCCCGGCGCACCAGAAGAAGCCCTCGAGCTCGGGGTCGAACCCGACCACCGGGGTGCGATCGGGAACGAAGCTGCGCAGTCCGGCCCAGGACGAACGAACGTGTCGCGCGGTCAGGGTGGTCACCTCGGCGATGTCGTCGAACGCCCGCGCGATCTCCAGCTCGTCCGGACGGGCATCGCTCGGTTCGACCGCCGTCTCGTCGGCCGGCGAACACAACAGTTGTGCGCCTTCGGGTTTGATGTAGAACTTCTCGTCGATGTCGCTCAGTGTCGCCAGATTCTCTGTGTCGAGATCGTCGGGTGCGGAAACCATGAAGACCGACCTGCGCTTGGGAACCAAGCCGATGTGGCGGGCCCCCGCCATCGCACCGACGACATCCGCCCAGGCCCCTGCCGCGTCCACGACCAGTGGAGCCCGATGAGTCGTCCCGTCCGAGGTGTGTACGTGCCACAGACCGTTCACGCGCTCGAGCTCGGTCACCGAGGCCTTGGTGTGGATCCGTCCGCCCCGCTGTCGCAGACCTCCGACGAAGCCCTGATGCAGAGCATGGACGTCGACCTCCATCGAATGCGGTTCGTACAGAGCACAATCGATCAGCTCGGGCCGTAGCGGTGGGAAGAATGTGCATGCGTCGGTGGGGGAGATCAGCTGCGCGTCGGGAGTGAGGCGACTGACGTCGGTGTACATCGCTTCGAGGGCATCGCCGCGTCCCGTGGCCGCGAATTGCAACAGTGGACGCGGAGTGAGCAAATCCGACCGGAAGCAGTCGGGTGGGTTCACCAGAAAGTCTCGGCTGGCGGTCGTCAAGGCGCGAATCGTGCTGTTGCCGTACGTCTCCAGAAACAGAGCCGCGGATCGACCGGTGGTGTGGAACGCCAGCGTGGACTCACGCTCGAGCAGCGTGACACGGCGGTCGCCGGCGAGTTCGTATGCGAGTGAGACACCGCCGATGCCGCCGCCGATGACAACGACGTCCGAGAGGGCAGGCTGTTCGGTGGCGCTCATGGATGTCTCCTGTTCGGCTTCGGCGTGAACCACTGCGCTCCGGGGCCGACTGCTTCGTCGAAGATCAGCCACGTCCGCGTCGAGAGTATCCCGTCCAGCCCTTGCAACTTGTCGAGTACCAGGTGTCGCAATGCCGAGTTGTCCGGAGCGCGCACGAGGACCAAGGCGTCGAAGTCTCCGCCCATCAGACTGACGTGTTCGACGAAGGGGAACGTGCTGAGGTCGTCGGCGACAGCCCGCCAGGAATCCTGCCGAATCGACAGTGCGACATACGCGGATGCGCCGAATCCGGCTTTCTCGTACGCGATACGGGCGGTGAAACCCTCGATCACACCTTCGTCGACGAGGCGGTCGACGCGAACGTAGGCATGTGCGCGGGAAATGTGGGTGGCCTCGGCGAGGGCCCTCATGGACATGCGCCCGTCTCGGCTCAGTTCGGTGACGATCCGTCGGTCGACGTCGTCGAGTTCGTACTCGGTCTCGCTCGGTGCCATACGTCCACTCCAGACCGATCTCGATGTAAGCTCGTGGACGAATAGTCACACAGCGAGCTTCAGTATGCCATCAGTCTGCAATCCGGTTCCTGATTTGATAGTCGGTCCATTTCGACACAGTCTGTGTAGAACGCACCGACGACGAACCAGCGCAGGAGGGGACCCCATGGCCATGACCGACACGCTCGAGCACGTCACGACCTCGGTCGCACGACGCGTTCGCGAGGGACACGAGGCGGACTTCGTCGAATGGACCGACCGGGGCATCGACCTGGTGCGAACCTTTCCGGGCTTTCTCGGCGGGGGCTGGCTGCGCAGCTCGGCCGAATCCAGTGACTATCACGTGGTGTATCGATTCGAGACGCACGACCATCTCGAGGCGTGGTTGCGTTCGGAGGCGAGGCGCGATTGGCTCGGCCGTGGCCGACCGATAGCGGACGACGTTGTGACACATCGGCTTTCCGGCGTGGAGGGATGGTTCGAGCCACAGTCGAACTTGACCGACGCCGTGCGCGTCGTGGGCGGTCCGCCGCCGCGGTGGAAGCAGGCCGTGTCCATCGGTGTTGCGTTCTATGCCGTCAGCCTGTTGGTGAACCTCGTGATCACTCCACATCTGACCCACCTGAACGTGGC
Organism: Rhodococcus sp. 05-2254-5; assembly: GCF_002258575.1. Lineage (NCBI taxonomy): Bacteria > Bacillati > Actinomycetota > Actinomycetes > Mycobacteriales > Nocardiaceae > Rhodococcus > Rhodococcus sp. 05-2254-5. Next base: position 139,692 of record NZ_NOZG01000020.1, on the reverse strand, counting down.
CCTGCGGACTGCGGTCGTAGTGATGATGTGCACTCCGCTGATGGTGTACGTGGTGATGCCGTTCGTCACCGCACGACTGCGAAAGTGGCTCGTACCGCGCGGTTGACGGCCACGGCCCTGCTCGTTGCAAGCCGAGCGGTACCCTCTGCGTCATGCGAATCGGACAGACCGCCCCGGATTTCGAGCTGCCCGATCATTCCGGTGAACGTCGTGCGCTCACCGAGCTCACGGCGTCGGGGCCGGTGGTCCTGTTCTTCTATCCGGCTGCGAACAGTCCGATCTGCACGGCCGAGGCGTGCCATTTTCGGGATCTGGGAGCGGAGTTCGGCAGGTTCGGTGCGCAGCGAGTGGGGATCAGCACCGATACCCGAGACAAGAACCAACATTTCGCGCTGCAGAGGTCGTTCGACTTCCCGTTGCTCTCGGATTCCGACGGTGCGGTGGCCGAACAGTTCGGAGTGCGGCGCGGCGGGTGGTTCGCCCGCAGGCGTCGACTTCGGGATTTCGAGCGCGGCCACTCGAACGTGGCTCGTCGCAGTTATCTACGGCAGTTGTTGTCCGTGAAGCGGACGACGTTCGTGATCGATCGGCACCGTACGGTGCGGATGGTGGTGCAGAGCGAGCGCGGTCACGTACACGCGACCAAGGCGCTGGAGTACCTGCGGTATCTGTCGTGAGCGTCAGTCGTTGGCACCGCTGAAGAGGGCCGTGTAGACGGCGGGCTTCGTCGCTTCGGCCGAGGCATCGGTCGATGCGTCGTCGGGGTGGCTGAAGAGCGCCTCGTTCTTGTCTTTGTGTTCCATTCCCCGAGCATGCACCTCATCGGTCGCAATAGCCACTTGCCGCGCGGAACGACCGCGCTCGGCCGGTCGCGTTCGGTGGAATACTGCCCGGGTGTCCGATGAAACGTTGTTCGAAGCTCTGCGGCGTGAGCCCGATGCCGAGGCACCCAATCTGCATGCGGTCGACGCGGCAGATCGTCTGCTGCTCGATACCGTCGCCGAACTGGGGGTCGACCGCACGGCACCGATTGCTGTGATCGGCGATCGCTACGGCGCTCTGACTCTGGGTGCGGCGGCCCTGGGGTTCACCGACGTGCGAGTGCACCAGGACGCTGTTACCGGCGTACGCGCTCTGGAGCTGAACGCGGCGCGTGTGTCGATGGTCGGCACGTACACCCACCACGGGCTGGGTGCGGGACTGCTCGACGGCGTCGGCACCGTGTTGATGCAGTTGCCACGAGGTCTGGCCGAGCTCACCGAGATCGCCGAGCACATCGCGGCGCATGCGCTCCAGAACGTCGTCGTCCTGGCCGGCGGCCGAGACAAACACATGACGCCTGCGATGAACGACATCCTCGGGCGGTCGTTCGAGACCGTCACGGCGGGTCGGGGACGGCAGAAGGCGCGGGTACTGACCGCGACCGGGGCAGTGGCGTCGGAGATGACGTATCCGGTCGACAAACGAATCGACGACCTCGGCCTGACGGTCGTGGCCCACGGCGCGGTCTTCGCCGGGGCGGGCCTCGATATCGGGACGAGATTCCTACTGGGGTTCGTGCCGAAGATGGCACCTCGCGCAACCAACGCCGTCGATCTGGGGTGCGGCAGTGGAATCCTCGCGACCGAATTGGCTCGAACCCGGCCCGGTCTCGAGGTGATCGCAACGGACCGATCGGCCGCAGCCATCGCGTCGGCCGCTGCCACCGCCGAGGTGAACGGGACGACGGTCTCGGTGGTGGCCGACGACGCGATGTCGACGTTCGAGTCCCGGTCGGTCGACCTGATCGTCTGCAACCCGCCGTTCCACGAGGGCGCTGCGGTACACACAGGCGGGGCAGGCAAGTTGTTCGAGGCCGCCGGACGCGTGCTGCGGCCGGGCGGACAGCTGTGGACGGTGTTCAACACGCACCTGAACTATCGTCGGGCTCTCGCCGACGCCGTCGGGCCCACCGATCCGATGGGACGCAACACCAAGTTCACCGTCACTCGCTCGGTGCGCCCGAGCGAGTGACGGTGAAGACCAGATGCGAGAGCGTCAGGTGACGGGGCCGCCGTCTTCCGGGGTGCCGTCGATCTGGCCCCTGTCGCGCCCACGATCCTCGACGAGAGTCCCTTCGACGATCTCGGCCTGACGCTGGCCTTCCGCGTAATCGATGTCGGGATCCTCGTCGGACTCCTCGATGACGTGGTCGACCAGTTCTTCGGTCAGTTCGTCGTCCGGGGTCTCGGTGATCGGGCGGTCGAGATCCTCCTCGACGGCGATGTCGGGTTCTTCCTCGCTGAGCTTGAGGTCGAGGCTCTCACCCTCGGCTGCTTCACGGGCGGTCGTGCCGAAACTGTTGGCTTCGCTCCAGTGGTCCGGGGGATCGACCACGGTGTCGCCGTCGTCGTTGCGCACCTCGTCGGAGTCGAGGCTTTCGCTTTGGTCCAAGGTCTGGTCGGGTCCGTCTTCGATTGCCATTTCCTCATAGTGCCCGTTTCGATTCGGTGTCACACACGCGGTCGTGGCTGCCTGTCGAGGGGCGACCCGGTAGAGTCCGTTTTGTCCGACGTAGAGGTTCTCGTCACGGGAACTTTTGTCCGGATGTCGAACGTTCTACTGATGACCGACGGGGAGATCCCCGGTGGGGATCAGAACTTACGAAGGGAAGAGACACGGTGCGCACCTCCAGCAACCCGGTGTTCCGCAACCTGCCCAAGCAGCAGGGCGGCGGATACGCCACATTCGGATCTGCGACGGCTGGAGCCTCGCAGGCCGCAACGTTCGGCCAGCATCCCGGAACACAGGCCGACCCGTACACCACGCAGCCCGCCGAGCGGGCCATGACGATCGACGACGTCGTCACCAAGACCGGCATCACGCTCGGTGTGCTGAGCGTCACGGCGATCATCTCGTACTTCCTGGTCTCGGGTAATCCGGGCTTGGCCATCCCCTTCGTGATCGGCGGCGGCCTCATCGGCTTCGGCTTGGTCATGTTCGCGACGTTCGGTCGCAAGATGGACAACAAGGCAATTGTGCTTGCCTACGCCGCGGCGGAAGGTGTGTTCCTCGGCGCGCTGTCGCTGATGTTCACCGACGTCTCGTTCGGCGGAGTCGGCGGATCGGCACTGATCGGCCAGGCCATCCTCGGCACGTTCGGCGTGTTCTTCGGCATGCTGATCGTCTACAAGACCGGCGCTATTCGCGTCACGCCGCGTCTGACTCGCATGATCGTCGGTGCCCTCATCGGTGTCGTCGTGCTCATGCTCGGCAACCTCGTCGCCAGCTTCTTCATGGACGGTGGATTCGGGCTGCGTGACGGCGGACCCATCGCCATCATCTTCAGCCTCGTCTGCATCGGCATTGCGGCGTTCAGCTTCCTGCTGGACTTCGACCAGGCCGATCAGCTGATCCGCGCACAGGCTCCCGAGAAGGCAGCCTGGGGCGTCGCCCTCGGTCTGACCATCACGTTGGTCTGGCTGTACGTCGAGATCCTGCGTCTGCTGAGCTACTTCCAGAACGACTAGTACTCACGCGAAAAGCCCCGCCCTCCGATTGGCGGGTTCTAACGATCCCCGCAACACCCTCGATTTGAGGGAGTTGCGGGGATCGTGGCATGTGCTGGGTTGAAGGTGCGGTTTTTCGAGGCGTTGGACCGTGAGGACGGGAATGTCAGCGCGGCCGCACGCTGTGTCGGGGTGAACCGGAACACTGCCTTCGGGTGGGTTCGTCAGGCGGGTGTGCAAGGGCGCGGAAAGAGCGGCCGGGCCGAGCATTCGGGTCGGGGACGATACGAGGAACTCCGCTCGTCGGGAATCTCGCGGCGCGAGGCTGCTCGGGAGGTTGGGGTCCACCTCCGGACCGCGCAGGACTGGGACGGGGGCATCCGCAAGATCGGTGGTGCGCGCCTGCACCCGGATGGTCGACGTATCGACTACAAAACCGGTATGACAACGTTCGTCACCGCTGCTCAGAGGCCGTCGCTGGCCCGCATCGAGTCCACACTGCACCCTCGGTATCTGATGGTGACCGACCGTGAACACATCGCCGACCTGCGTCGAGCCGGGTGTTCGCTGCGTGAGATCGGACGCCGCCTCGGCCGGGCGGCCTCGACCGTCAAACGCGAGATCGACACCTACGGCATCGCCGACGAGTACCACCCGCACCGGGCACATCGGCTGTGGGCTATCTCGCGTGCCCGGCCGAAACCGGCGAAGCTGGCGGCACAGGGTTCGCTCCGGTCCTACGTCGCCGGCAAACTCGCCCTGCAGTGGTCGCCCGAGCAAATCTGCCACGCTCTAGTTGTCGACTTCCCCGATGACAAGGCGATGCGTGTGAGCACCGAAACGATCTACCAGGCCATCTACGTACAGTCGCGCGGCGGACTACGCCGAGAAGTTGCTGCCGCATTGCGCACCGGACGTACTCGCCGCGTACAGCACCGCTCACCCGAGCAGCGCACCTCACGATTCGTCGATGCGATGGTGATGATCTCCGAGCGGCCGGCGGAGGTCGCCGACCGCTCCGTGCCCGGGCACTGGGAGGGTGATCTGATCGTCGGTACTCGATCGGAGTCGGCGATCGTGACATTGGTCGAGCGTTCTACCCGGTACCTGCTTCTCGGTCACCTCCCCGGCGGGCACACTGCAGAGGAGGTCCGGGACGTTCTGGTTCCTCTGATCGGTTCTCTCCCAACGCATTTGCGCGGTTCACTGACGTGGGACCAAGGGTGCGAGATGGCAGCGCACAAGCAGTTCAGCGTCGCCACCGGGGTGCCGGTGTACTTCTGCGATCCACACTCACCATGGCAACGCGGATCGAACGAGAACACCAACGGCTTGCTACGCCAGTACTTCCCCAAAGGCACGGACCTGTCCGTGTACAGCGCCACCGACCTCGAGAACGTTGCCCACCGCCTCAACTCCCGTCCACGCAAAACGCTCGGCTGGAAAACTCCAGCCGAGCGTCTACGTGATCTACTGACAGGCATCTGACCATCAGGTGTTGCGAGGACCCCTAGAATCCGCCATTCGGAGGGCGGGGCTTTTCCGTTGTGCGTCTCGGATCAGCTGAGACGTTCGAGCACCATGGCCATGCCCATGCCGCCGCCGACGCACATGGTCTCGACGCCGAACGTCTTGTCCTGTGTGGTCAGGTTGTTCAGCAGAGTCGTGGTGATACGGGCACCGGTCATGCCGAACGGGTGGCCGATCGCGATGGCACCGCCGGAGACGTTGAGCTTGTCCTCTTCGATGCCGAGGTCACGGGCGGAACCTAGGACCTGCACCGCGAAGGCCTCGTTGATCTCGAACAGGTCGATGTCGGAGATGGACATGCCCGCGATCTTCAGCGCCTTACGGGTGGCCTCGATCGGCCCCAGGCCCATGATCTCGGGAGACGTGCCGGTGACGCCGGTGGACACGATGCGAGCCAACGGGGTCAGGCCCAGCTCCTTGGCCTTGGTGTCGCTCATGATGACGAGCGCTGCTGCGCCGTCGTTGAGCGGGCACGCGTTACCGGCGGTGATGGTGCCGTTCGGACGGAAGACCGGCTTGAGCTGGCTGATCTTCTCGTACGTGGTGCCGGCGCGAGGGCCGTCGTCGGTGGTGACGACGGTGCCGTCGGGCAGGGTCACCGGCGTGATCTCCCGCTCGAAGAAGCCGGCGTTGATGGCCTCTTCGGCGCGGTTCTGGCTGCGGACGCCCCAGCGGTCCTGGTCCTCACGGCTGATGCCGGTGAGCAGGGCGACGTTCTCGGCCGTCTGGCCCATCGCGATGTACGCGTCGGGCAGCTCGCCGTTCTCGCGGGGATCGGTCCAGCTGTCCGCGCCCTCTTCCTGTGCCTTCTTGGTACGGGCCTCGGCGTCGGCGAAGATCGGGTTGTGGCTTTCCGGAAGCGAATCCGAGCTGCCGTGGATGAAGCTGGACACGCTCTCGACGCCTGCGGAGATGAACACGTTACCCTCGCCTGCCTTGATCGCGTGCAGCGCCATGCGGGTGGTCTGCAGCGAGGACGAGCAGTAGCGCGTGATCGTCGTTCCGGGCAGTGAGTCGTAGCCGAGCTGAACCGCGACGATGCGGGCGAGGTTGTTGCCCTGCATGCCGCCGGGCAGGCCGCAGCCCAGGAGCAGGTCGTCGATGTCCTTCGGGTCGAGCGAGGGCACCTTGGCCAGCGCGGCGGCGACCATCTGAGCGGTGAGGTCGTCGGGACGAATGTCCTTGAGCGAACCCTTCATCGCCCTCCCGATCGGTGAGCGCGCGGTGGCGACGATGACTGCCTCTGGCATGAGATCTCCTTCGATATCGATACTGCTTATCTGCTCTGTTACCGCCGAGTAGGCGATGTCTCCCGATCGAACTTACAACCCTGCCTGACGGCCATCTCCACGACGTAGGAGATCCTCCGCCGCGCTGTCGATCTCGGCGTCGAGCTCGGCAGTTCTGCGCCGGAGAAAGCGGTCCACTGCGGCGGTGGCGCGGGGGATGGCTCTGCGTGATTCAGCGGCGGCGGACACCGTCGGCAGTTCGGGCAGTGGACCGCCGTGCCATACGCCGAGGGCCGAGGCGAGCACCGGCAGAATCTGTTGCGCGGCCAGCTCGTACCCCGCAGCGGACGGGTGGAAGCGGTCCGCCGAGAACATCGTGTCGGGGGCGGCCAGAAACTCCGGTGCCAGCAGATCCGCCAGGGCTACCGGATGCCCGCCGGCGCCGAGAGTCCTGGCCGTCTGGGCATGGGCCAGCCGCCGACCCCAATTGCGGACGACGGTACGCAGCGGTTGCGGAATGGCCGTCACGACACCGAGATCGGGGCACGTTCCCACGGCGACGACGCAGCCCTTGGCCGTCAATCGTTCGACTGCATCGCCCAGCCTGGCCGCTGATGCCGGAATGGAGAATTTCTTGGTGACGTCGTTCGCGCCGATGAAGATCACCGCGGCATCGGGCGGCGGGCCCGCGACGAACATGGCGTCGACCTGACCTTCGAGTCCCTTGGACGTGGCACCGGCAATTGCTTTGGTGCTCAAGCGGATTCGTTGACCGGTTTCCTCGGCCAACCCGCGGGCGAGCAGGACACCCGGGACCTCGTCGGCCACAGTGCAACCCACGCCTGCCGCGGTGGAGTCGCCGAAGATCATCAGATGAATATCTGCTGAACTTCCGATGCGCCACCGCTCGGGTGCCGCGCAGCCGGCGGTGTAGACCCCGTCGGCCTCGGGTGGCTTGGCAATGTTGCGTCCGATGACGCCGCGGGCCGCAGCGGCCTGCCCCATCAGATGTCGGTACGCGGCCCAGGACGCAGTCCCTGCTCCAGAGCCTGCAAGTACCGTCGCGGCGCTCGCTTTCGCGGCGGTACGCCATCCGCTCGCCGTCACAGATCGATCCCTCTCGTCGTGCCCCCGCACCATCGTATGCGGGTGTCGACAGCCGTGGCCGAGAGTCCGATACCTGCATCTGGGAAGATGGAGCAATGCGCATCGCACAGCACATCACCGAACTCATCGGCAACACCCCGTTGGTGAAGTTGTCCTCCGTCATCGGCGACGGCGCCGGCACGGTCGCAGCCAAGATCGAGTACCTCAACCCGGGTGGTTCGTCGAAGGACCGCATCGCCGTCAAGATGATCGACGCAGCCGAGGCCTCGGGCGAGTTGAAGCCCGGCGGCACCATCGTCGAGCCCACGTCCGGTAACACCGGCGTCGGCCTCGCGCTCGTCGCTCAGCAGCGTGGCTACAAGTGTGTGTTCGTGTGCCCCGACAAGGTCGGTGAGGACAAGCGCAACGTGCTGCGTGCCTACGGTGCCGAGGTCGTCGTCTGCCCCACGGCCGTCGCGCCCGAAGACCCCAACAGCTACTACAGCGTCTCCGACCGACTCGTTCGCGAGATCGAGGGAGCGTGGAAGCCGAACCAGTACGCCAACCCGGCCGGCCCGGCCAGCCACTACGAGACCACCGGGCCCGAGATCTGGGCCGACACCGACGGCAAGATCACGCACTTCGTCGCAGGCGTCGGCACCGGCGGGACCATCTCCGGCACCGGCAAGTACCTCAAGGAGGTCTCCGGCGGCAAGGTCAAGGTCATCGGCGTCGACCCCGAGGGATCGGTGTACTCCGGTGGCACGGGACGTCCGTACTTGGTCGAGGGTGTCGGTGAGGACTTCTGGCCGACCGCCTACGACCCGTCCATCCCGGACGAGATCATCGCCGTGTCCGACAACGACTCGTTCGACATGACTCGTCGCCTCGCCCGCGAGGAAGGCCTGCTGGTCGGCGGCTCGTGCGGCATGGCTGCTGTCGCGGCCATTCAGGTTGCCGAACGCGAAGGCCCCGACGCGTTGGTTGTCGTCCTGCTTCCCGACGGCGGTCGCGGCTACCTGGCGAAGATCTTCAACGACTCGTGGATGTCGTCGTACGGATTCCTGCGTTCGCGGTTGGACGGCACCACCGAGGAGACCTCGGTCGGCGCAGTGCTGCGTGGCAAGTCCGGCGCTCTGCCCGATCTGGTGCACACCCACCCGTCCGAGACCGTGCGTGACGCCATCGAGATTCTGCGCGAGTACGGCGTCTCGCAGATGCCCGTCGTCGGAGCCGAGCCGCCCGTCATGGCAGGCGAGGTCGCCGGCAGCGTCACCGAACGCGATCTGCTCAGCGCCGTGTTCGAGGGTCGCGCAGCGTTGGCCGACCCGGTAGCCAAGCACATGAGTGAGCCGTTCCCGCTGATCGGTGCCGGCGAAACCGTCTCCGACGCCACCAAGGCCCTCGGGGAGTCCGATGCGCTGATGGTCGTCGAAGAGGGTAAGCCCGTCGGCGTCATCACCCGCCACGATCTGCTCGGTTTCCTCAGTAAGGGTGCCTAGGCATGTGAGTGGAACTTCGTAGCAGGCTACGAGGTTCCGCTCACAAGCGGCGCAGCCGCCTTATCGGAAAGCGCTGGAGCCCGTCAGCGCCTGCCCGATCACGAGTTGATGGACCTCGGATGTGCCCTCGTAGGTGAGGACGGATTCGAGGTTGTTGGCATGCCGGAGTACGGGGTATTCCAACGTGATTCCGTTGGCGGCCAGGATGGTTCGGCATTCACGAGCGATCTTGATGGCCTCGCGCACGTTGTTGAGCTTGCCGAGTGACACTCGCTCGCCCGGCAGTTCGCCCTTGTCCTTGAGCCGGCCCAGATGCAGCGCGAGCAGTTGACCCTTGCCGAGTTCGAGCGCCATGTTCGCGAGCTTGGCCTGGGTGAGCTGGTATCCGGCCAGCGGCTTGTCGAACACCGCGCGGGTCTTGGAGTACTCGACGGCCGATTCGATGCAGTCCCGCGCCGCGCCCATCGCTCCGAACACGATGCCGAATCGGGCCTCGTTGAGGCAGCTCAACGGTCCGCTCAGGCCGCGGGCCTCGGGCAGCATCGCGTCGGCAGGAAGCCGGACGTCGTCGAACACCAGCTCGCCCGTGATCGACGCGCGCAGAGACAGCTTCTTCTTCACCGTGTTGGCGGTGAATCCGGGGGTGTCCGTGGGGACGACGAAACCCCTGACCTTGTCGTCGGTTTGAGCCCACACGACGGCGACGTCGGCGACCGGACCGTTCGTGATCCACATCTTGCTGCCGTTGAGAATCCAGTCGTCACCGTCGCGCTTGGCGCGGGTGAGCATGCCGCCGGGGTTGGACCCGAAGTCTGCCTCGGTGAGACCGAAGCAGCCGATGAGCGAACCCTCGGCCATCCCCGGCAACCACTGCTGCTTCTGTTCCTCGGACCCGTACTTCCAGATCGCGAACATCGCCAGCGAGCCCTGCACCGAGACCAGTGAGCGGATGCCGGAATCGATGGCTTCGAGTTCGAGGCAGGCCAGCCCGTACGCCGTCGCCGATGTTCCGGCGCAGCCGTAGCCCTCGAGGTGCATGCCGAGCAGGCCGAGCGAGCCCAGCTCCTTGGCGAGTTCACGCGCGGGAACGGTGCCCTCGTCGAACCAGTCGGCGATGTGTGGTCGGATGCGTTCGTTGCCGAACTTGCGGACGGTGTCCCGGATCTGACGTTCTTCGTCGTCGAGGAGGGAATCGATCGCGAACAGTTCGTCGACGCTCTGGGAGTTGGCCACGGTGCCTCTTTCCGCTGGGGGTTGTCTTCGCAGGTTACCCACGCCCCTGCCGGGCGACGCAGGCCGATTAGTGTGGAGGCCATGAGTGAGCAGCGCAGCAAGGCAGACAACACCTCCTGGCAGGGCTTTTCCACGAAGGCGGTCCACGCGGGTTACGAGCCCGATCCACTGACCGGCGCGGTCAACGTGCCGATCTACGCCAGCTCCACCTTCGCGCAAGACGGGGTCGGCGGAATGCGTAGCGGATTCGAGTACGCGCGCACCGGCAACCCGACGCGTCGGCCGCTCGAGGCCAACCTCGCAGCCATCGAATCCGGTACCTACGGTCGCGCTTTCTCGTCGGGCATGGCCGCCACCGACTGCATGCTGCGGTCGGCGCTGCGTCCCGGTGACCACCTCGTCATTCCCAACGACGCCTACGGCGGCACGTACCGATTGATCGACAAGGTCTTCACCCAGTGGGGCATCGAGTACTCCGTGGCCGCGGTCTCGAACGTCGACGAGGTCCGCGCCGCGATGCGTCCGAACACCAAGCTGGTGTGGGTCGAGACGCCCACCAACCCGTTGCTCAACGTCGGTGACATCGAGGCGCTCGCGGGCGTTGCGCACGAGGGCGGGGCCAAGCTGGTCGTCGACAACACGTTCGCGTCTCCCTACCTGCAGCAGCCGTTGTCCCTCGGTGCCGACGTGGTGCTGCACTCGACGACCAAGTACATCGGTGGTCACTCCGACGTCGTCGGGGGCGCTCTGGTGACCGACAGCGAAGAGCTCGACACCGCGTTCGCGTTCCTGCAGAACGGTGCCGGGGGCGTTCCCGGACCGTTCGACGCATTCCTGACCTTGCGGGGCATCAAGACCCTCGCGTTGCGGATGGAACGGCACAGCGACAACGCGGAGAAGATCGTCGAATTCCTCGACGGGCATCCGGCCATCTCGCAGGTCATCTACCCCGGCCTCGAGTCGCACCCGTCTCACGCGGTGGCCGCGAAGCAGATGCGACGGTTCGGCGGCATGGTCTCCGTGCGGCTGGCCGGGGGCAAGCAGGCCGCTCTCGATTTCTGCGCGAAGACCGAGATCTTCACTCTCGCAGAGTCTTTGGGCGGCGTCGAGTCGCTCATCGAGCACCCCGGCGCGATGACGCACGCGTCGACTGCCGGTTCGCTGCTCGAGGTCCCGGACGACCTGGTGCGTCTGTCCGTCGGTATCGAGGACGGTGCCGATCTGGTGGGCGACGTCGAGCAAGCGCTGGCATGATCGTCGCACTGATCGACTCGGGGTTGGGAATGCTCCCGACGGCTGCTCGCCTGCGTGAGTCGCGTCCCGAGCTCGATCTGGTGCTGATGATGGATCCCGACAACGCTCCGTGGGGTCCAAAACCGGATGCGTGGGTGATCGAGCGGGTGGTCGGTACCGCTCGGCATGCCGTCGAACTCGGAGCCGAGGTCGTGGTGCTGCCGTGCAACACGGCCAGTGTGACGGCGTTGAGCCAGGTGCGGGCTGCGCTCGGTGATTCGATCCCCGTGGTGGGGACGGTCCCGGCGATCAAACCCGCAGCGGCGGTCAGTGATCGGATCGCGATCTGGGCGACGGCGGCCACGACGGCAAGTGCGTACCAGGCCCGGTTGATCGACGAATTCGCCTCTCGTCGGACGGTGACCAGCGTGGCCTGCCACGGCCTGGCCGATTCGATCGATCGCGGAGACTCGACCGGAATACGTGCGGCCATCGACGCTGCGGTGGCCGCCACTCCCGACGACGTCGAGTCCATCGTGTTGGGGTGCACCCACTACCCGTTGGTGCTGGACGAGATCGTCGCGCGTCTGCCGGACGGCGTGACGATGTTCGACAGCGCGGCGGCCGTGGCCAATCAGACGGTGCGGCGCGCGGACGAGGTCGGTTCGGCGCGGGCCGGCACCGGATCGGTCTCGGTGTGGCTGAGCGGCATCGAAGGCGTACTGCCGGAGAGTGCACATCGTTACCGCGAGGCGACGGTGCTACTCGACGGTGCGCGGGCCCGGTAGTTCCGCGCCGCCGGGGAATGCCCGGTGGGTTCGTGCGTTGTCTTTCACTGAGGTAACGGTTGTTGCAGTGGAGGGAATGAGCACATGGTCGGTGTCGACACGCGGGACGTACAGGGCAGAGCAGCGGCGCGGATTCCGCATCGGTATGCCTTCTGGGTGGTCGGCGTCGCCTTCATCGTGCTCATGGCGTCCTCGGCTGCACCGTCGCCGCTGTACCCGGTGTACCAGCAGTCGTGGAGGTTCAGCGCGATCACCCTCACGGTCGTTTTCGCCGTCTATGCGCTGGCGCTGCTGCTGACTCTGCTCACGGTGGGAAGTCTGTCGGACCACATCGGACGCAAACCGATCCTGGTCGCGTCACTGCTGCTGCTGATCGTCAGTCTGGTGTTGTTCATCGTGGCCGACAGTGTTCCGGTATTGATCGCTGCTCGCGTCGTTCAGGGGATCGCCGCAGGCGCGGCGACGGGTGCCATGAGTGCGGCCATCATCGATCTGCAGCCCACCGTGTCGACCGGCCCGCTGCTCAACAGCGTCGCCCCCTCCTTCGGTCTGGCGGCAGGCGCAATCGGGGCCGGGTTGTTGGTGCAGTTGGCGCCGGCACCCGAAATTCTCGTGTTCGCCCTGTTGATCGCCGCCGCGGCAGTACTGGCCGTGGCCCTGCTGTTCGTGCCGGAGACGTCGGCGATGCGCGGCTTCGATTCCCGACGTCACCTGGCGTCGACCCTGCTGCCGCGAGCCTCGCTGCCGAAGTCGGTGCGGGCACCGTTCGTGGTCATTGCCCCTGCCCTGTTCGCGACCTGGTCGCTCGGCGGGTTCCACCTCTCGCTGGGCCCGTCGATCATCGGCACCGTCTTCGGTATCGACAACCACATCGTGGGCGGCCTGGAGATCTTCTCGCTGTTCGCCTCGGGCTCGGTAGCAGCTGTCGTCGTGCGCAACGGGCTTCCTCGCACGGTGATGATGATCGGCGCGTCGGTGCTCGCAAGCGGCGTCGCGCTGACCTTGGTGTCGGTCGAAATCGGCTCGGTCGCGCTGTATTTCGTCGGCGCTGTCGTCGCAGGATCGGGCTGGGGAGCAACGTTTCTCGGTGCGATGCGCACGCTCGGTTCGTTGGTCCCCGCTGCGGAGCGAGGTGGCGTGTTCGCCACGACATTCGTCATCAGCTACCTCGCCTTCAGCCTGCCTGCGGTGATCGCCGGTCTCGCCGTGCATCGGCTCGGATTGAGCACCACGGTCGAGGTGTACGGGGCGTTCGTCATAGCTCTTGCACTGATCTCGGTCGTCGGGTTCTCGGTTGTGCAGCGACGAAATCGATAGCGCAGCAATCACTCCTCGATCTCCCCTCCCGAGGACGGGCACCATGTACTGCCCAATCGGATAGTCCGGCAGCGGTGTTGGAACGGTTCTGCCCTGCAGGTGTTCCGATCTCCTCTCGGTGCGGCCATGGTGGTCATCAGTGAGACGCCGATCACACACCCCAGGCGTTTCCTGACCACACTCACCGAGGAGACACCGATGGCAATCGAGCTCAATCAGATCTGGGAATTCCCCATCAAGGAGTTTCACCCGCTGCCCCGCGCCAAGCTGGGGGTCGGCGCTCACGACATGATCGGCGTCGAGGCGAAGGAACTCGGATTCAAGCGTGCCCTGCTCGTCACCACCGGACTGCGCGGATCCGGGATCATCGAGGAACTGATCGGCAAGATCGAATACCAGGGCGTCGAGGTGGTTCTCTACGACAAGGTCGAGTCGAACCCCAAGGACTACAACGTCATGGACGGTGCCGCGCTCTACCAGAAGGAGAAGTGCGACAGCGTCATCTCCGTCGGTGGCGGCTCCAGCCACGACGCGGCCAAGGGCATCCGCGTCGTCGTTGCCCACGACGGCCGCAACATCAACGAGTTCGAGGGATTCTCCAAGTCCACGAACAAGCAGAACCCACCGCATATCGCCGTATCGACCACCGCCGGAACGGGTTCCGAGACGTCCTGGGCGTACGTCATCACCGACACCTCGGACATGGAGAAGCCGCACAAGTGGCTCGCCTTCGACGAGGCGTCGACACCGACTCTGGCACTGGACGATCCGCTGCTCTACTACACCTGCCCCCAGCAATGGACCGCGTTCTGTGGCTTCGACGTTCTGGCACACGGTGCCGAGCCGTACGTGTCGCGTCTCGATTTCGCGCCGTCGCTGGGCAACGCGATCTACTCGATCGGCCTGGTGTCCAAGCACCTTCGCGAGGCCGTCTACGACCCAGGCAATCTGAAGGCTCGCGAGGGCATGATGAACGCCCAGTACATCGCCACGCAGGCGTTCAACTCCGGCGGACTCGGTGTCATCCACTCGATTTCCCACGCGATCAGTGCGTTCTACGACAGTGCTCACGGCCTCAACAACGCCATCGCTCTGCCGCGCGTGTGGGAGTACAACCTGCCCTCACGCTACGAGCGCTACGCGGAGATCGCCGTGGCCATGGGCGTCGACACGAAGAACATGACCACCGTCCAGGCGGCCGACGCCGCAGTCGAAGCCGCCATCAGGCTCGCGAAGGACGTCGGCATTCCCGACAACTTCGGGTCGATCCGTTCTGCGACGTACGACAAGAACCGGATGAACACCGGCAAGTACGCCGGTAAGGGCGACGTGATCAAGGGTGACGAGAAGTCGGTACTCAAGATCTCCGAGCACATCCAAGAAGACTGGTGCACCCCGGGTAACCCCCGCGAGGTCACCGTCGAGTCGATGATTCCGGTCGTCTCGCACGCGATCAACGAGTCGTACTAATGCTGCGCAGTGGTGCGGTTATGTGCCCCGGGCGGCGCATAACCGCACCACTGCGGCTCCGCCGCACTACGAAGGGAAACACATGACCTCGCTGTCGACAGTGCGTAGCGACGACACCGACACCGTTCGATTCACTGACGCTGCCGACCTGCGGAGGGCGCTCGCCGAGCAGGATTACATCGCCGACGACGACCTGGCGACCGTGGTGCATCTGGCGACAGCGCTCGATCGCCCGCTGCTGCTCGAAGGACCGGCGGGTGTCGGAAAGACGGAGCTGGCCAAATCGCTTGCTGCGGCGAGCGGCCGCAAGTTGGTGCGCCTGCAGTGCTACGAGGGGCTCGACGACAACCGAGCCCTGTACGAGTGGGATTACGCCAAACAACTTCTGCACGTGCAGATGCTGCGTGAACACATCGGTGCGCTGACCCAGCACGTCACCGACATCGACGACGCCTCGAAGATGCTCGCCGCCAAGGACTTCGGCCTGTATTCCGAGCCGTTCCTCTCGGTGCGTCCGCTGCTGGAATCGATCCTGTCCGAGGAGCCGGTGGTTCTTCTCGTCGACGAGGTCGACCGCACTGAGGAATCCATGGAGGCGCTGCTGCTCGAGGTGCTCGCCGAGAAGCAGGTGACCATTCCCGAGGTGGGCACCTTCACCGCACGAAGTGATCCGTGGGTCATTCTGACCTCCAACGACACTCGCGAGCTGTCTTCCGCCCTCAAACGCCGCTGCCTGCACTTTCATCTCGACTACCCCTCTGCCGAACGGGAACGGGAGATCGTCACCGCCCGCGCTCCGGAGGTACCCGATCGGGTCGCAGCCGACATCGTGGCGCTGGCAACCGAACTGCGGGCGCTGCCGCTGCGCAAGAGCCCATCGATCTCGGAGGTCATCGACGCGGCTCGTATCGCGTCGGTCCTCGGCCACACGGAGGACACCCGCAAGTATCTGCTCGCCGCGCTGGTCAAATACTCCTCGGACATGAAGATCGCGATGGCAGGCCCGGCGACGGAGACAGCCTCTGCAGCACCATCTCTCGGAGCCGTCGTCAACACGACTGCGACGGCGTTCCGGGGTCATGGTGGACGGGACAAGGGCGGCATCGGGATTCGACGATGACTGCGGTCGAGCCGTTCGCTCCGTCGGTGGTACTCGACGTGCTGTCGGCAGTGTTCGGCCGGACGCTGCGGCGGTTCGGAGTGGCGGCGTCGCCGGCCGAGGTCATCGAAGTCCGACGCGTGCTCGGGCTCCTGGGGGCAGGTGACCTGACGGTTCTACGCGCGGCGTTACGCGCCACGTGCGCGAAGTACGATCACGAACAGCAGGGATTCGATCTCGCGTTCGACTCGCTGTTCGCAGTCGGCTCGAACGCTGTTGTCCACGACCACACTTCGCCGGTCGGCGCGCAGGTGGCGGGCGGCCTCCCGACCGATCTCGACGTGGGAGCCGACCAGGAGGCGGCGAAGTACGCCGAATACAACGAGCGTGCCGTCGAGATCGGAGATCTGCTCGACGCCCCCGAGGCCGACAAGGGCTTCAACCCACACAAGGACGACGACGACATCAGTCTGTCGTCGGAGGATCACGATCTGTCCATCGATACCGATGGCGACATGGGTCGACGGGGCGTGACCTACACCGTCGATCTGGAGCGTTCCGGTTCGACGGCTGCAGGGGAGTTGGCGTCGAGCACGAGCGGAGCGGTTGCAGGGCAACTGAACTGGGAGGATCCGGCAAGTATCCTGGCATGGTTCGATGCCTACGATCCCAGTAGCGTGTACGGCGATGGCGGAGATTCCGGGCCGCTGAGCGCGGCGATGTTGGACAGGATCACCGATGCCGTCGAAGCCTTCGTCGCAGCTCTGGGTGAGTTGACCGGGACGATGTCGTCACCGGTGCCGGTCGACGGCGCAGGGCGGGGGATCGACAGCCATGCCGAGATCGAGCGCGCAAGTCACGAAGTGTTGCGGCACATGCGCGGGACTCCTCGGCCTCGGCCTCGCGAACACTCTCGGGGCCCGCTGGACATGCGTCGCACGGTTCGGTCGAGCTTGCGCACGGACGGCATTCCGTTTCGGTTGGTCACCAGGACACCGGTTCCGGACAAGGTTCGATTGTTGGTGCTGGCGGACGTCTCGTTGTCCGTTCGCCCGATCACCGCATTCACGCTCAGACTTGCCCAGGCGATGCACTCGCGTGCGCATCGCTGCACTGTGATGGGCTTCGTCGATTCTCCGGTGGACGTGACGACCACCTTGCTCGGGAGTACGGGCGACGGTGCTCTGGCTGCAGTACTCGCAGATGCGCGATTGGACCTCGAAGCGAGCAGCGATTACGGCAGGACCTTCGCGGACCTGCTGGACTCGCATGGGGAGGTGTTGAACAAGCGCACCGCGGTGATCATCGTGGGGGACGGTCGGTGCAACGGACGGCCGCCCGGACTCGATGCGTTGGAGAAGATTCGGTCCAAGGTGCACCGCATCGCCTGGATCACTCCCGAAGCTCGTCGTTACTGGGCGCAGGCCGCGTGCTCGATGGAGGAGTACGAGCCATTCTGCGATCGAGTGGTGGTGGCACGAGACGGGGAACAGTTGGCGGCGCAGGCCGCCGATCTGGGGCATGCGCTGTCATGACCCGACCCGTCACACCGCTTACCTGCCCGATCGGGTAGGTAGGAACCTGGCCCGGTGCTGGTGGGAACGGACCGTCTGCGCTCGTAAGGTTGTAACCTGAATCACAGGTCCGGTTCGTGTTCGGATCGAAGGACAGCGAGGGTGTGAACGGTGGACCAGGCAGCTACTGCGAACGTAGGCAAGGCGCTGCACGATCTCGATACTCGGCGCAGCCGAGCCGAGACGCCACGTGTCCTCAAGTTCCATGCGCCCGAGATCGTGTTCGGTCCGGATTCGCTCGGCGAGGTAGCGCATGCGACGCGTCGTCTCGGAGGGGTACGGCCGATGCTCGTCACGGACGCCGGGTTGATCGAGAGTGGCTGGGCCGGCCAGCTCGTCGACCTCCTTCTCGCGCAGGGGCTGGAGCCCCAGGTCTGGAGCGCACTGACGCCCAATCCCAAGGACGTCGAAATCGAGGCCGGACACGGTTACTACGCGGACTTCGGCTGCGACGTGTTGGTGGCGATCGGCGGAGGGTCGGTGATGGATGCGGCGAAGGGGATTGCCGTCCTCGCCGGTAACGGCGGTCGAATCCTCGACTACGAGGGGGTGGATCGGGCCACGCGGCCGATCCCGCCTCTGGTGATGGTGCCCACGACATCCGGCACCGGCGCCGACGTCTCGCAGTTCTGCATCGTCACCGATACTGCGCGCTCGACGAAGATCACCATTCTCGGCCGAGCCCTGGTACCGGACATCACGGTAATCGATCCGATGTTGCTCACCACGATGCCCGAATGGCTGAACGCCGCAACCGGTTTGGATGCTCTGACGCACGGGATAGAGGCGTTCGTGTCGTTGGGCCACAACCAGCTCACCGACCATCATGCGCTCCGAGCCATCACCATGGTGATGTCACAGTTGGCTCGCACCATCGACGAGCCGACCGACATGGTTGCACGAGGGTCGATGGCGCAGGCGAGTCTGGAAGCCGGCCTGGCATTCACGAACGCGATACTCGGTGCAACCCACGCGATGAGCCACCAGGTGGGCGGGCTGCTCGATCTCCCGCACGGCGTGATCAACGGCGTGCTGCTGCCACACGTCATTCGTTTCAACGCTGCCGAGGATCCATTGCCGTACGTGGCCATCGCGACGAGTCTCGGGCTACCCGAGGGCAGGGCCAGGCCGGAGGAGGCCGCCATGGCCGTGGCCGATCGAGTGGACCGCCTCGCTCGTCAGGTCGGTGTTCCCGCCGGCCTGGCCGAGATCGGCGTCAGCGAGTCCGATCTCGATGTGTTGGCCACCAACGCATTACGCGATGCGTGCATGTCCACCAACCCGCGCTCGGCCACGCACCGCGAGATGGTCGATCTGTTCAGGACCGCACTGTGACAACCGGACCCGACCTCTCGTTGTTGACGGGACTGCGTTCGGGCAAGAACACGTTCTACCCCCAGTATCGCGGCGCGGCAGAACGCTTGGAACGCGTTGTCTATGCGCTGGAACTGATCTCGCGAGCGCTGGTGCGCACGGTCGACGGTCCGGAAACGCTGGTGTGTGCTGTGGCCGAGGCCGCACGAGCCCATCTGAGTGCGCGCTGGGTCGTGTTCGCTCTCGCCGACGGGGCGTTCCCCGACGCCGGTCCTCGCAGATTGGTACTCGGACCCGACGCCACACCGTTTCTGGTCGACAACGTCGAAGGGCCACCGTTGCCGGACGACGTCGTCGACTGCCTCGAGTCGATCCGACAGTCGACGTGCGGCGACGGGCTGACCCCGGTGATCTCCGCCCATCACGCCTTCGTGCCGATCGCGTACGACGGAGGTGTCGTTGGCGCTTTTGCAGCGTGGACCGGTGAGCAACGGGTGCTGGACGCCACCGACGCCGCGGTGCTCAGCATCCTGGCCAGCCAAACTGCGGTGGCCCTGCAGAATTCGGCTCTGTTCCAGAGCCGAAGACAACTCCTCGAGCGCACCGAGAATGCCTACGCCGAGGCGAATCGAACGGCGGCCGACCTCGCCGCCCGCAATGCCGAACTCCTGCTGACGCAAAGACAACTGGGTGCCGCGCATCGGCATCAGGTGCTCGACGACGAACGGCATCGCATCGCACGCGAACTGCACGACAGCGTGACCCAGGCCGTGTTGTCGGCCGGTATGCAGATCGAGGTCTGTCGCAGCGACATCTCGGCCGACGAGCGCAGTGACAGGCTGGATCTGGCCAAGGATCTGACGCGTCGGGCAGTGGATCAGCTGCGGTCGGCGATCTACGCGCTCAATCACCCTCAGGACGCCGACCGAACGTCGCTTCCCGAAATGCTCGAACAGCTTTCGGTGGTCCACATGCCCGACGAGTTACAGGTCTCGCTGCGGGTGGAGGGAACTCCCGTCGAGTTGAGCAGCGAATGCGAGCATGCTTTGCTCCGCATCGCCGGAGAGGCGTTGTTCAACACTGCAGTGCACGGACATGCATCCCGGGCCATTCTTCGATTGAGCTATTCGCTCGATCAGGTACAGCTGTCGATTGCCGATGACGGTGACGGCGATCCGGCGCACTTGCGCATGATGCTACACATGGCCGAGTCCACCGACGTCGACGGCCGCCACCGCGGGTTGGCGAACATGGCGGCGCGCGCCCGCGAACACGGCGGGGTCTTCGAGATCCGCCGTGCCCGCACCGGGGGCGTGCGAGTGGCAGTGCGTATACCGCTCGACCCGAATTCCACGAAGGGCACAGCATGAGCGTCACAGCGGTACGAGACGGTTCGCCTCAGGCGGCGCCGCCCAGGGTTCGGATCGTCCTGGTCGACGACCACGCGATCCTGCGCGACGGGCTGCGTTCGGTACTCGAGCGTGAATCGGATCTGACGATCGTGGGGGAGGCGTCGACCCGAGAGGAGGGGTTGGCCGTCGTCGCTCAGGTCACACCCGACATCGTGCTGATGGACCTCAAGCTCTCTGCCAGCTCCGATTACGAGGGTCTCGCCCTGTGTGCGCAGTTGTCCAAGGCACACAACGGAATCGGTCTACTCGTCTTGACGACGTTCCTCGACGATCGTCTGGTGGTGGAGGCCGTGCATGCCGGTGCCCGGGGATATGTGGTCAAGGACGTCGACACCACCGAGTTGGTTCGCGCGATCCGCGCGGTGTCGCGCGGTGAGAGTGCGTTCGATTCCCGGAGCGCGTCGGCCGTCGTTCGTTCTCTCAACGGCACACCGAGCAGCATCGAGCGGCTGACCGAGCGGGAGCTCGAAGTGCTCCGGCTACTGGCAACGGGTCTGTCCAACAACATGATCGGAACGCGGTTGTTCATCTCGGCGACGACGGTGAAGTTTCACGTCAGCAACATCATGCGCAAACTTGCGGTGTCCCGCCGTGCCGAGGCCGTCTATGCCGCGAGCAAACAGGGATTGATCTGAGCGATGAGCCTTCGGGCACAGAGTGCAAAGTAGACGGCGCTCGGCGTCCTGTCGGGAGCGTCCTCGCGGTGCAGGCTACGGATAACACATACCAGTGATATCCACGCCGAGGAGCACCCATGACGACTGTTCAGAAAGATACGCGCTCACACGACGCCCCGGCCGACCGCCCGACGGAACTCACCGTTCTCGGAGCGTGTGCGCAGGATTGTCCGGATTCGTGCTCGATGGTGGTGACCGTCGCGGACGGGGTGGCGACGAGCGTCAGCGGGAGCAAGACCAACCCGTACACCAACGGTGGCCTCTGCGTGAAGGTGGACAACTATCTCGACAAGGTCTACAGCCCGGACCGAGTGCTGTACCCGCTCAAGCGATCCGGGCCCAAGGGCTCGGGACGGTTCGAGCGGATCTCGTGGGACGAGGCCGTGGCCACCATCGCCGAGAAATTCACCTCCATCGCCGAGGAATTCGGCCCCGAGGCGATCATGCCGTGCAACTACCTCGGCACCCAGGGAATCACGCAGGGTCTCAACGTCGGGGATGCATTCTTCAACCGACTCGGGGCGACGGTTGCCGAGCGCACCTACTGCGATGCCGGCTCGTGCACGGCCTACGCGATGACGGTGGGCGACACGGCAGGCGTCGACCCCGAAAGTTTCGTCCACTCCAAGTTCATTCTGATCTGGGCGGCGAACACCATGAGCACCAACCTGCACCTGTGGCCGTACATAGCCGAGGCGAAGAAACGCGGGGCCAAGGTGGTGGTGATCGATCCGATCAAGACCAGAACAGCCAAGGCCGCGAGCTGGTACATCCCCATTCGTCCGGGCACCGACGGCGCTCTCGCCCTGGCGATGATGCATGTGATCATCGACGAGGGATTGACCGACGCGGACTACATCGAACGCTTCACCATCGGTTTCGACGAATTGGCCGAGCGGGTGCAGCAGTACACCCCGCAATGGGCGTCCGAGGAGACGGGCATTCCCGTCGAAGACATCTACACGCTGGCAAGGGAATACGCACAGAGTCAGCCCTCCGTCATTCGGATCGGCGTCGCCATCGAGCGCAGTGCAGGTGGCGGGCAGAGCGTCCGAGCCATCTCCTGTCTACCGTCGTTGGTGGGAGCATGGCGTAAGCCCGGCGGCGGCATCCTGCAGCTGCCGCTGTGGGCGTTTCCGGTGAACTGGCCCGAGTTTCTGCAGACGGATCTGCAGACTCCGGGTACACGCGTCATCAATCTGTATCAGCTGGGTGAGGCGCTGACCGGCGGGTTGAATTTGGATACGCCCCTCAAGGGATTGATGGTGTACAACTCCAACCCGGTGGTGGTGTGTCCCGATCAGAAGCGCATGATCGACGGGCTCAGCCGAGAGGATCTGTTCACAGTCGTCAGCGACCACTTCATCACCGACACAGCCGATTACGCCGATATCATCTTGCCCGCCACGACACAGCTGGAACAGGACGACATCAACTTTTCCTGGGGCCACCTGTTCGTCACGTACAACAACCGGTCGATCGAGCCCCTCGGGGAGGCCGTCCCCAATACCGAGCTGTTTCGCCGACTGGCCGCAGCGATGGGCTTCACCGAACCGGTGTTCTCCCGAACCGATGAAGAACTCCTCGCCCTCTCCTACGACTGGAATGCCCCGGCAATGGAGGGCATCACGATCGACTCGCTCAAGAAGCTCGGGTGGCAGCGACTCAACCTTCCCGGCCCCGACGAGTACGCACCGCACGCAGAGGGCAATTTCCGGACGCCGTCCGGCAAGACGGAGTTTCTGTCCTCGGCGGCGGCGGGTGGCAACTTCGTGCTGCCGCTGTTCCGGCAGGGATCGAACGATCACCAGCCGGGACAACCGGTGGATCCGCTCCCGCACTACATCCCGCCGCGCGAGTCGTCGAGGACCAATCCCGAACTGGCAGAGAAGTATCCACTCAATCTGCTCACGCCCAAATCGCATGCGTACCTGAATTCGAGCTTCGGCAATCTCGACATGCACCGCAAAGTGCAGAAGGAACCGACGCTGCTGATCAACCCTGTGGACGGCGAACAGCGGGGAATTGCTTCGGGTGACATGGTGCGAGTCTTCAACGATCGCGGCGAATTCACCGTCGTTGCCAAACTCGACAAGTCGGTCATGCAGGGTGTCACCGTCTGTGCGATGGGGGCGTGGCGCAAGAACATGCTGTCTCTGTCGACCCCGGCCTCACTCAATCCGACGGTGTTCGCCGACCTCGGGAACGCTCCGACGTTCTCCGACACCCTCGTCGAGGTCGCAGCGCTCGACGCCTGACAACTCTTTCTCCTACTACGAACAAGAGGATTTCGATATGGCCTACGTCGTGACCGAAGCGTGCATCGACCTGCTCGACAAGGCATGCACGGAGGAGTGCCCCGTCGACTGCATCTACGAGGGCGCTCGGATGATGTACATCAATCCCGACGAGTGCGTCGACTGCGGCAAGTGCATGCCCGCCTGTCCCAACGACGCCATCTTCTGGGAGCACAAGATTCCGGAGGAACAGAAGCAATTCGTCGATATCGCCGTCGAATTCTGTGAGGACGCAGATGCTTCCGGTGGCGCGGAAGATCTCGGCCCGGTTGGGCACGACCATCCCTCGATCGACGAAGTGGCGAAGAAGTGAGTGCCGCAACGGTTTCCGAGAGTGATCTGATCATCGTCGGTGCCGGACCGGCCGGGCTGTACGGTGCGTACTACGCGGGTTTCAGGGGCATGACGGTCACCGTGATCGACGCTCTGCCCCATCCGGGCGGGCAATTGGCGGCCCTGTACCCCGAGAAGAATATATTCGATGTCGCCGGTTTTCCGGCGATCAAGGCGCAACATCTGGTCGACGCATTGGTCGAACAGGCGGATCAGGCGAAGCCGACGTACCTCATGGGACACGTGGCGACCGAACTCGAGGAATCCGAGAACTTCGTGCGGGTCACGACGGACAAGGGCGAGACCGTCGTCGGCAAGGCCGTTCTCGTGGCCGCAGGTATCGGTAAGTTCACGCCGAGGCCATTGCCGGCCGGAGCCGAGTTCCACGACCGTGGCCTGCGGTATTTCGTGCCCAAACTCGATGATCTCGCCGGCGAACGGGTGATGATCGTCGGCGGCGGAGACTCGGCAGTCGACTGGGCGTTGAGCCTGGAGCCGATCGCGAAATCGGTGGTACTGGTGCACCGGCGCAACGACTTTCGGGCCCACGCTCACAGCCTCGGTTTGCTGGAGCGGTCCGGTGTCGATGTCCTCACGCCGTTCGAGGTGGAGGAAATCCTGGGCGTGGACTCCGTCGAATCGGTGACGATCGTCGACGGCACCGGAGTCGACCGTCGACAGCTCGAGGTATCGAGTGTTGTTGCCGCACTGGGGTTCAAGGCCGCACTCGGCCCCATCGCCACGTGGGGACTGGACAAGTACCAGCGCGATATCGCCGTCGGACGGACGATGCGCACCAGCCGAAGGCGAGTCTTCGCGGCGGGCGACGTCGCCGGACACGAAGACAAGGTCAAGTTGATCGCAGTCGGGTTCGCCGAGGCCGCGACAGCGGTGAATCACATCGCCCCGCTGGTCGACGGTTCGGCAGCGATCGTGCCCGGCCACTCGAGTGACTCGCTCCACTGACGAGAGACCCGTAGGAGCTCAGTTTCACCGACGAGGACCGTGAGCAGTGCCGACCTCGGGCTGCTCACGGTCGCTCGGCCACATCGGGCGAGTGACCGCTCGCGGGTCGTCGGACTGCGCGCACGCGGCCGCGCGGTACTGACGCGGGCTCATCCCGTACTGCTCGCGAAAGGCGCGGCTGAACACTGCGGAGTCCGCGAAACCCCATCGCCGACTGATCTGGCCGAGCGAGCGGTCCACCGCGACGCTGGCGATGATCTCGCGTCGGCAGCGCTCGAGCCGTTTGACCCGAATGCTGCGCGCCACCGTAGTGCCACTTGCCGCGAACAGACGGTGCAGTTGGCGGGTGGAGACGAGCATGGCCGACGCGACCGTGCTGGGCGACAGATCTGGGTCTGCGAGGTGTTCCTCGATATAGCGTTGCGCCGTCCGAACCAGGGCGGTGCCGGGGGAGTCCAGCGCCGGGCTGGTGGTGGTGTTCCTCGCGATGACGCTGACCAGATCTCCGACCTCGTCCGCGATGGCCTGTGCGCCCGCCGTACCCAGCGTCGACCGGGTCGACCCCAGGTCGTGCAGAAATCGGCTGAGGAGGCCGCTGAAACCGGCCGAGCCGTCGAACGCCATGGCCGTCAGGTCGCTGGATTCACGCTCGTCGAGTCGCAGCATGTGACGGGGCCAGGTGAAGACTTCGAGCTCCCACTGATCGTCGTCGGGGTGACCGTCGATGATCCAGTCGAAGGGACGAGACGTGTCGTAGATGGCGAAGTCGCCGCGGGAGAGCACGCATTCGCGTCCGTCCTGCACCACGATCGCGCGGCCTCGACGGATCATCCCGATCTGAACGTATTCGATTCGGTCCTTCTCGATGAGCGAGTCGGTTCGCGCGATGCGTTGAGTCGTCGATCGGACAGTCGACACCTGCAGGTGCGCCAGAGACATCGATCGGACGGCTCCCGTGAATCGACTGTCCGCCACGTCGGCTACGTCCAGGGCGACGAAGTGTTCGTTCAACATGTCGGACCAGTCGCCGCGGCTGGTCGTTCGAGTCGGAATGGAGAATCCGGATCGAGACAGCATGGGCACCCCTTGTCGTAGACGCTCACGGCGATGCAGGAGCTTTCTTCGAGATTAACCCGCAATGTTTCCGGTTGATTCACTGTTCGTAACTTTGCCGGAAAGTCGTGAGGCAGGGTCGTGCGCTGGTCGCTGCACGTCAACTACCGGGCGCGCGCGGTCAAGTGTGAGGCCCTGCCGTCCGCGATTCTGGTGTTCGACCGAGTGAAAGGACTACTCCGTGGGTGATCCCGTTCGAGCAGTGCGCAACCATCCGACCGACCTCGGTTCGGGGACGGTGGACGCTCGGGGGCGGGCACTTCGAGATCTCCGTATCTCGGTCACCGACCGATGCAACTTCCGCTGTGTCTACTGCATGCCTCGAGCCGAGTTCGGTCCCGATCACCGATTCCTCGACACCGGCAGGCTGCTGTCCTTCGATGAGATCGTCAGAGTGGCGCAGGCCGCCGCGACGATCGGCATCCAAAAGATCCGTCTGACGGGTGGTGAACCGTTGCTGCGGGCCGGAATCGCCACGCTGGTCGAACGATTGAGCGCCATCGACGGCGTCGATCTTGCGATGACCACGAACGGGTCGTTGCTCGCAGCCCAGGCCGCATCGTTGTACGCGGCCGGTCTGAAACGCGTTACCGTCAGCTTGGATTCGATCGACCCGACGACGTTCGCGCGGATGAGCGACACGCGCGTACCCGTCCGGACCGTGCTCGACGGTATCGACGCGGCAGTGTGCGCCGGGATGTCACCCGTCAAGGTGAACGTGGTGGTGCGACGGGGCGTGAACGGTGATTCGATTCTCGACCTGGCCGAACGGTTCCGAGGGACCGGTATCGTCGTGCGGTTCATCGAGTACATGGATGTCGGGGCGACGAACCGGTGGGAAATGGCGCAGGTGACGGACGTCGACTCCATTGTCGACATCATCGGGGCAGCCCATCCGCTCGAGCGGATCGAGTCGATGTACGACGGCGAGGTCGCGACGCGCTATCGGTATCGCGACGGGAGCGGAGAAATCGGGGTGATCGGCTCGGTGTCGAAACCGTTCTGCGGCAGCTGTACTCGGGCCAGGCTGTCGGCGGACGGGCAGGTGTACACGTGCCTGTTCGCTTCAGCGGGAACCGATCTGCGCGCACTGCTGCGTTCGGGGGCATCGCAGGATGCTCTCGTGGCGCGGTTGTCGGCGCTCTGGAACAGCCGTGACGATCGATACTCCGAACTGCGAGCGGGATCGGGGGACACCCCGGCCGGCGAGCGGATCGAGATGTCCTACATCGGCGGATGAGGCGGACCGTAAACTCGGCTACCTGTTCGGTCGACGAACACCGTTGTGCGATAGCAGATCTCGGCTTGGCAGCCCAAGTTCGGGCGGTACCCATCGGATCTGCGGTCGGCGCAGTTCTCGCCGAGGATGTCGTTGCCGAGCGCGTTCTGCCGGCGTTCGACAATTCTGCAGTCGACGGGTTCGCTGTGCGCCGTACCGATGTGATCGGTTCCCCACGACTGCCGGCCACACTGACCGTCTCGGCGCGGAGCGTCGCCGGGCGGTCGAGTACCGAGCTGAGCGTGGCGCCGGGTGAATGTGTACAGATCATGACCGGAGCAGTACTTCCGCGAGGGGCCGATCTGGTGGTGCCTGTCGAACAGACCAGCGGATTCGTCACGTCGTTCGGTTCCGATACGGTGACCATCTGTTCGAGTGGTTCCAAGAGCAACATCCGCCGTCGTGCTTCGGATTTCGATGCCGGTGACGTGGCCATCAGGGCCGGTACGGTGCTGACTCCCGCTCAGGTCGGACTGCTTGCGGCACTCGGACGAACGCATGTCAGGATCGGTTCGACATTGACCGTGGCTGTGTTGTCCACCGGATCCGAAATCCGCTGTGCTGAAGAAACTCCGACGCTCGGCGAGTGTTTCGACGCCAACTCTCCGATGATCGCAGCCGATCTGCTGCGGTGTGGTGCCGATGTGCACCTCGAATCGGCGGTATCCGACGATGTGGAGGCGTGCAGAGCGGCCCTTGCCCGCTGCGCTGCGGTAGCCGACGTCATCATCACGACCGGTGGAATCAGCGCAGGAACCGAGGAGGTGGTCCGGCTTGCGCTGGCGGATCACGACGTCACCTTCGCCTCGGTTGCGGTCAGGCCGGGAAAACCGCAGGGCTGCGGACGATTCGATGGAATACCGATCATCTGCCTGCCCGGAAATCCGGTGAGTGCGCTGATCTCGTACGAACTGTTCGTCCGGCCGGTCGTGGCATCCGCTCTGCAGGATCCGGCGGCAGAGCGAACGGTGAAAACTGTGCGGGTCCGCGGCGACGTGACCTCGGCGTCGAGCACACCTCGGGTTCTGTTGGGATTCATCGACGGCGCGGATGCCGAGGTCACGCAGTCACATTCGATGAGAGCATTGGCAGCCGCGAACGGAATGGTCGTCGTTCCCCCATGCGACTCACTCCCACAGGCAACAGGGCACTATCCCGCGTGGACCTTCGATTCACGTACGGCATCGAGACCGGGCCGGTACGTATGACCGCCACTGCCGCTTCCCCGGCTGCCACCGACCCGCGGCACGCTGCCAAATCGACCACGTGATCCCGTTCGACCACGCCAATCCACTCGGCGGCTGGACCACCGTCAACAACTTCCAATGCCTCTGCGAATACCACCACAGCGTCAAAACCGCCGGCTACACATCCCCACCCAACCCAGACGATCCGGCATCATCGCCTACCCCGACCTACCCGACAAGCCGACACAGAACCGAGCGACGAGGAAGCCGACGCAGCACCACCGTTCTAGTAGTCCCGCGGATCCCATGCCTGCGGTATCGAGACTGTTCAGACGAGTTGTGGTGCCGTCGTCTTGTCGATCACGAGCCAACCGCCGTGGAAGGTCGAGGTCTCGAAGGGCTTCCCCGTCGATAATCCCAGCTCGGCCAGCGCCGTCTCGTCGAACGTGCGGATGTGTCCGTGGCAGACGGTGGTCTCGGTCTCGAACGGTACCGCGATGACGACGCGGAAGCGCGCCACCCGGAGTGCCTCCGCGACGATGGCAGAGCCCGTCTCGGCATCGACGTGTTCGAGCAGGTGCAGAGCTGTCACAGTATCGACACTGTTGTCGTCGAACGGGATTCGGGCTGCATCGAACACTGCCGTGTCGAGTCTCGCGCCGAGGTGCGGAGCGACAGTCGCGAGCAAATTCATGGTTCCCGCTGACTGGTCGGTCGCGGTGACCGAACAACCCTGCATAGCCAGCCGCAATGGGAAGAAGCCGAAGCACGAACCCAGATCGAGTACCGAACCGCGGACCGACGCGGCGGCACGCTCGTGCACAGGAGCGAACTCTGCTCGACCGGAGAGGAGGTCATCCAACGAGTTTCGGTAGTACGTCGTCCATGCCTCGACCGGATCGGCGACAGTGGTGCGCACGATGCCGACCAGCACGTGCTCGAACTCGCGTTGAGACAGCCCGATATGGCGCGCCTGTTCGGTGATGAGCGGCACGAGGCCCTCACCGATCTGGCCCGCAGCGAGGCAGTGGTTGACCTGCACTGTCGATCCTGCACGGATGGCGTCGAATCGGAGCCCGGGAGTGTGCCGGACGACGACGTTCTCATGAGCCCAGACCCCGTCGGGTCCGGGTGCCAATGCATCGATCTCGGTCATGTAAGTCTTCTTCTGTCGTTTCTGCTGTGACCCTCTGTTCAGGTCAGCTTTCCACAGCGAACCGCGGCAGAACTCGGATCGACCGCTGGTCGGTCCGCTCGGACGCCGCTCACCCCGCACGCCGGACGGGCCGGTACCTACCCGACTGGACGGTTGATCGCGACGGCCGACCAGTTCCTGCGCCATGACCCGTCGGAAACCTCGATGGCCGTTAGCGTGGTGATCCTGAACACAGTCGATCGGATTGTGGCCGAACAGATTTCGTAGGAGGAATCAGATGTCGAAGAAGAGTGAGAACGCTGTGGTCGGTACGTCGGTTGTCGAGTCCGATCTGGTGGAGGAGTCGTTGGTGGAGGAAGTCTCGATCGACGGTATGTGCGGCGTGTACTGATCATGACCACTGCTGTGCAGGACGCGCTCGATCTGGACGTGCGGTGGGTGTTGCATCCGCAGGTGGCGTTGCGCCCGGAGTCGTTCGGGGCGCTGCTCTACCACTTCGGGACCCGCAAGCTGTCGTTTCTGAAGAACCGCACGATCGTGGCGATCATCGAGTCCCTTCCCGACCACCGGGATATGCGGTCGGCGATCGCGGCCGCAGGAATCAGCGATTCGGCATCGGCTCCCTACGTGAGAGCGCTCGAGACGTTGGCGGACTCGAACATGATCACTCGCCCGTAGAACCTGACCATTCGTAGAAGAGGACGGCCCCTATGACTTCCACCCTCGAAAGACCAGCTCCGGTAGGGAAATTGGTCGATCAGTTCGAGCTCGGTCTCGATGCTCCGATTTGTTTGACGTGGGAGTTGACCTACGCCTGCAATCTGTCGTGTGTGCATTGTCTGTCGTCGTCGGGTCGTCGTGACCCTCGCGAACTAAGTACCGAGCAGTGCAAGTCGATCATCGACGAGTTGCAGAAGATGCAGGTGTTCTACGTCAACATCGGTGGCGGTGAGCCGACGGTCCGGTCGGACTTCTGGGAACTCGTCGACTATGCGACGGCGCATCAGGTGGGGGTGAAGTTCTCCACCAACGGAGTCAAGATCGACAGACAAGTCGCCGCGCGTCTCGCGGCGTCGGATTACGTCGATGTGCAGATTTCCATCGACGGGGCGACGGCGGAGGTCAACGACGCGGTGCGTGGTCCGGGGTCGTTCGACATGGCGTGCCGGGCGTTGGAGAATCTGAAGGAGGCCGGGTTCCGGGATGCGAAGATCTCCGTCGTCGTCACCCGGCACAACGTGAGCCAGCTCGACGACTTCAAGGCTCTGGCCGACAAATACGCTGCGACACTGCGTATCACGCGGTTGCGGCCGTCGGGTCGCGGTGCGGATGTCTGGGACGATCTGCATCCCACGGCGGGTCAGCAGCGCGAGCTGTACAACTGGCTCGTTGCGAACGGTGAGGGTGTGCTGACGGGCGATTCGTTCTTCCACCTCTCGGCGTTCGGTGACGCTCTGCCGGGGTTGAACCTGTGTGGTGCGGGGCGGGTGGTGTGTTTGATCGACCCGATCGGCGACGTGTATGCGTGCCCGTTCGCCATTCACGAGAACTTCCTCGCCGGCAATATCGTCCGTGACGCCAAGGACGGTATGGGCGGTTTCCAATCGGTCTGGCAGACCTCGGAGTTGTTCCAGGAGTTGCGCTCACCGCAGACCTCGGGTGCGTGCACCAAGTGTGCCCATTTCGATGCGTGTCGGGGTGGGTGCATGGCGGCGAAGTTCTTCACGGGTCTGCCGATGGATGGCCCGGATCCAGAGTGCGTGATCGGTAACGGTGAGATGGCGTTGGCGGCTGCGGGGGAGATCCCGAAGTCGAGTGTCGATCATTCGCGCACCGGTCAGCGAAAGACTCCCCGTAAGTCGGTGCCGTTGACGTTGATGATGCGTCCACCGGCGAAGATCTGCGACGAAAATCCGCTCGCAGGAATGGAATAGGAACACAAAGCTATGGCGAAGAGTGCGTGGTTCGAGACCGTTGCCGAGGCGCAGCGGCGGGCGAAGAAGCGTCTACCGAAGTCGGTGTATGCCGCGCTGGTAGCCGGCTCCGAACGCGGTATCACCATCGACGACAACATGTCGGCGTTCGGTGAGCTCGGGTTCGCCCCGCATGTGGCGGGGTTGTCGGACAAGCGGGACTTGTCGACGACGGTGATGGGGCAGCCGCTGTCGTTTCCGGTGATGATTTCCCCGACGGGTGTGCAGGCCGTGCACCCCGACGGTGAGGTTGCGGTGGCGAGAGCTGCTGCGGCGCGGGGTATTCCGATCGGATTGTCCTCGTTCGCGAGCAAGTCCGTGGAGGAGGTCGCGGCGGCGAATCCGCAGACGTTCTTCCAGATGTACTGGGTGGGTTCGCGCGAGGTGTTGTTGCAGCGGATGGAGCGGGCCCGCGCAGCCGGTGCGGTCGGGTTGATCATGACGCTGGACTGGTCGTTCTCGAACGGCCGCGACTGGGGTAGCCCGTCGATTCCGGAGAAGATGGATCTCAAGGCGATGGTGCAATTCGCTCCGGAGGGCATCATGCGTCCGAAGTGGTTGTGGGAGTTCGCGAAGACCGGGAAGATCCCGGATCTGACGACCCCGAACCTGACCCCACCGACCGGTGGTCCGGCTCCGACATTCTTCGGTGCGTATGGGGAATGGATGGGGACACCACTCCCGACGTGGGAGGACGTGGCGTGGTTGCGGGAGCAGTGGGGTGGGCCGTTCATGCTCAAGGGTGTGATGCGGGTCGATGATGCGAAGCGGGCCGTCGACGCCGGGTGTACGGCGATCTCGGTGTCCAATCACGGTGGCAACAATCTCGACGGCACGCCGGCTCCGATTCGGGCGTTGCCGGCGATCGCGGAGGCGGTCGGTGATCAGGTCGAGATCACCCTCGACGGCGGTATTCGGCGGGGTAGTGATGTGGTGAAGGCCTTGGCGTTGGGTGCTCGGGCGGTGCTGATCGGTCGGGCGTACCTGTGGGGTCTGTCGGCCGGCGGTCAGGCCGGGGTGGAGAACGTGCTCGACATTCTGCGCGGCGGAGTCGATTCCGCGGTGTTGGGGCTCGGGCATTCGTCCATCCACGATCTGACCCCGTCGGACGTCGTGATGCCGCTGGGATTCGACCGAAAGCTCGGCGCTGAGTAACGCCCGGTGGTGAATCGATCGTGGTTCGAATCCGTTGCCGAGGCGCAACGGCGAGCACAGAAGCGTCTGCCCGAGTCCGTCTACAAGGCATTGTGGGCGGGCTCGGAGCGCGGAATCACGCTGGCCGACAACACGGCCGCGTTCGGTGAACTCGGGTTCGCCCCGCACGTGGCGGGGCTGTCGGACATACGTGATCTGTCGACGACGCTGATGGGTCAACCGCTGTCGTTTCCGGTGATGATCTCCCCGACGGGTGTGCAGGCTGTGCACCCCGACGGTGAGGTGGCTGTGGCGAGGGCGGCAGCATCGCGGGGTGTGTCGATGGGGTTGTCGTTGTTCGCGAGCAAGCCGATCGAGGACGTCGTGGCGGCGAATCCGCAGACGTTCTTTCAGGTGCATTGGGTGGGTTCGCGGGAGTTGTTGGCGCACATGCTCGATCGTGCCCGCGCTGCGGGTGCGGTCGGGTTGATCGTGACGATGGATTGGTCGTTCTCGGAGGGCCGCGATTGGGGGAGTCCGGTGATACCGGAACGCCTCGATGTGGGGGCGATGCTGCGGCTGGCACCGGAAGTGTTGGCGCGGCCGCGGTGGTTGGCGCGGTGGGCGCGGTCGGGGACATTTCCGGATTTGACGGCACCGAACCTTGCTGCGCCCGGAAAATCGGCGCCGACGTTCTTCGCCGCGTACCGGGAGTGGATGTCCACCCCGCTGCCGTCCTGGGAGGACATCGCGTGGCTACGCGCGCAGTGGGACGGTCCGTTCATGCTCAAAGGTGTGTCCCGGGTCGACGACGCGCTCCGGGCCGTCGACGCAGGTGTCACCGCGATCTCGGTGTCCAATCACGGGGGCAACAATCTCGACGGTTCGCCGGCGTCGATTCGGATGCTGCCGGCGATTGCCGACGCGGTGGGAAATCAGGTGGAGGTCACCCTCGACGGCGGGATCCGGCGGGGCAGCGACGTCGCGAAAGCACTCGCCCTCGGCGCGCGGGCGGTGTTGATCGGGCGGGCGTATCTGTGGGGTCTCGCCGCGAACGGTCAGGCCGGGGTGGAGAACGTGCTCGACATCCTGCGCGGTGGCTTGGATTCGGCGGTCCTCGGTCTTGGACACTCGTCGGTGCACACCCTCGAACCGACCGACGTCGTTGCACCGCATGACTTCACCCGAGCGAATCAGCTCCCCGGTTCGGAATATCCGACGCCGATCGGAGTCCGGGATGCAGAACCCAGGAGCTGATGTGTGCCGCTGACTGGCGGCACTGGATCAAGACCTGCTGAATCCGTCGAGCATGCCGGTGTACAGCTTGGGCGGCGGAGTCGCGAACTCCCCACGCTTACCGGTCCCGAGTCCCAGGGTGACGAGGGATTGCACGAACAACGTTCCCGCTGCGACCCCGTCGACGACGGGCACTCCGATTTCGGACGAGATGTGTCGGCAGAGATCGGCCATACCCGCGCAGCCGAGGACCACGGCATCGCTACCGTCCGTCTCTACCGCGATGCGGCAGGCCTCGGTGACGATCTTGCGAGCGTCGGGGTCGGTTTCGAGATCGAGGACGGGCAGGTCGCACGCATGGATGCCGAAGCACTGCCGTCCGAAGCCGTAATGGTCGGCCAAATCCTGTGCCCGTCCGATCGTGCGTGCGAGCGTGGTGACGACGCTGAAACCGCGGCCGAGGAAACTCGCGGCATGCATGGCCGCTTCCGCGATCCCGATGACGGGCCCCGATGCGAGCTCGCGGGCCGCGTCGATGCCGGGGTCGCCGAAACAGGCGATGACGTAGCCGTCGACCCCGGTGGCCTCGCCGCGGGCGATCTCGGCGAGAATGCCTGGGACACTGAGTGCTTCGTCGACGTGGCTTTCGATCGACACCGGCCCCATGGATGGGCTGACCGCATCGACGACCGTGCCCGGGCCGACTACGGCCCGGGCACAGTCACCGATCGTTGCGGTCATCGAACTCGTGGTGTTCGGATTGATGACCTTGATGAGCACGTGCGAGATCCTATGCTTTCACTGGAGTGTCGAAGTTGGTGACGGCCAGCTTGGTCCGCGTTGCGAGGTAGAAGTACATCGCGAATCCGATGCCGCATCCGATGAACCAGCTGTACTTGGACGCCGTCGACATTCCGGCGATCTGCATGCCGTCGATGGCTCCGTTGAACAGCACGGTGAACATGGCCACCAGCGCGCCGACGATGGTGGAGTACACCGCAGCCGGGTTGTATCCCTTGGAGTACCAGTACAGACCCGTCGTCGACATCGAGAACAGCTCGTCGACGACGACCTTCTGCTTGCGGACGAGGTAGTAGTCGGCGATCAGAATGCCGAACAGTGGTCCGATGAATGCGCCCAGAGTTTCGAGGGTCAGGTGGATGACGTCGGGGTTGTTGTACAGGTTCCACGGGGTGATCAGCACCGAGCCGATGGCGGCGATCATTCCGCCTGCGCGCCAGCTGATGCGCTGCGGGCTGACGTTGGAGAAGTCGAACGCAGGGGAGATGAAGTTCGCGACGATGTTGATGCCGATGGTGGCGATCGTGAACGTCAGTGCACCGAGAACGATGGCGAACGTGCTGTCTATTCGAGCGACGGTCTCGACCGGGTCGGTGATCAGCTCACCGAACACCGGAAGCGTCAACGACGCCGTGACGACCACCAGGATGGAGAAGACCAGGAAGTTGACCGGGAGACCGAGGAAGTTGCCCTTCTTCACCGCGGAGTAGGACTTGCCGTAGCGGGAGAAGTCGCCGAAGTTGAGCATGGGGCCGGAGAAGTACGAGACCACGAGGGCGATAGCACCGAGCATCACCGGAATCGAGCTCAGGCCCGTGTGCTCGACCTCTTGTAGGTTGAGATCGATTGCGCCCCAGCCTGCTTTCCAGATCAGGTAGCCACACAGCATGAACATCACGACGTAGACGGCGGGCCCGCAGAAGTCGATGAACTTGCGGATCGATTCCATGCCGCGCCAGAAGACCGCTGCTTGAACGACCCAGAGGAACAGGAAGCTGGCCCAACCGAGCAGGGAGAGACCGGCGAAGCCGTAGTCGGCGGTGACGGCGTACGGGGCCAGTGACGGGAACAGCTTGATCAACACGATGTCGAGGGCTGCCGATGCCAGGAACGTCTGGATGCCGTACCAGGCCACGGCGATCAGACCGCGAATGATGGCGGGGATGTTGGCACCGAGGACGCCGAACACGCTGCGGCAGATGACCGGGTAGGGCACCCCGGAGACCTGGCTCGGCTTGGCGACGAGGTTGCAGAAGAAGTACACGATGGTGATGCCGACGAGCAGCGCGATCAGCACCTGCCAGCTCGCCAACCCGAGTGCGAAGAGGCTGCCGGCCGTGACGTAGCCACCCACCGAGTGCACGTCGGACATCCAGAAAGCGAACAGGTTGTAGGACGTCCAGGTCTGCTTCTTCAGCGGAGCGAGGTCTTCGTTGGTCAGCCGTGGGTCGTAACTGTCCTTGATCAGGCCTCCACCGACGGGGTGGCCCGCGGCTTCCACGAGATCTCCCGTTTGGGCGGGACCGTGCGCTGTATCTGTCATCGATGCTCCTGACGGCCGGGCAATGAATGGAACGAGTGAATGGGGAAAAGCTAGCGGCGAAGTATTGCGCCCTCGTGACGTGAGCGATATATCTTCAGCCCGGCGTTTCCGTGGGTGGATCGGCAAACAATCCGTGATCGTTCGACAATGTCGAAATGACCGAATTGAGACGCGTGTGATGGTGCTGGGCAGCGCGCAACAGTGCGTCGGAGTCGCGATCGAGGAAGGCGGCGATCATGTCGGCGTGGTCGTCGTGCAGTGACACCCGATCGGATCCGGCGACATGCACCATCGGTTGCACGGGTTCGGTGATGTTCCAGGCGGATTCGAGCATGTGCAGGAGTCGGTGCATCCGCGACGGCCGGGTCAGCGACAGGTGGAATTCGCGAGAGAGGCGGTGGTACTCGCGTGAGTCGTCCTCGGTCAACGAGGCCTCGAGCTGCCGGTTGATCTCGATCAGGTGCGCGCGATCGGCATCGGTGGCCTGTTCTACCGCGATCGGGAGTGCAGCAGTTTCGAGAACCTCACGCACGATGTACATTTCGCGCAGTTCTGCCGCTGTCAGCTGCGCCACCCGGTAGCCGAGATTTGGTCGATGGTCGACCAATCCCTCGCCGATCAGAGTCTTCAGGGATTCACGTACCGGAATGCGGCTCACGCCGAACAATTCCGCGACCTCGTCTATCGGAATGGGTGTATTCGGAGGAGCGTCACCGGCCAGGATGACGCGTCGGAGCTCGTCCAGAATTGTCGGCTGCGGGCCACCCGGTGCCGATATGGACAATTGCGAGAGCAATATCGACCGACGGCGGGGTGGCACGAATCGAAGATTATCGGCCGTGTGTTTCGTCCGCGTGACGGCTCGGTTCCGTCCGATAGCATCTGCACTCATGGCCACTGACACGCTCGGTACCCAGTACTGGCCGGACATCGTCGGACCGAAGCTTCTCGTGGTTCCGGTCGGCTCGCTCGAGCAACACGGGCCGCACCTACCTCTCGATACCGATACCCGCATCGCCGACGCCGTCGCGCGAACGGTTCCGAACGCTCTCGTGGCACCCGCGGTGGCGTACGGTTCCAGCGGCGAGCACGAGGGCTTCGGCGGCACCGTGTCCATCGGGTCCGCCGCGCTCGAGGCGCTGTTGGTGGAATACGGGCGCTCCGCGTGCCGGTGGGCAGAGAGGATCGTCTTCGTCAACGGCCACGGCGGCAACGGTCCCACCCTGCGCTCGGCGGTGACGCTGTTGCGTTACGAGGGGCGCGACGTCGTATGGTTCCCGTGCTCGGTGCCGGGAGCGGATGCGCATGCCGGACGCACCGAAACATCGCTGCTGCTGCATCTTTCGGCCGACGTGGTCGACATGACGAAAGCGGCACCGGGAAACACCACCGAGATCGCGGCTCTACTGCCCGAGCTGCGCGCCGGCGGCCTGGCGCCCGTCACGGCCAACGGTGTGCTCGGCGATCCCCTCGGGGCCACCGCCGAGGAGGGACGGCTCATTTTCGACCAACTGCGGGAACGCGTGCTGGGTGCGGTGCAGAGATGGAGTCCGTCCCCGCACGGCGTCATCGTGTGAGCGATCGCGGTGCAGAACCGGCGGAAAGCCTGTTCGAGGCCTCGAACAGAAACGGGGAGCAGGTATGTTCCGACCGATTTACCGGGTGGCCGACACACCGACCGTTTGTCCGCTTACGATGCCCTGATGGGTGAAGGTCGGTTGCCTGACGGCTTCGGGGTGCGAGTGGATCCACGCGTACGCACATTCTCCGAGGGACGCGTTCTGATCGGTGGTTCACCGATGCGGATGCTCACGTTGGCACCGACGGCCGCGGCAATGATCGGTGACGGTTTCATCGAGGTGACCGATTCGCAGTCCGCCCTCGTGGCGCGCAAATTGCTCGACTCGGGGGTGGGCAACCCGCGGCCCATGTCCATCCCGTCGCCCAGTGATGTCACCGTCGTGGTGCCGCTGAAGAACAACGAGGCCGGGCTCGCGCGGCTGATCACGGCGATGCACGGCATGCACGTGATCATCGTCGACGACGGATCCGACGTCCCGGTGGCGGTTCCTGCCGTGTCGTGGAGCGTGGGCAGCGTGACGGTGC
Source organism: Rhodococcus sp. 05-2254-5 (assembly GCF_002258575.1). NCBI lineage: Bacteria > Bacillati > Actinomycetota > Actinomycetes > Mycobacteriales > Nocardiaceae > Rhodococcus > Rhodococcus sp. 05-2254-5. Next base: position 101,616 of record NZ_NOZG01000020.1, on the reverse strand, counting down.
TGCGGCACGAGACCTCACGCGGGCCGGCGGCCGCACGTAATACTGGACTACGTTGCGCTACAACGGATTTCGTTGCTTTTCTGGACTCGGACGTGGTGCCGCGCAAGGGCTGGCTCGAGGTGATGCTCGGGCACTTCTCGGATCCGGCGGTGGGCCTGGTGGCACCCCGAATCGTCGCGCTGGAGCCCGAGGGCAGCGCACTGGCCCGCTACGAGCACGCCCGCTCCTCGCTCGACCTCGGACGCAAGGAAGCGGCGGTGCGCGCAGGGAGCGCGGTGTCCTACGTACCCAGTGCCGCCATGTTGCTTCGCCGGTCTGCCGCGGTGGAATGCCACGGGTTCGACGAGTCGATGCACGTGGCCGAGGACGTCGATCTGTGCTGGCGTCTGCAGGAGGCGGGCTGGCGACTGCGCTACGAGCCCGTCGCCCACGTGGCGCACGAGCACCGCGTCGCCTTCGTCGAATGGTTCGCCCGCAAACTGTTCTACGGCACCGGTGCCACGCCGTTGTCCGCGCGTCATCCGGGCATGGTGCCACCGATCGCGATGTCGCCGTGGACGTTGGTGACGTGTCTGCTCGCCGCCAGTCTGACGCGTATCGGATTGCTCGGCGCTCTGGCCAGTTTCGGGGTCACGGTCGTCCGGCTGCGCAAGATGTTCGTCGGTCTCGATCAGCCCACCCGCATCGCGGCCGTTCTCGCTGCCGAGGGTTTCGTGGCGGGGTTGTGGCAACTTGCCTCGGCGCTGTGTCGACATTATTGGCCGATCACGTTGCTCGCGGTGTTGTTGTCCAGCCGTATTCGGAAGATCGCGCTCGGTATGGCTGTGGCAGAAGCGTGTTCGGATTGGTACAAGCATCGTGAACTGGGCGGGCTCGATCCGGTTCGATACATCTTCTTCAAACGCGCCGACGACATCGCGTACGGAACCGGGCTGTGGAGCGGCGCGCTGTCGGCTCGTTCCATCGAGGCGTTGAAGCCCCGTCTGGACGGCTGACCCGTGCGCCTGGAAGGCCGGGCCGACGACGAGGGAAGTGCACTCGACGCCGACGTCATCGTCGTCGGAGGCGGGTCGTGCGGCTGTGTCGTCGCGGCGCGACTGAGCGAGAATCCCGACCGCTCAGTTTTGCTGCTCGAAGCCGGGCCGGCATCTGCGGGGGTCGGCGACATTCCGCTCAGCCTGGGCGACTCGACGACGCTCCCCATCGGTCCGGACAGCCGGTGGGTGAGCCGCTACACCGCCGAACTCACCCGCGACGTCACGCGCACGGTGACCCGAGGTCGAGTGCTCGGCGGATCGGGCGCCGTCAACGGTGGCTACTTCGTTCGGGCGATCCCCGCCGATTTCGATGCGTGGCCACAGTCGAACTGGTCGTTCGATCAGGTGCTGCCGTTCTTTCGTCGTTCCGAAAGCGATCACGACCTCGATGCCGCCGGCGGTACCGGCATCGCGCGTCGCTGGCACGGAACGGACGGGCCGATGCCGATCACTCGACCGCCCGCGCGGGCCTGGCATCGGCTGACCGCCGCGTTCGTGGACTCGGCGACGGACGCCGGGATCGACTACCGCGAGGACCTGAATGCTCCCGATGCGGGGGCGGGCGGTGTCGGTGCTGTTCCCTCGAACGTTCTGGGCGGGACACGGGTGAGCGCGGCCAGGGCCTACCTCCTGCCGAATGCCGACCGGACCAACCTTCGTATCCAGGGCGATACGACAGTCGTGTCGTTGAAGTTCAACGGCAGCAAGGTGATCGGAGTGGAGACAGTCGTCGGCGGAGTGCGCAGAATCGTCCGAGCCGATACCGTGATCGTGTCGGCCGGGTCCGTGCACACGCCCGCGCTGCTGATGCGATCGGGCATCGGTGATCCCGAAAACCTTGTTCCGCTGGGTATCTCGATGGTGGTCGACAGTCCGGGCGTGGGTCGCGGATTCTCCGACCACCCCGAGGTCGCCGTTCCCCTCGTTCCGAAACATTCCCCCGAACATTCCCCGGACGATCGGTTGTCGTCTCCGCTCGAGGCGGTGCTGCACGCGGGCGACGTGGAAATCCGGCCGTACACGAGGCGGTTCGACGAATTGATACCCGGTCTGGACGTGGGGCCGCACTCGTTCGGCGTCGGTCTGATGCGGTCGACCGCGCGAGGACGCATCGCGTTGCGCACGGCGGACGCGTTCACACCTCCCACGGTGAACTACCACTACCTCGAATCGGAACGGGACCGTCGGGCGATGCGAGACGGGGTCGAACTCGCCGTCGACCTGCTCCGATCCCCGGCCATGGCGTCGGTCGTGGACGTTCCCGCCATCGCAGATCCGCTCGCGCCACTCGGTACGTCGCTGCACCTGTCCGGAAGCGCTCGAATGGGGCCCGAATCTGATCCGGGGTCGGTTCTGGACGACCATTGTCGGGTGCGTGGGATCGACGGCGTGTACGTCGTCGACACCTCGGCGTTCCCGGTAGTGCCCAGTAGAGGGCCCCACGCAACGGCCGTCATGTTCGCCGAACGGGCCGCGGCGCTGATCGATCGGCACGATCGCGGCGCGTAAGGCGTAGCGTTCGTGGTCTGGGGACCGTTCAGGTTCCCCAACAGATGGGTTTCTGCCATGTCGGACAAATCGCCCCGCAACACGATGACCAAGAAATCCGGCAAATCACTCAAGGACAAGCGCGCCGACAAGCGAGCGAAGTCGAGTGGCGACACCAGCAACGACATAATCACTTCCGCCGTCAAGAAGAAGTAGCCGGTCGTCGTCGACGGGACCGGCCCCGGTCGCACCCGTCGACAGCGGCTGTATCCTTGCCTGTGAGCTGGGTTACAACGATGTGGACAGGTCACGGAGGAAGCGTCGAATGGCAAGCCGATCGGACAGTGGCGGCAACCCCTGGGTCGCAGTGCGTCCCGGTGAGGATGTCACTGTGCTGGCGCGCCAAATGTCCAGTGCCCATCAATCTTTCGTCGACGACATTCGTACTCACGGCTCGGCGGTGCGGTCCGTCGTACTCGACTCGTGGATGCGAAGTCGAACCAAGGGTGTCGACCCGGACGGCGGTAGTCAGGCACCGGCACTGAGCGGACCGGACCTCGACCGCTATCGCAACGGGCATCCGATGGCACTCATCCGCCCGGTGATCCGCAAACTGCTCGTCGAGGACGCCTCCGACACCGGTCTGCTCGTTGCGATCTCCGACGCGGAGGGCCGCCTGCTGTGGGTCGAGGGCGATTCCTCGGCCAAGGACCGTGCGCTGACGATGGATTTCGCCGAGGGCGTCGATTGGAGCGAGGAGAGCAAGGGGACCAACGCTCCGGGAACGGCACTCGCCGTCGATCACAGCGTGCAGATCTTCGCGTCCGAGCACTTCTCGCGATCGGTCCACGAATGGAGTTGCTCGGCAGCGCCGGTGCATCACCCCACCAGCGGCCACATCCTGGGAGCCATCGACATCACCGGCGGGCCGCGGGTGGCCGTACCCGAGGTGCTCTCGCTGGTGCGGGCCACCGTCGCAGCCGCCGAGTCCGAGTTACGCCTGCACCTGTTGAACTCGCCGAAATCGTTGGGCGACACGGCTCCTCGTCTCGAAGTTCTCGGATCCGGCCGGCCCGGAGTGGTGCGCGGCTCGGGCCGAACACCTCTGTCGCAGCGGCATGCCGAGATCCTCCTGTTGCTCGGCGATCATCCGGAGGGGCTCAGTTCGGACCATCTCGCCGTCCTGCTCGACGAGCAGGAACTCGACTCGGTGACCATCCGCGCAGAGATGTCGCGGCTGCGTAAGTCTTTCGGCACCGCCGGCCTCGCGTCCCGGCCGTACCGATTGGTCGGCGAATTGTCCTCCGATGTCGGCGACATCCGACGAGCCCTGGACCGCGGCGACGTCGAGGCGGCTCTGCGGATCTACACCGGACCGGTGTTGCCCGGCTCGTCCGCACCCGGCATCGAGGAGATTCGCGAAGAATTGCGGTCTCGTATGCAGGCTGCACTGTTGCGGCTGGGGGATCCGGTGTTGCTCGCCCAGTGGACCTCCTCCATTCACGGTCGATCCGACGTGATCGCATGGGAGGCCTATCGCGCCACGCTGAGCCGCGATTCCGCACTCTACGGCCAGGTCAGCGCACGTATCGACCTGCTCGACCGCGATCTCGGAGTCTGACGCACCCGTCGCGGCGGTGCCGTCGGAGTGACGGCAACGTAGTTGCAACGTTGCACCCCCTAGTGTCCTGAATCACACACCGCATCAGCAGTGCAGCACGTGTCGATCAGGAGGATTTTCAATGTCCGTCTATGCCCGTCCAGGTACCGCCGATTCCGTCATGTCGTTCCAGTCGCGCTACGACAACTGGATCGGCGGCGAATGGGTGCCACCGGTCAAGGGCCAGTACTTCGAGAACCCGACTCCGGTCACCGGTGAGAACTTCTGCGAGGTCGCCCGTTCCACGTCCGAGGACATCGAACTCGCCCTCGATGCCGCGCACGCCGCCGCTCCCGCCTGGGGCAAGACGTCCGCGGCCGAACGCGCCGTGATCCTCAACAAGATCGCCGACCGCATCGCCGAGAACCTCGAGTCGATCGCTCTGGCCGAGTCCTGGGACAACGGCAAGCCGATCCGCGAGACCCTCAACGCCGACATCCCCCTCGCGGTGGATCACTTCCGGTACTTCGCCGGCTGCATCCGTGCGCAGGAAGGCTCACTGTCCGAGATCGACAGCGACACCGTCGCTTACCACTTCCACGAGCCGCTGGGCGTCGTCGGACAGATCATTCCGTGGAACTTCCCCATTCTCATGGCCGTCTGGAAGCTCGCGCCCGCGCTCGCTGCCGGTAACGCCGTGGTGCTCAAGCCCGCCGAGCAGACTCCCGCCTCGATCCTGCACCTGATCTCGATCATCGGCGACCTCCTGCCCCCGGGCGTGATCAACATCGTCAACGGATTCGGTGTGGAGGCAGGAAAGCCGCTGGCGTCGAGCCCGCGCATCGCCAAGATCGCCTTCACCGGCGAGACCACCACCGGCCGCCTGATCATGCAGTACGCGTCGCAGAACCTGATCCCGGTCACGCTCGAACTCGGTGGCAAGAGCCCCAACGTCTTTTTCTCCGACGTGCTCCAGGCCAACGACGACTACCAGGACAAGGCCCTCGAAGGCTTCACGATGTTCGCCCTGAACCAGGGCGAGGTGTGCACCTGCCCGTCGCGTTCGTTGATCCAGGCTGACATCTTCGACGAGTTCCTCGCACTGGCCGCGATCCGCACGAAGGCTGTGCGGCAGGGTGATCCGCTCGACACCGAGACCATGATCGGTGCCCAGGCGTCCAACGATCAGCTCGAGAAGATCCTCTCGTACATCGAGATCGGCAAGGGCGAGGGCGCACAGGTCGTCACCGGCGGCGAACGCGCACAGCTCGGCGGCGACCTCAACGGTGGTTACTACGTGCAGCCGACGATCTTCACGGGCAAGAACGACATGCGCATCTTCCAGGAAGAGATCTTCGGACCGGTCGTGTCGGTGACGTCGTTCAAGGACTACGACGACGCCATCGACATCGCCAACGACACCCTCTACGGACTGGGCGCAGGCGTCTGGTCCCGCGACGGCGGCGTTGCCTACCGGGCGGGCCGCGACATCAAGGCCGGCCGAGTGTGGACCAACACCTACCACCAGTACCCCGCGCACGCCGCGTTCGGCGGCTACAAGCAGTCGGGTATCGGTCGCGAAAACCACAAGATGATGCTCGATCACTACCAGCAGACCAAGAACCTGCTCGTGAGCTACGCCCAGAAGGCGCAGGGCTTCTTCTGATGGAGAACGCTCGGCCGCCCGCGCGGCTGAAGACAACCGCCGAGGCGATGGATCTTCTCCGTCGCCTCGGCGGTATCCACGGCGAACTGATGATGCATCAGTCCGGCGGATGCTGTGACGGCTCGTCGCCGATGTGTTATCCCGCAGGCGAATTCATCGTCGGCGATCGCGACGTTCTGCTCGGGTACATCGACCTCAGGCTCGGAGTGGGCGAGATCGCCCAGGACCTCCCCGAGGGTGTCGACGGCGTACCGGTGTGGATCTCGGGTTCGCAGTTCCAAGCGTGGAAACACACCCAACTCGTACTCGACGTGGTGCCGGGCCGCGGCGGCGGATTCTCGCTCGAATCGCCCGAAGGCGTGCGGTTCCTGAGCCGTGGGCGCGCCTACACCCCGGAGGAGAACGAACTTCTCGCCGCGCATCCACCTCTCGTCGGAGTCGACTGGGAAGAGGGCCGACGACCGCCGGTACCCGACGACCCACTCGTGGTCGCCGAGGCCGTCGACGCCTGTCCTGTGCCGGGAATGCTCCAGGGCTGAGTGCCTACGGCAGTGGTGCGGCTCCGCTTCCGGGTCGTTCCGCGGGCTACACTCCCGTGTGCCCCAGGCGGCACATATCCGCACCACTGCGCGCAGCGCATACAGTGCGAACGATGAAGAGCTCATCGAAAACCGACGCGGCCGACGGCGGCGACAGCCTGCGCACCGTGGTGATCGCGTTCGTCGCCAACCTCGGTGTGGCCATCGCCAAGACGTTCGCGGCGGTGTTCACCGGGTCCGCGTCGATGGTCGCCGAGGCCGCTCACTCCTGGGCCGATACCGGTAACGAGATCTTCCTGCTCGTCGCCAATCGCCGCGGGGCGCGCGGCCCCGACGATCGGCGCCCGCTCGGGTACGGCCGGGAGACGTACTTCTGGTCGACGCTCGCGGCCATCGGCTTGTTCGTCGCCGGTGCGGCGGTCTCGGTGTGGCACGGCATCACCTCGTTGCTTGCCGGTGAGTCGAGCAGTGAGAACTACCTCGTCGCCTACGTCGTGCTCGCCATCGCGTTTCTGCTCGAGGGCGTGTCCTTCCTCCAGTCGGTACGGCAAATACGCGGCGAGGCAGCGCAATACGACAAGGACTTTCTCGATTACGCGTTGGAGACGTCGGATCCGACGCTGCGGGCAGTGTTCGCGGAGGACAGCGCGGCTCTGATCGGCATCGTGATCGCCGGTGCGGGAATCGGTTTGCACCAGCTCACCGGTTCGGCGGCGTTCGACGCCATCGGCTCGATTCTGGTGGGCGTTCTACTCGGGATCGTGGCGTTCGTGCTGATCGATCGAAACCGCCGATTCCTCACCGGCGAACCAGGATCGCGAGCATTATGGAACGCGGTAGTGCAGCGCATCGAGCTACTCCCCGAGGTGGCGTCGGTCCGGTTCGTTCGCATCGAGTTCGTCGGTCCCAAACAGATCTACGTGGTGGCGAGTGTCGATCTCGTCGGTGACTTCGCAGAGTCACGCATCGCGCACACGCTCCGGCGGCTGGAGCGTGAGCTGGAAACCAACAGAGCTGTGGTGGACGCAGTACTGACAGTCGCAGAACCGGACGAGGGAGATATCGGTGACGTGAATGCGGTTGCACATCAGCCGTAATTCGCCCGTCATTCACCGATGACACTCCGCTTACATCACGGACCTATCGTGAACCGGTTCGCGCGCCCCACACACCCGAATGGGCGTCCCCTCGCGAGGGACCTGGTACGAGAGGCTTGCAATGTCCGTGAAAGATCCACAGTCGCCTCACCCGAAATCCGGCTCCTACGAGGGCACACAGTCGCACGTCGAGGGCGGTGACTACCTGGCCAAGAGAACCTTGAAGAAGGGGACCGCCGGGTGGGTACTTCTCGCGGGCCTCGGTGTCAGCTACGTCATCTCCGGTGACTACTCGGGCTGGAACCTCGGTCTCGCCGAAGGCGGCTTCGGTGGTCTGCTCATCGCGGCGATCATCATCGCGGGCATGTACCTGGCCATGGTCCTCGGAATGGCCGAGATGTCCTCGGCACTGCCCGCGGCGGGCGGCGGCTACACCTTCGCCCGCCGTGCTCTCGGACCGTGGGGCGGGTTCGCCACCGGCACAGCCATTCTCATCGAGTACGCCATCGCTCCCGCCGCCATCGCCACGTTCATCGGCGCGTACGTGGAATCGCTCGGACTGTTCGGGATCACCGACGGGTGGTGGGTGTACCTGGTGGTCTATGCCGTGTTCATCGGAATTCACCTCTCCGGCGCAGGCGAAGCCCTCAAGATCATGTTCGTCATCACCGCGATCGCCTTGGTCGGACTCATCGTGTTCGCCATCGCTGCCCTCGGACAATTCGATGCGAGCAACCTGACCGACATCGCGCCGACCGACGCAGCCGGAGCCTCGGGATTCCTGCCGTTCGGCTACCTCGGCATCTGGGCGGCTGTGCCGTTCGCCATCTGGTTCTTCCTCGCCATCGAGGGCGTGCCGCTGGCCGCCGAGGAGGCCAAGGATCCGACCAAGAACGTCCCGCGCGGCATCATCGCCGCCATGGGCGTACTGCTCGTCACCGGTGCCGTCGTGCTGTTCCTGGTGACCGGAGCGGGCGGGGCCGACGCCGTCAAGGAATCGGGAAACCCGTTGGTGGAGGCGCTCGGTGACGGAACTGCGAGCAAGATCGTCAACTACATCGGCCTGGCCGGACTGGTCGCGTCCTTCTTCTCGATCATGTACGCGTACTCGCGTCAGCTCTTCGCGCTGTCCCGTGCCGGCTACCTGCCGAAGACGCTGTCCATCACCAACTCTCGCAAAGCCCCTACGCTCGCGCTGATCGTGCCCGGCGTCATCGGATTCCTGCTCTCGCTGACCGGTCAGGGCGGAATGTTGCTGAACATGGCCGTGTTCGGTGCGGCACTGAGCTACGTTCTGATGATGGTCAGCCACATCGTGCTTCGCCGCAACGAGCCGAACATGGAACGGCCGTACCGAACCCCCGGGGGCGTTGTGACCACCGGATTCGCGTTGATCATCGCGGCACTCGCCGTCGTCGCCACCTTCGTCGTCGATTCCACTGCGGCACTGTGGTGTCTGGCAGTGTTCGTCGCGTTCATGGCCTACTTCGGCATCTACAGCAGACATCATCTGGTCGCCAACTCGCCCGACGAGGAGTTCGCCGCACTGGCCGAGGCCGAGGCCGAACTGGAATGACGATCTACACCCAGCAGGTATCCGGGACCACTTACACGTTCGACGGTCTGGTCGACCTGATGGCCAAAGCGACACCGCTGCGATCGGGTGACGAATTGGCCGGCTGCGCGGCCGAATCCGATGCCGAACGGGCTGCCGCGCAGTGGGCGTTGTCCGAGGTCTCTCTCGATGTCTTCCTGCACGATCTGCTCGTTCCGTACGAAACCGACGAGGTCACCAGGCTCATCATCGATTCTCACGACCGCATCGCGTTCGGGGCCGTCTCACACCTCACCGTGGGAGGTCTTCGGGATTGGTTGCTGCAGGTGACCGCGGGGCCCGATGCGGCCGCGACACTACGATCGGTCGCGGCCGGATTGACACCCGAGATGGTCGCGGCGGTCAGCAAGATCATGCGGAACCAGGATCTGATCGCGGTGTCTCGGGCCGCGCAGGTGACGTCGGCGTTCCGGACGACGATCGGCCTACCGGGGACACTCACCACGCGTCTGCAACCCAACCACCCGACGGACGATCCGCGTGGCATCGCCGCGGCCACACTCGACGGGCTGCTCCTCGGGTCGGGTGACGCGGTCATCGGGATCAATCCCGCGACCGACTCACCTCAGGCCACCGCCGATCTGCTGCATTTGCTCGACGAGATTCGGCAGCGTTTCGAGATCCCGACGCAGTCGTGCGTGCTCTCGCACGTGACGACGACGATGGAATTGATCGACAAAGGCGTACCGGTCGATCTGGTGTTTCAGTCCATCGCAGGCACCGAGGGCGCCAATTCGAGCTTCGGCGTGAATATTTCGTTGCTCCGTGAGGCCAACGAGGCGGGTAGATCGCTGCACCGCGGAACCGTCGGGAACAACGTCATGTATCTCGAGACGGGCCAGGGTTCGGCGCTGTCGGCAGGCGCGCACATCGGTACAGGCGACCGGCCCGTCGATCAGCAGACCCTCGAGACGCGTGCGTACGCGGTGGCCCGTGATCTCGAGCCGCTGCTGATCAACACCGTGGTCGGATTCATCGGGCCCGAGTACCTGTACGACGGCAAGCAGATCATCAGGGCAGGCCTCGAAGACCACTTCTGCGGCAAGCTCCTCGGACTACCGATGGGAGTGGACGTCTGCTACACCAATCACGCCGAGGCCGATCAGGACGACATGGACACGCTGCTCACGCTGCTGGGTGCGGCCGGCGTCGCATTCGTCATTGCAGTGCCGGGAGCCGATGACGTCATGCTCGGCTACCAGTCCCTGAGCTTCCACGATGTGCTCTATGTGCGACAGGTCCTCGGTCTGCGGCCCGCACCGGAATTCGAGTCCTGGCTCTCGCGGCTGGGGATGGCGGACGCCGACGGCCGAGTCCTCGACGTCGATGCCGCGGGATCGCCGCTGCGGGCCTTGATGAGTGCGCGATGAGCACGCCTGCGGAACGACCCGAGGCAGGAGTGGAGCCTGCGGAACGACCGGATTTGGGAGTGGAGCCTGCGGAACGACCCGAGGCAGAGTTCTGGGGTGAGTTGCGGGCGAGTACCCAAGCTCGGATCGGTCTGGGGCGTATCGGCGATTCGTTGCCGACGACGCGGGTGCTCGAGTTTCGCTCGGCGCACGCCGCGGCCCGAGATGCGGTGCACATGCCACTCGAGGTCGACGAGTTCGTGCGTCGGGTGGAGCAGGTGGGGCTCGGTACACCGTCGGTGGTGACGTCGTTGGCGACGAGCCGGGCCGAGTATCTGCGTCGTCCGGACCTGGGTCGTCAGCCGAAGGATTTGTCGGCGATTGCACATTCGGAGGACGAGATAGGCATCGTGCTGAGCGACGGATTGTCTCCCCGGGCCCTGGCGGATCACGGCGTCGCCATGGTGGAAGCGCTGAAAACCGAACTTGCCGAGCGGTATTCGATTGCGGCACCGGTCATTGCGACCGAGGCCCGAGTGGCGCTCGGTGATCACATCGCGGCGTCGATGGGCGTGCGGACGGTACTGGTTCTCATCGGGGAGCGACCCGGCCTGTCCGTCGCGGACAGTCTCGGCATCTACTTGACGCATCTCCCCAAGCCCGGCCGTACCGACGCCGATCGCAACTGCATCTCCAACATCCACCCGCCCGAGGGGCAGGGGTACGCGCAGTCGGCCCGCATCGTGGCAGGTCTGCTGGCCGGAGCCAGGAAGCTCGGACGGTCCGGCGTCGCGCTCAAGGACACGTCGCGCGCCGAGGTGCTCGAGGCTGCGGACGTCATCACACTGGAGTAGGACCCCCATTCGGGGGTGGCCGGCCGTGACCGGCGTCACTACCGTGAGGCTCATGGACAGTTACGCCCGCGGCGATTCGGACACAGCGATACTCGACGACACGATCGGCCGAAACCTGCATCGCACCGTCGAGCGGCACGCCGAACGCGATGCCCTCGTCGATGTCGCGTCGGGCAGGCGGTGGACCTACTCGGAGTTCGCGGCGGACGTCGAGTTGTTGGCGGCGGGGCTTCTCGTGGCCGGAGTACAAGTAGGCGATCGAGTAGGGATCTGGGCACCGAACTGCCCCGAATGGACGCTGGCGCAATATGCGACGGCGGAGATCGGGGCAATTCTGGTCAACATCAATCCGGCGTACCGCTCGCACGAGCTGCAGTTCGTGCTGAGACAGGCGGGTGTCTCGGTGCTGTTGTCGGCCACCGAGTTCAAAGGGTCCGACTACACGGCCATGATCGACGACGTGCGACCGGAAGTGACAACTCTGCGCGAGGTCCTCTTCATCGGAAGCATTCAGTGGGAAGCGATGACCGATCGAGGGCACCGAGCGTTGGCGAAGACTCCGCGGATGGTCGCCGACGTGTCGAGCACACTCCGCCCGGACGACGCGATCAACATCCAATACACCTCGGGTACAACGGGTTTCCCGAAAGGTGCGACGCTCAGTCACCGCAACATACTGAACAACGGCTTCTTCGTCGGCGAGCTCTGCCATTACACCGAGAACGACAGGGTCTGCATTCCGGTGCCGTTCTACCATTGCTTCGGCATGGTGATGGGCAATCTCGCGTGCACGTCGCACGGAGCAACGATGGTCATCCCCGGTCCGGCGTTCGACCCGGTGGCGACCTTGACGGCCGTGGCCGATGAGAAGTGCACCTCGCTCTACGGCGTACCGACCATGTTCATCGCCGAGTTGGCACTGGAGAACATCGGCGCATTCGATCTGAGCAGCCTCCGTACCGGAATCATGGCCGGATCACCCTGTCCCACCGAGGTGATGAAGCAGGTCATCGAACGCATGGGAATGGCAGAGGTGTCCATCTGCTACGGCATGACCGAGACGTCGCCGGTATCGCTGCAGACTCGCAGCGACGACTCGATCGAGCAGCGAGTGTCCACTGTCGGTCGTGTGGGTCCGCATCTCGAAGTGAAGATCGTCGACCCCGTTCTCGGTGAGACACTGCCGCCAGGCGAGGCGGGTGAACTGTGCACCCGTGGCTACTCGGTGATGATCGGTTACTGGGAGCAGCCCGACAAGACCGCGGAGGCCATCGATAGCGACGGGTGGATGCACACCGGCGACATCGGAGTCATGGACGGTGACGGCTACGTCGCGATCACCGGGCGCATCAAGGACATGGTGATTCGCGGCGGCGAGAACATCTATCCCCGCGAGGTCGAGGAATTTCTCTACACCCACCCCGACATCCTCGACGCTCAGGTCATCGGTGTTCCCGACGAGAAGTACGGCGAGGAGTTGATGGCGTGGATACAGCTCAGAGACGGTGCCGCACCACTGGATTCGGACGCGGTGCGGCAGTTCTGCAACGGTCGCCTCGCGCATTACAAGATTCCGCGCTACGTGCACGTCGTCGACGAGTTCCCGATGACCGTCACCGGCAAGGTGCGCAAGGTCGAGATGCGTGAACGCTCGCTCGGATTGATCTGAACCCAGCCGTTGGGCTGACATACTGACGTCCATGACCAGTGCGCTGTGGACGCCCACCGATACCGATGTCGAGCACGCTCGGGTCACCGAGTTCACCCGGTTCGTCGAGGAGCGCCACGAGGTGACGCTGCCCGACTACGCAGCGTTGTGGCGGTGGTCGATCGACAACATCGAATCGTTCTGGACAGCGGTGTGGGACTACTTCGACATTCGCTCCACCACCGAACCGGAGTCGGTGCTCGAGGGCCACGGTATGCCGGGGGCGCAGTGGTTCCCGGGTGCCGAGCTGAATTACGTCGATCAGGTCGTCCGGCACGCTCGAGGAGATCGAGCCGCCATCGTTCATGCCTCCGAGGACGGTTCGACGCGGACCGTCACGTGGTCCGAGATGATCGCCCAGGCCGGTGCGTTGGCGGGCACCCTGTCCGACGCGGGCGTCCGGCGAGGCGACCGCGTCGTCGGGTACCTGCCGAACGTGCCCGAGGCGATCATCGCTTTCCTGGCGACAGCAAGTCTCGGCGCGGTATGGGCTGCGTGTGGGCAGGACTACTCGGCGGCGGCAGCGCTCGACAGACTGGGGCAGCTCGATCCCGCGGCGTTGATCACCGCGTCCGGGTACGTCTACGGAGGGGCCTTCCGCGACAAAGGTGCGGACGTGAACACTCTCGCAGAGGGATTGCCGACGGTACGCACGGTGGTCACGATCGGCGACGCTGCCGGGGCTGTGGGAAGCGCGGGGACTGTGGGAACCGCGGGGATTAGGCTGAATTGGGCGGACGCGACCGCGACACCGCGCGAGCTCGCTCCGGTCGCAGTGCCGTTCGATCACCCGTTGTGGGTCGTGTTCTCGTCGGGGACCACGGGACGGCCCAAGGGGATCGTGCACGGCCATGGTGGCGTGCTGCTCGAGCATCTCAAATCCGTTGCACTGCAATCGGATCTAGGACCCGACGATGTGTTCTTCTGGTACACGAGCCCGAGCTGGATGATGTGGAATTTCCAGGTGGCCGGCCTGCTCGTCGGGGCCACGATCGTGTGCACCGACGGAAATCCCGCGTTCCCGAGAACGGACGCGCTGTGGAGCTTTGCGGCCGCGCAGGGCGTGACGTACCTCGGCACCAGCCCCGGGTACGTCCTCGCGTGCATCAAGGCGGACGCACACCCCGGTGCCGATCACGATCTCTCGAGCCTGCGCGCCATCGGGATCACCGGGTCTGCGATGCCCGCGACGTCGTCGATCTGGTTGTCGGAGAAGGTCGGAGCCCACGTACCGGTGTTCTCGATCTCCGGTGGTACCGATGTGGTGTCGGCGTTCGCCGGGGGAGTGCGGACCGTGCCGGTCTGGGCGGGCGAGTTGTCGGTTCCGTTCCTGGGCGTTGCGCTCGATGCCTACGACGAGGCAGGCAACTCGGTGCACGGCGCAGTGGGCGAACTGGTCGTCACCGAACCGATGCCGTCCATGCCGGTGCGGTTCTGGAACGATCTCGACGGAACCCGTTATCGGGACGCGTATTTCGATACCTATCCGGGCATCTGGCGGCACGGCGACTGGATCACCGTGACCGAACGCGGCAGCGTCGTCGTGCACGGTCGTTCCGATGCGACGCTGAACCGCAACGGAATTCGAATGGGAAGCGCAGACATCTATCAGGCCGTCGAATCTCTCGACGAGGTCACCGAGGCCCTGGTGCTCGGCATGGAACAGCCCGACGGGGGATACTGGATGCCGCTGTTCGTGGTGGTCCCGGATGGGCTCACCGCGGAGCTACGCGAGCGCATCGTTGCCGTCATCAGGACACAGGCATCCCCGCGGCACGTTCCCGACGACATCGTCGCAGCGCCCGCGATCCCGCACACGCGGACCGGTAAGAAGCTCGAAGTGCCGCTCAAGAAAATGTTCCAAGGTGCTGCCGAGACAACTGCTCTCGACACCAGTGCCGTCGACGATCCGGAGGCGGTGCGGTGGTTCGCAGATCGCGCGGCGGAGTATCAGCGAGTCCAGCGCGCGAGGTAGGCCTTCTCCTCGGGCGCTATCCGGCGCAGAGTCTCCGCCCCGACGTCGACCATCGCCATGCGAGTGGTCGCCACCACCGCAGGCGGCGAATCCGGGGCCGCGCCCGCTGCCCGTACCTCGTAGCCGATGGTGAAATCGACCGCACGTACCTTCTCGAACCAGAGTGTGACGTCGAGCGGACCGTCCGAGTGCCGAAGCGGCTTCTTGTACGCGATGGTGACGTTCGCGATCAACGCACTCTTGATCAGGCTTTCGTTGGCCTCGCCCTCGCTGAGCAGCCATTCGATGCGCGCCTCTTCGAGCAGAGTGACCATCCGGGCGTGATTGATGTGCGCGAATGCGTCCATGTCCGACCACCGCACCGTGACGGTCGCGTGATATCCGACGGGGTCGATCCGATCTGTCTGCATCGCCACAGGCTCTGTCTTCATTGCTAGAGGATGGCATGCGCGCCTGCGTCGGGGGCGACGCTCTAGAGTCCCAGGAGTGATTATCGCCAATGTCGCACTGGATGATTCCGGCGTGCTCTTCGACATCGAACTCGTCGGCTCGACCATCGGGTCCATCACCCCGGCCGGTCGCGATCGCACCCGCGGCGTCGAGGTCGTCGACGGGGCGGGGGGAGTGGCCCTGCCGGGTTTCGTGGACAGTCATGTTCATCTGACGCAATGGGCAGCGGCGCGGCGGCGTATCGACGTCGGGCCGGCCTCGTCGGCGGCCGATGCCGTGGCACTGGTGTTTCCTTATGCGCGCACAGCAGGCGACTCCGTAGTGCGCGCCAACGGTTTTCGGGACGCGCAGTGGTCCGACGAGCCACACAAGGATCTGCTCGAGGACGCGCTGCCCGGTGTGCGTGTGGCGTTGACGAGCATGGACCTGCACACGCTGTGGCTGAGTCCGGCGCTGCTGCGCGATCTCGGTATCGACCATCCCACCGGAGTGCTTCGTGACGTCGACGGTCTCGAGGCCGTCATGGCGCTGGAGGCACTGGAGGACCCGGCCGAGTTGGACCGCGCGGTGCTCGACGCCACCGCGGCGCTGGCGGTCCGCGGGGTGACCGGCGTCGTCGATTTCGAGTTCGCGGACAACCGGACGGTCTGGGATCGACGCCTGTCGGCCGGATCTCCCGCAGTGCGCGTCGACACCACGGTGTGGCCGCAGTGGCTCGACGAAGCGCTCGATCGTGGGGAGCGTACCGGCGACGTCTCGGCCGTCTCGGACATGATTCGGCGCGGACCGCTGAAGGTCATGCTCGACGGCTCGCTGAACACCAGAACGGCCTGCTGTCACGATCGCTACCCGGGCGTCGACGGTGACAACGCCTACGGACTGTTGCTCGAGACCCACGACGGACTGTACGAGCTCGTCTCTCGCGCGGCTCGCGGCGGCATCACCTCGGCCGTGCATGCGATCGGTGACCGGGCGAACGGCGTTGCGCTCGATGCGTTCGCGCGGGCCGGTTGCGGAGGTCGTATCGAACACGCGCAGCAGCTCGTCCCCGAAGACATCGCACGCTTCGCGTCGCTGGGCGTTGCGGCGTCGGTGCAGCCGCAGCACGCGATGGCCGACCGCGACATCGCCGAGGATCTGTGGGCAGGTCGGCGCTCGGTGGCCTACGGCTACGGGTCGCTCCATCGAAGCGGTGCCACGCTGCTCTTCGGCTCCGACGCTCCGGTGAGTCCACCGGAGCCACTGGCAGGCGTTGCGGCGGCCGTATTCCGAACCGACGACGACCGGCCGCCGTGGCATGCCGAGGAATCGGTTCCTCTCGACGCGGCACTACAGGCGGCGAGCGGCGGCCGCGGTGCGCTCCGCGTCGGGGACGTCGCGGACATCGTCGTTCTCGAAGAGCACCCGGTGCATCGCTCGGCGCACGATCTGGCCGACACGGAGGTGCGGGCCACGATCTGCGCCGGTCTGCTCACCCACGTCGGTCCGGCTTAGCATCGTCGATCGGGCGGCACGTCCTGGCCGAGTTCGTCGGTGACGTGAACCTGTCGGTCCGGCCGAGTAGCGTGACGTCGATGACGTCTTTCACCGATCCACGCGTGCGAGAGTTTCTGTCGGCAGGTACCCGCACCGGAAAGGTCGGCTACCTCGCTTCGGACGGACGGCCCCTGGTCGCCCCGATCTGGTTCGTCGTCGAGGACGATTCCATCGTGTTCAACACCGGAGCCGATACCGCCAAGGGGCGAGCGATCCGCAGGGACCCTCGGATCGTGTTGACCGTCGATCTCGAAGAGCCGCCGTACGGGTTCGTGCAGGTGCAGGGCGTTGCCTCGATCGACGAGGATCCCCGAGAACTGGTGCGCACGGCCACCGAGATCGGAGCGCGGTACATGGGCCGCGACAGAGGGGAGGAGTTCGGCAGACGCAACGGAGTTCCGGGCGAATTGATCGTTCGTTTGGTACCTACCAAGGTGATTGCCGCTTTCGACATGACGGCGTGACAACCGACGAACTCCGCGCGTGCGGGCCTGTAGATTGGCCGGGTGCCGAATCCAGCCACCGGTTCTGCACGTACGGGGCGGGTGCTCTCGACGCGTGCTGGGCATGTAACGGTCCGGCCCATCTCGACGGATAAGTACTGAAAGGTAACTTCCGAGTTGTTCATGGTGAGAAAATAGAGATCGACGTAGTCAGCTTGCTCGATGTGTTCGGTGCCCATCGTTGTCCGCCGCTTCGGCGGCCGGTGGGGGCGCGTGTGATTGTGGGAAAGAGAGGAATCGATTGGACCCGCTAGGTGTGGAAGGTGCTGGAGACGACGACACGGGAGTCGACAGTCGGCAGCATCCCTCGTTCCCACTGTCACCGGCCCAATTGGGGATGTGGTTCGCGCAGCACGTGGACCCCTCGGTACCCGCCAACATCGCGCAGTACGTCGAACTGCGCGGTGATCTCGACGTCGAACTGTTGCGGCGCGCATCGTCGCGCGCAGCCCTCGAACTGCAGTCCGGTTTCGTCCGTATCACCGAGATCGACGCGGAGCCACGACAGATCGTCGACCCCACCCTGGACGACTCGCTCGGACTGGTGGATCTGCGCGGCGAGAACGACCCCCGCGCGGCCGCCCTCGAGTGGATGCACGCCGATTACAGCGCTCCGATCGACATTCTTCGCGATCGACTGATCGCCGCCACCGTCCTGCGTATCGAGGACGATGTCTGGTTCTGGTACGAGCGCGTGCACCACGTCGTTCTCGACGGCTTCGGTGCCGTGACCTTCATGAACCGCGCTGCGGAGTTGTACACGTCCGAGGTCGAGGGCACCGAACCGACGAAGAACCTGGCCTCGGATCTGACCAAGGTCTACGACATCGAGATGTCCTACCGCGATTCGAGCCGCTTCCAGGCCGATCGCGAGTACTGGGCGTCGCGGATCGACGGAATCGACGGAGTCACCACCCTCGCCGGGCACACCGCTCCGCCGGCCCCGAAGAGTCAGATCGACAGCACCGCTCTGTCTGCGGACACGATGAGCAGTCTCGATGCCCTGCGCGCCGAAACCGACACGACGATGGCGACCATCGTCATCGCCGCGTTCGCGGCGTATCTGGCTCAGATGACCGGCCGCGAGGACGTCGTGCTGTCACTGCCGGTGACCGCGCGAACCACCGCGGTTCTGCGCCGCTCCGGCGGCATGGTGTCCAACGTGGTGCCGCTGCGGTTCGACGTCTCGGGCGACACCACCGTCGAAACGATGCTGGCGCGCGTCAACGCCGAGGTCTCCGGTGCACTGCGCCACCAGCGGTACCGGCACGAGGACATTCGCCGCGACGCCGGCGGCGCAAGCGGTCAAGCTGCGTTCTTCGGTCCCTGGGTCAACATCATGCTGTTCTTCGGCGAGGTGCGCCTGGGATCGATGGTCGGCGGGATCAACATCCTCTCCACCGGCCTCATCGAGGACTTCGGACTGAACCTCTACACGAGCGTCGCCGGGGCCACGACCCACATCGACTTCGAGTCCAACCCCAACCTGTACGGCCCCGATCAGTCCGGCCGCAATCACGAGCGGTTCGTCGACTTCCTCGGCCGTTTCGTGGCAGCAGCCCCGACGGACCTCGTCTGGGACCTGGCTCTGACCGACGGATCCGAGCGCGCACTGGTCGTCTCCGAGTGGAACCACACCGAACACGAGACGACGCCCAGCACTCTGCTCACCGCCTTCGAGGCTGCCGCGGCCGCTCGTCCCGACGCCACGGCTCTGGTGTACGAGGGCGACGTCCTGACTTACGGAGAACTGTCGGCGCGGGTGAACGGCCTCGCTCGCCATCTGATCGACATGGGCGTCGGCCCGGAGACTCTCGTCGGATTGTCCATTCGACGCTCGTTCGATCTCGTGGTCGGCATGTACGCCATCGTGGCGGCAGGCGGAGCGTGGGTACCGATCGACCCGGATCATCCTGCCGAACGCACGGCCTACATCCTCGATTCCGCGCAGCCTCGGTGCGTACTGATCTCGTCGCGTGACGACGTGTCGCTGCCCGAGGGCACCGAGACGGTCGCCGTCGATCTGGTCGACCTGTCCGCCCGGTCGTCCGCTCCGGTCGGCGACGCGGAACGGATTGCGCCGCTTCGTGTTTCGAACACCGCGTACGTCATCTACACCTCCGGCTCCACCGGCCGCCCGAAGGGCGTCGCCGTGGAGCACGCCGCCATCCACAATCAGATGGAGTGGATGCTGGCGGAGTATCCGATGGATACCACCGATGTCTATCTGCAGAAGACGGCGACGACGTTCGACGTCTCGCTGTGGGGTTTCTTCCTGCCGCTGCGAGTGGGCGCGACGATGGTGCTCGCCACCCCCGACGGGCACCGCGACTCGGTCTATGTGGCGAACAGGATCGCCGAGCATCGCGTCACGGTCACCGACTTCGTGCCCTCGATGCTGACCGTGTTCGTCGCCAACGCGCCGGCCAACACCTGTGCTTCGCTGCGTCATGTCTTCGTGATCGGCGAGGCGCTTCCGGTCGAGACGGCGGCAGCATTCCGATCCGTCTGCGCCGCGGGACTGCACAACCTCTACGGTCCCACCGAGGCGGCGGTCTCGGTGACGTACCACGAGAGCAGCCCACAGGACACGCGAACCGTCCCGATCGGTGTGCCCGAGTGGAACACCCGCGCCTTCGTACTGGACAGCCGGCTGCGACCCACTCCGGTGGGAGAAGCGGGCGAGCTCTACCTCGCGGGCGTTCAGCTGGCGCGGGGCTACGTGGGTCGCCCCGACCTGAGCTCGGATCGGTTCGTGGCCAACCCCTTCGGCGACGCCGGAGAGCGGATGTATCGCACCGGCGACCTCGTTCGGTGGCGCAGCGACGGAGTGCTGGACTACATCGGACGCACCGACTTCCAGGTGAAGTTCCGTGGCCAGCGCATCGAGCTGGGCGAGATCGAAACCGTCCTGCTCGCACACGAATCCATCTCGCAGGCAGTGACATTGGTCGTGCAGACGGTCACCGGCGACCAACTCGTCGCCTACGTCGTCGCCGGGCCGGGGAAGTCCATCGACTCCGCCGAGGCCATCGAATTCGCCGGGCATGCGCTGCCGTCCTACATGGTTCCCGCAGCAGTGGTCGTGCTCGATGCGCTGCCGCTCAACACCAGCGGAAAGCTCGATCGAAAAGCGTTGCCGGAGCCGGTGTTCACCAGCGCCAAGAAGTACCGAGCACCGCAGAGTCGCGCAGAATACGTCGTCGCCGGAATCTACGAGGACCTGCTCGGCGCGTCCAAGGTCGGTCTGGACGAGGACTTCTTCGAGCTCGGCGGCAACTCGCTGATCGCCACACAATTGGTGACACGAGTCGGCGGCGCACTCGGAGTACGCCTGGGAGTGCGCGAGCTGTTCGAGGCCCCCACCGTCGGCGCACTGGCTGCCCGGGCCGAGTCGGCTGCCGGCCGCGGATCCGACACCCCGATCCTCGAATCCCGGGAACGCCCCGAGCGCATCCCACTCTCGCCCGCACAGCAACGCATGTGGTTCCTCAACCGGTTCGATCCGGCCACTGCGGTGTACAACCTGCCGTTCTCGGTCCATCTGAGCGGTCCACTCGACGTGAGTGCCCTGTCGGCCGCATTCGCGGACGTCGTGGAACGGCACGAGACGCTGCGCACGGTGTACCCGGAAGTGGACGGATCGCCCGAGCAGGTCGTGCTCAACGCGGCCAGGACACCGGCCACGATCACCCCGATCCGCATCGAACGGCACGAGCTCGGTGGCCGACTGCACGAGTTGGTGGCCAAGGGCTTCGACGTCACGATCGACACGCCGTTCCGAATCGCGCTGTTCGAGATGTCGCCCACCGAGTACGAACTGGCGATGGTCCTGCACCACATCGCTGCCGACGGAGCCTCCTTCGGACCGTTGGCGCGCGACGTCCTGCTGGCCTACTCGAGCCGGATACAGGGCCGCGCTCCCGAGTGGACGCCGCTCGAGGTCCAGTACGCCGACTACGCGCTCTGGCAGCGTGCGGTACTCGGTCCCGAAACCGATCCGCATTCGCTCGCTGCACGCGAAATCGCCTATTGGAGTGCCACACTCGAGGATCTACCCGATCAGCTGGCGCTGCCGTCGAGTAGGCCCCGCCCCGCCGTGTCGTCCAACGCAGGCAGCAAGCTGCGCATCGAGATTCCGGCCCGGTTGCACAGTGCTCTGGCCGATCTCGCCCGCGCGAACAACTCGTCGCTGTTCATGGTGATGCAGTCGGCGTACGCGCTGTTGCTGGCTCGACTGAGCGGCACCACCGACATCGCCATCGGCGCGCCGGTGGCCGGTCGCGGTGAGCCTGCACTCGACGACCTCGTCGGAATGTTCGTCAACACGTTGGTACTTCGTACCGATGTCGATCCGGCACTGTCGTTCGGGCAGCTGCTCGCTCGCGTCCGCGACACGGACCTGTCGGCGTTCGCGCATGCCGACGTTCCATTCGAGCGCCTGGTCGAGGTTCTCAATCCGGTCCGCTCGACATCACGGCACCCGTTGTTCCAGGTGGCGCTCTCCCTGGAATCGGCCATGTCTCGTGAACTCACCGTCGGCGGGCTCCGCGCCGTGGCCGCCGAATTCGACGTCCCGATAGCGAAATTCGACCTCCAGCTCTGGCTCACCGAGCACCAGGTCGACGGAACTGCCGCGGGTATCGATGCGGTGTTCGAGTACGCGACCGATCTGTTCGACGCAGATCTGGTCGACAGTTTCGCGCGGCGCTTCCTCGGAATTCTGGACGCAGTCACCACCGACGCGTCGGTTCCGGTCGGCGACGTCGACATCGTGGACGCCGCCGAATACGAGTCCGTCGTGTCCACCTGGAACGTGTCCGGGCCGGACGTCTCTCGCGACGTGACGTTGATCGACCTGCTCGACGCTGCGGCCTCGGCACAGCCGGACGGAGTGGCCGTGCGCTTCGGCGACACGTCGCTGACGTACGCCGAGTTCGATGCTCGGACCAATCGCCTTGCCCGCGTACTGATCTCGCACGGCGTCGGCCCCGAGAGCCTCGTCGCGGTCGCCCTACCGAGGTCGGCGGAACTCGTCGTCGCGCTGGTCGCGGTGGTGAAGGCCGGTGGCGGTTACCTCCCCGTCGATCCGAGCTACCCGCTGGACCGCGTCGAGTACATGCTCGACGATGCGCGTCCGACATCGATTCTCTTCTCGGGAACGGACCCGATCGAACTGCCCGCGGACGTCGAATCTCGCATCGGCGCAACGTTCGTCGACATCGACACGGTCGATCTGTCGTCGATCTCGGACGCACCGGTGACCGACACCGATCGCATTCGCCCGCTTCGCCCCACCAACGTCGCCTACGTCATCTACACCTCGGGGTCGACCGGTCGCCCCAAGGGTGTTCTGGTGCCGCACCGCAACGTGGTTCGGCTGCTCGCGAACACCGATGCGGTCTACGGCTTCGGAGCCGACGACGTGTGGACGATGTTCCATTCCTACGCGTTCGACTTCTCGGTGTGGGAACTGTGGGGTCCGTTGCTGTACGGCGGCACTCTGGTGGTCGTCGACTACTTCACCTCGCGCTCACCCGAAGCGTTCCATCAGCTGCTCGTGGACGAACGAGTGACGGTGCTCAACCAGACTCCGTCGGCGTTCTACCAACTGTCCGAGGCCGATCGCACGGCGGCCTCGACCGGCGGCGAGCTGTCTCTGCGCTACGTGATCTTCGGCGGCGAGGCCCTCGAACAGCGTCGATTGAGCGGCTGGTTCGAGCGGCACGGCGATCGTGCACCGCAGCTGATCAACATGTACGGCATCACCGAGACCACGGTGCACGTGTCGTATCAGGCGCTGGGCTCCGCGTCCGTCGCAACGACCGCATCGGTGGTCGGCAAGCCGATCGCAGGGCTGCGCGTCTACGTTCTCGATACCCGGCTGCATCCGGTCCCGGTCGGGGTGCCCGGCGAGATGTACGTTGCCGGTGGACAATTGGCGCGCGGATACCTGGGACGCGCGCCGCTCACCGCGGTGCGGTTCGTGGCCGATCCGTTCGCCTCCGGCTCTGATGCCGGGTCGTTGCTGTACCGCACCGGCGATTTGGCGCAGTGGAACGCGTCGGGCGAGCTCGAATATCTTGGCCGCTCCGACGATCAGGTCAAGGTGCGCGGCTTCCGAATCGAGTTGGGCGAGGTCGAGGCCGCGGTCACCGCGCACCCCGCCGTCACCCAGGCCGCCGTCGTCGTCCGTGAGGATTCGCCCGGGGCGGCCCGGTTGGTCGCCTACGTGGTCTCGGCGGTGGCGAACGGTCGGCCGACCCTCGACCTCGAGGATCTGCGAACCGGTATCGCCGAACTGTTGCCGGAGTACATGGTTCCGTCGGCATTCGTTGCGCTGGAGACGATTCCGTTGACGGTCAACGGAAAGCTGGACCGGCGCGCACTGCCTGCGCCGGTGTTCGAGGTGCGAGATTTCCGCGCACCGACGACACCGATCGAAGAGATCGTCGCCGACGTCTTCGCCGAGGTTCTCGGCGTCGAGCGGGTAGGACTGGACGACGACTTCTTCGAGCTCGGCGGTAACTCGCTGATCGCCACCCAGGTGGTCTCGCGGCTCGGAGTGGCACTCGACGCCACCGTGCCGGTGCGCATGCTGTTCGAGGCGTCGACGGTTGCACTGCTCGCGGTGCGCGTCGAACAGGCGGCGGGGGAGGGCGGCCGGACTGCACTGGTCGCGACGGTCCGGCCGGAGCGCATCCCGTTGTCGCTTGCGCAGCAACGCATGTGGTTCCTCAACCGGTTCGACGTCGACTCCGCCGCATACAACATTCCGTTCGCGCTGAAGCTGACCGGCGACCTGGATGTCGCGGCACTGCAGGTCGCCATCATGGATGTGATCGACCGGCACGAGTCGCTGCGCACCGTCTATCCCGACACCGCGCACGGACCGCAGCAGTCCATTCTCGACGCCGCTCAGACGGTGCCGAACCTGATGCCGATTCCGACCTCGGCCGCCGACATTCAGCGACAGGTCTTTGCGCTCGCGTCGACGACGTTCGACGTGACCGTCAACGTTCCGATCCAGGCCCGACTGTTCGAGATCGGCCCACGCGAACACGTGATCGCCATGGTGGTGCACCACATCTCGGCCGACGGGTGGTCGATGGGACCGCTGGCCCGAGACATCATGATCGCCTACGCCTCGCGCACCGCGTGGGAGAACCCGGCCTGGATGCCGTTGGAAGTGCAGTATGCCGACTACAGCCTGTGGCAGCGTTCGGTTCTGGGCTCCGAGGACGATCCGCAGTCGTTGATCTCCGGTCAGGTGAACTACTGGGCCGACATCCTCGCCGGCCTACCCGACCAGCTCGATCTGCCGACCGACCGGCCGCGCCCCAGTCGCCAGTCCTACCAGGGCTCCTCCATCGGATTCGACGTGCCTGCCGATGTGCACCAGGGCCTGTCCGCTCTGGCACATACCCACAACGCATCGCTGTTCATGGTCGTCCACGCCGCACTGGCCGTGCTGCTGGCCCGACTGTCGGGCACCGAGGACATCGCCATCGGTACTCCGGTCGCCGGCCGCGGTGACGCAGCGCTCGACGACGTGGTCGGCATGTTCGTCAACACGCTCGTTCTGCGCACCGACATCGACTCCGGACGCACGTTCTCCGAACAGATCGGCCGCGCGCGCGAAGTCGCGCTCGGAGCCTTCGGCCACGCCGATCTACCGTTCGAGCGTCTGGTCGAGGTCCTCAACCCGTCGCGGTCGCAGGCTCGACACCCGCTGTTCCAGGTCATGCTCTCGTTCGAGAACCTCACCCGAACACACGTCGACCTGCCGGGCCTGTCGGTGGACAGTGTCGCCCTCGATGCCGAAATCGCCAAGTTCGACCTGCAGCTCACCGTGACCGAGTCGATCGGACTGGACGGCCGCGGACAGGGCATGGCCGCCGAACTGACCTACGCGACAGACCTTTTCGATGCCGAGACCGTTCGCGGGTTCGCCGACCGGTTCGTACGGATGCTCACGGCCGTGGTGGCCGATTCGTCGGTGGCCGTCGGCGACATCGATCTGCTCGACGACGGCGAGCACGACCGCGTGGTGGCGGAATGGAACGACACCGAACACGAGGTCCCCGCCGACATCACTCTGGTGGACCTGTTCGACCGACAGGTCGCCCTGACCCCGGACGCAACTGCGCTGGTCTTCGAGGGTGAGCGGCTGACGTACGCCGAGTTCGATGCACGCGCCAACCGTCTTGCGCGCCATCTGGTCTCGCTGGGCGTCGGGCCCGACACGTTGGTCGGCCTCGCGATCGCCCGCAGCCTCGACCTGTTCGTCGGCATGTACGCGATCGTCAAGGCCGGGGCCGGATACGTGCCGATCGACCCGACCCAACCGGCGGATCGCAACGACTACATCGTGGCCACCGCGGCACCGATCCGGGTGTTGTCCACCGTGCGCGATCACGTCGAATTCCCCGACGTCGACACAATCGACATCGACACGCTCGATACTTCTAACCTGTCGTCGGAACCGTTGCGCGACAACGACCGACGCGCCCCACTGCGTTCGCGGAATCTCGCGTATGTCATCTTCACATCGGGTTCGACGGGCCGTCCCAAGGGTGTCGGGGTGTCGCACGACGCGATCGTCAACCGACTGCTGTGGATGCAGGGCGAATACGCCCTGACTCCGCGCGACGTGGTGCTGCAGAAGACGCCGTCCACGTTCGACGTGTCGGTGTGGGAGTTCTTCTGGGCGCTCCAGGTCGGTGCCTCGGTGGTGATCGCCGTTCCCGACGGTCACCGAGATCCCATCTACTTGCTCGATGTCATTGCACGCGAACGTGTCTCGGTGGTGCACTTCGTGCCGTCGATGATGTCGGTGTTCGTG
This sequence comes from Rhodococcus sp. 05-2254-5, assembly GCF_002258575.1. Lineage (NCBI taxonomy): Bacteria > Bacillati > Actinomycetota > Actinomycetes > Mycobacteriales > Nocardiaceae > Rhodococcus > Rhodococcus sp. 05-2254-5. Next base: position 75,354 of record NZ_NOZG01000020.1, on the reverse strand, counting down.
CCCGAAGTCGAGCGGCGTCGCAGCGCGGGAGCCTCGCTCCGACTGATGTTCGCCTCCGGCGAGGCGCTACCGCCCACCACCGCTCGCGCACTGCGGCGTGCGGTCGCGTCGGTGGAACTGCACAACCTGTACGGACCGACCGAGGCTGCCGTGGACGTGACGTACCACGCGGTCACGGATTCGGACTCCGACGTCATGCCGATCGGTGCTCCGGTGTGGAACACCGCTGTCTACGTACTGGATTCGCGACTGCATCCCACCCCGGTCGGTGTTGCAGGTGAGCTCTATCTCGCCGGCACCCAGCTCGCGCGCGGCTATGTGGGACGCCCCGACCTGACCGCGGACAGGTTCGTCGCTCACCCGTTCGCCGATGGCGGCGCGCGGCTGTACCGCACCGGCGACGTCGTGCGCTGGAATCGCGACGGCGAGCTCGAATACGTCGGACGTTCCGACTTCCAGGTCAAGTTGCGCGGCCTGCGCATCGAACTGGGTGAGATCGAAACGGCGCTGCTCGCCCAGCGGTCGGTCTCTCAAGCCGTAGTCGTGGTCCGCCGCGACCAACTCGTCGGATACGTGGTTCCTTCGGGGGTGTCGGTCGACACCGGAGCCGTTCTGTCGGCGCTACGCGGCCGTCTGGCGGAGTACATGGTGCCGTCGACACTGATCGTGCTGCCCGAGTTCCCGCTCGGTGCCAGCGGAAAGCTCGACCGAAAGGCGTTGCCCGACCCCGCATTCGAGGTCACCGAGTACCGCGAACCGACCAACGACATCGAACGCACCGTCGCCGAGGTGTACGCCCAGGTGCTGGGCGTCGAGCGCGTGGGTCTCGACGACGACTTCTTCGAGCTGGGCGGAAACTCGCTCATCGCAACGCAACTCGTGTCCCGACTCGGCGTCGCGCTGGACACCCGGATCGCCGTTCGCGAGCTGTTCGACGCGTCCTCGGTGGCCGACCTCGCAGCCAGACTGGGCACCCTGGTCGCCACCGGCAGCAGGCCGCCGCTGGTACCGCAGCAGCGTCCGCAGCACATTCCGCTGTCGCTGGCGCAACAGCGGATGTGGTTCCTCAACAAGTTCGACGTCGAATCGGCGGCCAACAACATCCCGATCGCCGTCCGGTTGTCCGGTCTGCTCGATCGCCGGGCCATGCAGATCGCGGTCGCGGACGTCGTCGCCAGGCACGAGTCTCTACGGACGGTGTTCCCGGAGACCGACGGCACGGCTCATCAGGTGATCGTCGACGCGCAGACGGCCACACCGGAATTGACGCCGATCGAAATTTCCGCGCATCAGGTGGCCGATGCCATGCGCGTGCTGGCGACGACAGGATTCGACCTGTCGAAGGACCTCCCGTTCCGTACTCGGTTGTTCGAGGTGAGCCCCACCGAGCACCTGCTGGTGTTCGTGGTGCACCACATCGCCGCCGATGGTTTCTCGCTCGGCCCGCTCACTCGCGACGTCATGAATGCCTATGCGGCGCGGTCGATGAACCAGGAGCCGTACTGGACTCCGCTTCCGGTCGACTACGCCGACTACAGCCTGTGGCAGCGCGAGGTGCTGGGCTCCGAGGACGACCCCACGTCCGTGGTCTCGCAGCAGATCGATTACTGGACGACGACGTTGGCCGGTCTGCCGGATCAGCTCGATGTGCCCTCCGACCGTCCCAGGCCGGCGGTGGCATCGAACAGCGGTGCGCTGGTGCGTTTCTCGATCGACGGAGAACTGCATCGCGCTCTGATCGAGGCGTCCCGACGTGAGAACGCGTCGCTGTTCATGCTGGTGCACACCAGCCTCGCGGTACTGCTGTCGCGGCTGTCCGGCGAGACCGACATCGCGATCGGCACACCGGTCGCGGGCCGCGGTGAGGCGGCGCTCGACGACCTGATCGGCATGTTCGTCAACACCCTCGTGCTCCGAACGGAGATCGACACCGCGCGCAGGTTCGACCAGGTACTCGCCGATGCTCGCGAGACCGACCTGTCGGCGCTGGCACACGTGGACGTTCCGTTCGAGCGTCTGGTGGAGATCCTCAACCCGGTACGTTCCACGGCACGTCATCCCCTCGTGCAGGTGGTGCTCGCGTTCCAGAACCTGGGGCAGAAGGATCTCGAACTACCGGGACTGTCGGTCTCGGGCGTCGACTTCGAGACCCTGGTTGCACTGTTCGACCTGCAGTTCACGTTCGTCGAATCGTTCGGACCCAGTGGTGCGGCGCAGGGTATGACGTTCGATGTCACCTACGCCACCGACCTGTTCGACGAGTCCACTGTGGTCACCCTGGGTGAGCGTCTGATCAAGGTCCTCGAATCCGTCGCCGACAACCTCTCGACCGTCGTGGGCGACATCGAACTGCTCGACGACGTCGAGTACAAGCGCGTGCTCGACGACTGGAACGACACCGACCACGACGTCGACCGGTCGCAGACGCTGGCCTCCCTCGGGCGGTCGGTCGAATCCGACGGAACCGCACTGGTATTCGGTGACGAGTCGGTGTCCTACGGCGAGTTCGACGCACGGGTGGCTCGTCTTGCCCGGTACCTCGTCGATCGTGGTGTCGGCCCCGAGACCACCGTGGCGATCGCCGCCCGTCGTTCGGTGGAGCTCCTCGTCGGAATTCACGCGATCGTCGCGGCGGGCGGTGCCTACGTACCGATCGACCCGGATCAGCCTGCCGAGCGAATCGCGCACATTCTGCGCACCGCGGCACCGGTGTGCGTACTGAGCACGTCACGAGACTCGGTGGATGCCGACGGGCTCGACGTGATCGACATCGACGTTCTCGACCTGTCCGGGGTCTCCGATGCACCGATCACCGACGCGGACCGAATCGGTGCACTCGCACCGACGAACACCGCATACGTCATCTTCACGTCCGGGTCGACCGGGCAGCCGAAGGGCGTGGCCGTCACACACGAGGCAATCGTCAACCGGCTGCTGTGGATGCAGTCGGAATACGAGCTCGTCGCCGACGATGTCGTGTTGCAGAAGACCCCCGTCACGTTCGACGTGTCGGTGTGGGAACTGTTCTGGCCGTTGCAGATCGGGGCGACGCTGGTCGTCGCGAAGCCGGACGGGCACCGAGACCCGCAGTACCTGCTCGAGACCATCGAGGCGCAGTCGGTCACGACGGCACACTTCGTGCCGTCGTTGCTCGAGGTCTTCGTCTCCGTCGTCGCCGCCGAGTCGTCGTCCGCAGCCGCGTCGCTGCGGACTCTCTTCGCCTCCGGTGAGGCGCTGCCCGCCGAGGTCGGCGAACGCGTCCGACGCGTCCTGCCGGGCGTGGCGCTGCACAACCTCTACGGACCCACCGAAGCGGCTGTCGACGTCACCTATCACGAGGTGTCCGAGGCGGACGTCGACCTGGTTCCCATCGGTGTTCCGGTGTGGAACACCAGAACGTACGTCCTCGACTCCCGACTGTCCCCGGTTGCTCCCGGAGTCGCAGGTGAGCTCTATCTCGCCGGAGTCCAACTGGCCCGCGGCTACCTCGGTCGAGTGGATCTGACGGCAGATCGATTCCTGCCGGATCCGTTCGGCGAACCGGGTTCTCGCATGTACCGCACCGGCGATCTGGTGCGCTGGCGGGAGTCCTCGTCTCACACCGGGCGCCTGGAGTACTTGGGCCGCACAGACTTCCAGGTCAAGTTGCGTGGCTTGCGCATCGAACTCGGGGAGATCGAGACCGTGCTGCGCCGGCACCCGTCGGTGGAGTCGGCCGTGGTGCTGGTTCGGCAGACGGCCGTCGCCGGAGATCAACTGGTCGCCTATGTGGTCCCCGCCTCCGGTGCGACCGTCGACGTGGCCGACCTGACGGCGTTCGCCGCCCGCTCGCTCGCCGGGTACATGGTTCCGGCTGCGACCGTCGTGCTCGACGCACTTCCGCTGACCGCCAACGGCAAGCTCGACCGGCGCGCGCTCCCGGCACCGGATATCGAGCAGCGTGCCTTCCGCGCTCCGACGACCACGTCGGAAATCGTGGTGTCGCAGGTGTTCCGCGACGTGCTCGGCGTCGATGTCGTCGGAGCCGACGACGAGTTCTTCGCTCTCGGCGGTAACTCGCTCGTGGCGACCAGGGTGGCGTCGCGCATCGGTGCCGCGACGGACACCACGGTCAGTGTTCGGACCATCTTCGAGGCGTCGACGGTGGCGGCTCTGGCGGCGAAGCTGGACGAACTCTCGGGATCGGGACGAAAGACTCCTCTGGTGCGCACCGAGTTGCCGGACTTCGTTCCGCTGTCGCTCGCCCAGCGCCGGATGTGGTTCCTCAACCGTTTCGATGTCGATTCGGCAACGGAGAATCTGCCCGTCGCCATCGAACTGATCGGTGACCTCGACGTCGTCGCGCTGCGCTCTGCCGTGGCCGACGTGATCGAACGGCACGAATCGCTGCGCACCGCCTACCCCGAGGTGGACGGGGTGGCCTCTCAGGTCATCGTCCCCGCAGCGCAGGTAGCTCCGGAGCTGGCACCGACGAAGGTCACCGCCGACGACGTCACCGCCGCCCTGGCCGAGTTCTTCGTGCAGGGCTTCGACGTCACGGCCGCACCCCCACTCCGCGCCATTCTGCTCGAGCTCGACTCGAACCGGCATGTGCTGGCCTTGGCCACACATCACATTGCCGCAGACGGTTTCTCGATCGGACCGATGACTCGCGACCTCATGGTTGCGTACGCGGCCCGGAGTGCAGGCAGCGAACCGGGTTGGGCGCCGCTCGCGGTTCGCTACGCCGACTACACCCTGTGGCAGCAGACCGTGCTCGGTTCCGAGAGCGATCCCGATTCACCGGTGTCCGGCCAGATTCGACACTGGACGCGAACGCTGTCGGGACTGCCGGACGAGAGCACGTTCCCCGGCGACCGAGTGCGTCCCGATCGGTCGTCCTACCGCGGCGGCAACATTCGGCTGACGCTCGATGCGCAGACGCATGCGCGCCTCGGCGCGGTAGCCCGCGCCAATCAGAGCTCACTGTTCATGGTGTTGCACTCTGCTCTCGCGGTGTTGCTCTCCCGGTTGTCGGGCGAAACCGACATCGCCATCGGTACTCCGGTCGCCGGTCGCGGTGAGGCGGCACTCGACGACGTCATCGGTATGTTCGTCAACACCCTCGTGCTGCGCACCGAGATCGATCCCGGTGCTGCCTTCACCGATCTACTCGCCCGTACGCGCAACACCGATCTGTCGGCGTTCGCGCACGCGGAGGTGCCGTTCGAGCGACTCGTCGAGGTACTTGACCCACCGAGGTCGGCCGCGCGGCATCCGCTGATCCAGGTGATGCTGACCGTGCAGAACATGGAGCAGACCGAACTCGAGCTCCCGGGTCTGACCGTGCGCGGAGTCGATCTCGACGTCGAGACGGCGAAGTTCGACATCCAGTTCACGTTCACCGAGAACCAGGCGGACGGCAGCTCGGCCATCGACGTGACGTTCGCCCGTGATCTCTACGACGACGACACAGCGCGCGCCTTCGGTGAGCGCCTGATCCGCGTGCTGGAGTCGGTCGGTACCGATGCCGAGCAGCCCGTCGGGGACATCCCGGTGATGGATACGGCCGAGCGCGATCACGTTCTCGCCCTCGCCCAGGACGCACCGGCGGTCGCGGATTCTGCCGACTCCATCGTCTCCCTGTTCGCGGCAAGGGTCGCGCAGAACCCGGACGCTGCCGCCGTCGTCTTCGACGGTCGCTCGCGCACGTACGGAGACATCGACACCGAGTCGACGGCACTGGCGAGAGTTCTTGTCGCACAGGGTGTCGGCCGCGAATCCGCGGTCGCAGTCGTACTGCCTCGCACGGCCGATCTCGTGGTGGCGCTGCTCGCGGTGCTCAAGGCCGGAGGTGCATACGTACCGATCGATCCGTCGTACCCGGCCGATCGCATCGAGTTCGTGCTCGCCGACTCGCGTCCCGCCGCGGTACTGACCTGGACCGGCGTCGAGGTCGCGCTACCGCCGGAACTGCCCAGGGTCGACATGGACACCCCAGCGGACGAGTCCCGGTTCGCGACGGACGTTCTGCCGACGGTGACGGCCGCAGAAGCTGCGTACGTCATCTACACCTCGGGTTCGACCGGCACCCCCAAGGGCGTCGTCGTCCCGCACCGCAACGTCGTCCGCCTGCTGGCGAACACCCAGCGGCACTTCGATTTCGGCCCCGCCGACGTCTGGACTCTGTTCCACTCGTTCGCGTTCGACTTCTCCGTGTGGGAACTGTGGGGCCCGCTCACCACGGGTGGCACCGTCGTCGTGGTCGACTACTTCACGTCGAGGTCGCCGGAAGCGCTGCGCGAGTTGTTGATTCGCGAACGCGTGACCGTGCTCAACCAGACCCCGTCTGCTTTCTACCAGTTCGACCAGGCCGACCGCACGGCATCGGGTGCTGCCGAGTACGCGCTGCGCTACGTCGTCTTCGGCGGAGAAGCGTTGGAGCTGCGTCGATTGAGCGGTTGGTTCGATCGGCACGGCGATCGTTCCCCACAGTTGGTCAACATGTACGGCATCACCGAAACCACCGTCCACGTCTCGCATCGGGCTCTCGATGCGCAGGCTGCCGCGGAGGCATCGGGGTCACTGGTGGGTCGGGCGATCTCCGGGTTGTCCGTGTACGTGTTGGATGCGCGACTCGGCCTCGTGCCGGCGGGTGTCCCGGGAGAGATGTACGTCTCGGGCGGTCAGGTGGCGCGGGGATACCTGGGTCGGCCGGACCTGACGGCGACACGATTCGTGGCAGATCCCTTCGCAGGCGACGGTTCCGTGCTTTATCGCACCGGCGACGTCGCCCGGTGGTCGCCCACCGGTGAGCTCGAATTCGTCGGTCGCGCAGACGATCAGGTCAAGATCCGCGGCTTCCGCATCGAACTGGGCGAAGTCGAATCGTCGGTTCTGTCGGCTCCGGCCGTCGGACAAGCCGCGGTGATCGTGCGCGAGGACGCTCCCGGTGCCGCGCGCCTTGTTGCTTACCTGGTGCCCGCAACCGGTTCCACGATCGACGTCGACGCCGTCCGTGCGTCGGTGGCCGAGCAGCTCCCCGAGTACATGGTCCCGTCGGCGTTCGTGGTGCTCGACGCAATTCCGTTGACCACCAACGGAAAGCTGGACCGGCGAGCCTTGCCCGAACCGGCCGCACGAACCCGTGAGTTCAGGCAACCGACGACTCCGATCGAGTCCATGGTCGCCGAGCTTTTCGCCGACGTCCTCGGTCTCGACCGGGTCGGTCTCGACGACGACTTCTTCGAACTCGGCGGCAACTCTTTGGTGGCCACCCAGGTGGTGTCCCGACTCGGTGCCTCCGCCGACACGACGGTCCCGGTTCGGGCATTGTTCGAGGCCCCGACGGTCGCGGCACTCGCCGCGAGGGTCGAGCAGGGCTCGGGCGCGCGGCCGGCGCTGGTGCCAGGGCCTCGTCCCGATCGAGTTCCACTGTCGCTCGCGCAGCAGCGGATGTGGTTCCTCAACCGGTTCGACTCGGACTCGACGGCGTACAACATCCCGTTCGCTCTGCGCCTGAGCGGCGATCTGAACGTCGGCGCGTTGCAGAGCGCGGTCTCGGACGTCATCGAGCGGCACGAGACACTGCGATCGGTGTACCCGGATTCGCCCGAGGGACCGCATCAGGTGGTCGTGCCGATGTCCCAGGTGCCGACGACTCTCGACGTGATCGACACCGACGCGGAATCGGTGACCGCTCGGGTGCTGGAGCTGCTGGCGTCGACGTTCGACGTGACCGCAGAGGTTCCGTTGAAGACCTCGCTGTTCCGAGTCTCCGACACCGAGTTCGTGCTGGCGATGGTGGTCCATCACATCAGCGCCGACGGTCTGTCGATGATGCCGTTGTCGACCGACGTCATGACGGCCTATGCCGCCCGTACCCGGCATTCCGATCCCGCATGGGCTCCGCTGCCGGTGCAGTACGCCGACTACGCGCTCTGGCAACGCGACGTTCTCGGCTCCGAGGGCGACGCCGAATCGATTGCAGCGCAACAGATTCGATACTGGTCTGCCGCGCTGTCGGAGTTGCCCGAGCAGATCGAGCTACCTCTCGATCGCCCGCGTCCGGCGAGCCAGACGTTCCGCGGCAATCGCATCGATTTCCGAATCGACGTCGACGCGCACGCGCGTCTCGCAGAACTGGCCCGCGCGCACAACGCGACCGTCTTCATGGCCGTGCATGCGGCCTTCGCAGTGCTGCTTTCGCGGATCTCGGGGTCCTCGGACATCGTCGTGGGTACACCCATCGCAGGTCGCGGCGAGGCCGAGATCGAGAACCTCGTCGGCATGTTCGTCAACACCCTGGTGTTGCGACTCGATGTTCCGGGCGAGGCGACCTTCGGTGATCTCCTCGACGCCGCGCGTGAAACCGATCTGCAGGCGTTCGCCCACTCGGACATCCCGTTCGAGCGGCTCGTCGACGTGGTCAACCCCACGCGCTCGACGGCTCGGCACCCGCTGTTCCAGGTCGGCTTCTCGTTCCAGAACTTCGCTCGCCGCGAGTTCGAGCTCGACGGGTTGGAAATCTCGGCGCTCGACACCGAGACCGGCAACTCCCAGTTCGATCTGCATCTGATCGTGTCCGATGCCCAGCAGGGCGACGGCGCGGCAGGTGGCTTCGATGCCCTGCTGACCTACGCGACGGATCTGTTCGACGAGAGCACCGCCCGTTCACTCGTGGCCCGCTTCGAGGCCGTGCTGGCCGCCGTCGTGGCGTCGCCGTCGACACCCATCGGCGATCTCGACGTGCTGCTGGACGGCGAGCGATCTGCGATCGTCGAGGACTGGAACGACACGGTTCACGATTTCGGTGTCGTGGAACACACGACCCTGCCCGATCTGTTCGGTGCAGCCGCCGAACGCGACCGCGCTGCAGTCGCACTCGTCCACGACGACGGCGTGGTGACGTACGGAGAGTTCGCCGAGCGGGTCTCGCAGCTCGCGCGGCACCTGATCGGCATGGGTGTCGGGCCGGAAGTGCCTGTCGGCCTTGCCATTCGACGCTCGGTCGATCTCCTCGTCGGCATGTACGCCATCTCGACGGCAGGCGGGGCGTACGTTCCGATCGATCCGGACCAGCCGGCCGAGCGCAACGCGTTGGTTCTCGAGACAGCCGCTCCTGCGTGCATTCTGATCTCCGGCGATGTGGGTGCCGAGATCACCGATGCTGCCCCGATCGTGGATCTGGCCCGGTTCGACGCCGATGCCTACTCGGGTGCTCCGGTTGGCGCGTCCGAACGCACCGGGGTGCTCACCGCAGCCAACACCGCGTACGTCATCTTCACGTCCGGATCGACCGGTCGTCCGAAGGGCGTTGCGGTCTCGCACGGTGCCGTCGTCAACCAGCTGAACTGGCTGCGTGCGGAGTACGCACTCGACGAGACCGACGCAGCGCTGCTCAAGACCGCAGCGACGTTCGACCTGTCGGTGTGGGAGTTCTGGTCGCAGCTGACCTCCGGCGGACGGCTCGTCGTGGCCGAGGCCGACGGTCATCGTGACCCCGACTACCTGCTGGAACTGATTCGCACGCAGTCGGTGACGACACTGCACCTGGTGCCGTCGATGCTGTCGATGCTCGGCACCGTCGCCGCGGGCGAGGTATCGCCGAGCCTGCGGCGGGTGCTGGCGATCGGTGAGGCACTGCCCGCTGCCGTCGCACAGGAGTTCCGCAAGCGGAACGGATCGACCGACCTGCACAACCTGTACGGGCCGACCGAGGCAGCGGTGTCGGTGACCGCGCACGCGGTGACGGACGCCGATACGACCGCGGTGCCGATCGGTGTTCCCGAGGCGAACACGACGGTGTTCGTGTTGGACTCGCGGTTGCATCCGGTGCCTGCGGGTGTCAGCGGCGAGCTCTACCTGGCCGGCGCGCAGCTGGCGCGCGGCTACTTCGGGCGCGCGGACCTGACGTCGGAGCGATTCGTCGCCAATCCGTTCGACGCGAACGGTTCTCGGATGTACCGCACCGGCGACCTGGTGCGCTGGCGTGTGCCCGTCGTCGACGGAACGCCGGCCCCGGCGCACCTCGAGTACATCGATCGGGCCGACTTCCAGGTGAAGATTCGCGGATTCCGCATCGAGCTCGGTGAGATCGAAGCGGCCCTGCGGTCGCAGCCGGCAGTGGCAGATTCGGCCGTCGTGGTGCACAGCGGCGAGTCCATGGGTGACCAGTTGGTGGCCTACGTCGTCGGCCGGGCCGGGGAGGTCGTCGATGTCGCGCACGTCGAATCCGAACTCTCGCATCTCGTTCCGTCGTACATGGTGCCTGCGGCATTCGTGGTGCTCGAAGCGCTACCGCTCAATGCCAACGGAAAGCTGGACCGAAAGGCGCTGCCCGCGCCGCACTTCGAGGCCACCGAGTTCCGCGCACCGGTCACCCCGATCGAGGAGATCGTCGCGACGACCGTTGCCGAACTGCTCGGGCTGGACCGCGCGGGGCTGGACGACGACTTCTTCGCCCTCGGCGGAAACTCGTTGATCGCAACTCAACTGGTCTCGCGCCTCGGCCAGGCTCTCGACGCGCAGATTCCCGTGCGATCGGTGTTCGCGGCGTCCACGGTGGCGGGCCTCGCTGCACACATCGCGCCGCTCGTCGGCGGCGGTGCCCGCCGGGAACTGACGGTGCGCGAGCGTCCCGATCGACTACCCCTGTCGATCGCCCAGGAACGGATGTGGACGATCAACCGCATCGACCCGGGCTCGTCCGCGTACAACATCCCCGTTGCGGTGCGGTTGACCGGTGCCCTCGACATTGCCTCGCTCCGCGGCGCGTTCGACGATGTGCTCGGTCGCCACGAGATTCTGCGGACGGCCTACCCCGATTCGGTCGACGGCCCGGTGCAGCAGATCGGTGGCGTCGCCGACGTCGGGGTGGATCTCGAACCCGAACAGGTGGCACCGGACGCCGTGGTGTCCCGCCTGACAGACGTCCTCGGTGCGGGATTCGACGTGACGAAGACCGTCCCGGTCCGGGCTGCGCTGCTGCAGGTCGGCGACGACGAACACGTCCTCGCCGTGGTGGCTCACCACATCGCCGCCGACGGGTTCTCGATGGGGCCGTTGATCCGCGATGTCATGGTCGCCTACACCGCTCGGGTGGCGGGGGAGATGCCGTCGTGGGCACCGCTGCCGGTGCAGTACGCCGATTTCGCGCTGTGGCAGCGTGATGTACTCGGCCGCGAGGACGACCCGGACAGTCCGCTGGCGAAGCAGCTGGCCTACTGGACCGCCGAGCTGGCGGGAGCGCCGGAACAACTGGCACTGCCGCTCGATCGCCCACGGCCACCTCGACCGACCATGGAAGGCGCGTCGTACGGCTTCACGTTCGGTTCCGACGTGGCGTCGGCCATAGAGAAGATCGCCCGCGAGCATGCGGCGACGACGTTCATGGTGGTGCACAGCGCGTTCGCGGTTCTGCTGGGCCGGTTGAGCAACTCGTCGGACATCAGCATCGGCACCCCGACCGCAGGACGCGGCGAGGAGCAACTGGACGACCTGGTGGGCATGTTCGTCAACACGTTGGTGCTGCGCACGCAGATCGATCCGAACGGCACGTTCCTGGACCTGGTACGTCAGGCGAAGGACAAGGACCTCGCGGCGTTCGGCCACGCGGACGTTCCGTTCGAGCGGCTGGTCGATGCGCTCGGCCGCGCTCGGTCGAGTGCCTACACACCGCTGTTCCAGGCGATGTTGACGTTCCAGAACCATGCGACGGGCACGTTCGAGTTGCCGGGCCTGCAGGTGCAGGCGCTGCCGGCAGGCGACGATCAGGCGAAGTTCGACCTTCAGCTGACCGCCGTCGAGAACTTCGACGAGACCGGAGCGCTGCAGGACATCGAGGCGACGTTCACCTACGCGACGTCGATCTTCGACGAATCGACGATAGCGACGTTCGCCGAGCGGCTGTCGAAGATTCTGCGGACGGTCGTCTCCGATCCCGAGGTGGTGCTGCGATCCATCGACATCCTCACGGACGAGGAGAAGGCCGAGTTCGCGCCGCGCGCCAAGCCGAAGACGGTCGACGACCTACCGCAGTTGATTGCCGACGCAGCGGCGACCGCGCCCGATGCGGTGGCGCTCGAGCACGAATCGACGAGTGTCGATTTTGCGGCCCTGAACGCCAAATTGACGCAGATGTCGGCGACGATGGGCGCGGCGATGAAGCCGCAGGCTCTGGTGACGGTCACGCTGTCCGCACTGATTCCGGGCATCTTGCCCGCCCTCGGTGCAGAGGGGTTGTCGACCGCTCTGGCATCGTTGATCCAACGGGCGGAGTCGGTGATCGCGTCGTCGTGACGAAAGCCGAGCTCGCCGGTTGTGCACGTGGATCGATCAGGAGGAAAAGTTAGATGGCGGTTGGACGTCGACGCGAGGCAGCATTGACGGTCGAGGACCTTCCGCGCTTGGTTCGGAGCGTCGCTGCGGTCGAACCGGACCGCGTGGCGCTCGCGCACCTCGGCACGGAGTTGACCTACGCCCGGTTGGACGAGGAGATCACCACCCTCGACACGGCCATGGGTGGGGTTCTCGGCCCGGACGCGCTGGTCCCGGTCGTGCTGTCCAACACCGTTCCCGGCCTTATCGAGGCCACCGACGGTGGTCTCGACGCCGTGGTCTCGTCGGTGGTCTCCGATGCCGCGACGGTTCTCGGTGACGACGACTCGGCGTCGAGCCCGGCCGAACCCGAGGCAACCACCCTCTACACCCTGTTCGCCGATCAGGCCGAGCGCACACCGGACGCACCCGCGCTCGTGTTCGGCGGCGAGAGTCGGTCCTATTCCGAGTTCGCAGAGTCGGTCGAACGCCTCGCCCGGGTTCTGATCCAGCGGGGAGTCGGCCCGGATTCGACGGTGGGGCTGTCGATCCGCCGCTCGTTCGATCTGCTGGTGGGTATGTACGCCATCTCGGCAGCCGGTGGTGCCTACGTTCCGTTGGACCCCGAGCACCCGGTGGATCGACTCGCCTACGTCCTCGATACCGCGCGACCGGTTCTGGTGCTCACGACATCGGAGGACCTGCCGCAGTTGCCGGACGGCACGCAGACTCTGCTCGTCGATGCCGTCGACGTCTCCGGCGTGACTGCAGGGCGCATCACCGATGCGGACCGGCTCGGCACCCTCGGCGAAGACGACCTCGCGTACGTCATCTTCACGTCCGGTTCGACCGGGCGGCCGAAGGGCGTGGCGGTGGGCCACCGCGCGATCGTCGCCAATATTTCCTGGCGGCAGCGGGAATACACGATGACCCCGGCCGACGTCGTCTTGCAGAAGACGCCGTTCACGTTCGACGTGTCGGTCTGGGAGTTCTTCTGGCCGTTGCAGATCGGCGCGACACTGGTGATCGCCGAGCCCGACGGGCACCGCGACCCCGCCTATCTCGCCCGCGTCATCGCTGAACACGGCGTGACGGTGACCCACTTCGTACCGTCGATGCTGTCGGTCTACGTTGCCGAACCCACCGCAGCACAGGCCGATTCGCTTCGCATGGTGTTCGCCTCCGGTGAGGCGCTGCCGGCGCGAACCGTCAACGCGTTCCACGCGATCTCCGGTGCCGAGTTGCACAACCTGTACGGTCCCACCGAAGCAGCCGTCGACGTCACGTACTACCGAACCCAGCAGGTGGAGGACGGCTCGGTACCGATCGGCGCTGCCGTCGACGACACCGACCTCTACGTGCTCGACGAGGGTCTGCGGCGCTCACCCCGGGGAGTCGAGGGAGAGCTCTATCTCGCGGGCGTGCAGCTCGCTCGCGGATACCTCGGACGCACGGACCTGACGTCCGATCGATTCGTCGCCGACCCGTTCGGTGAGCCGGGGGACCGGATGTACCGCACCGGCGACCTGGTGCGCCGACGCGCCGACGGCCAGATCGAGTACATCGGCCGCACCGACTTCCAGGTCAAACTGCGTGGCCTCCGTATCGAACTCGGCGAGATCGAGCAGGCGCTGCTCGCCGAGCCGCAGGTGACCCAGGCTGCAGTACTCGTTCACGCCGACCACTCGCAGGCGCAGTTGGGCGAGCAGCTCGTCGGCTATGTCGTGAGCACCGAGCCCGATATCGATCACGACGGCCTGGCCGATGCGGTGCGCCGGCGCATGCCCGAGTACATGGTGCCGTCGGTGTTCGTCGTGCTGGACGAATTCCCGCTGAACGCCAGCGGCAAGCTGGACCGAAAAGCCTTGCCTGCGCCCGATTTCGCCTCGCTCGTACGCGAATACCGAGCCCCGGGCACCGACACCGAGACGGCCATGGTGGCAATTTTCGAGACGGTGCTCGGGATGGACCGTATCGGCGTGGACGACGACTTCTTCGTCCTCGGCGGAAACTCGCTCAACGCGACCCGCGTGATCGCGCGAGTCAACGCGGAACTGGGCACAGCAGTGGATGTGCGGTCGTTCTTCGACGCACCGACCGTCGCCGAACTCGCCGCGGCCGTCGATGCCGCAGGCTCGACGCACGCGCGACCTCCGTTGGTGGCGCAGCAGCGGCCCGAACGTGTGCCACTGTCGCTGGCCCAGCAACGGATGTGGTTCCTCAACCGATTCGAGCCGGACTCGGCTGTCAACAACATCCCGGTCGCCATCGCGTTGAGCGGCGAACTCGATTTCACCGCCCTGCAGGCGGCCTTGATCGACGTGTTGGACCGGCACGAGTCGCTGCGGACGGTCTACCCCGATCACGACGGCATCGGCTTCCAACAAGTACTCGAATCCGATTCGGTGGCAGTGGAATTGGAGCGCGCGACGGCAACCGATGCCGACGTTCCCGCCGTGCTGCTCGAGTTCGCGCTCAGGCCCTTCGATCTGGCGGTACAGCTGCCCTTCCGGGCGGTGCTTCTCGAGACGGCCGAGACCGAGCACGTGCTCGCGTTCGTGGTGCACCACATCGCGGCCGACGGATTCTCGATGGGCCCGCTGACCCGAGACGTGGTGGCCGCATACGTGGCGCGCACCAACGGGCAGCAACCACAGTGGACTCCGCTGGAGGTGCAGTACGCCGACTTCACGCTGTGGCAGAGGGCCGTCCTCGGCAGCGAGGACGATCCGGAATCTCTGATCTCGGCGCAGGAGAACTACTGGCGGCACCGACTCGGCGGCGCACCCGACCAGTTGGAGCTACCCACCGACCGTCCCCGCCCGGCGGTCGCCACGACCAACGGCGGCACGCACACGTTCGAGATCGACGCCGAACTGGTCCGCGCGCTGGAGAAGCTCGGAAGAGACCACAACGCAACGACATTCATGGTCGTGCACGCCGCGCTGGCCGTGCTGTTGGCCAAGCTCGCGGCCGCCGACGACATCAGTATCGGTACGCCGGTCGCCGGCCGTGGAGACGCGGCCCTCGACGACGTCGTCGGCATGTTCGTCAACACACTGGTGCTGCGCACCGAAGTCGATCCACGGACGTCGTTCGACGATCTGCTGCGCGAGATCCGGGAGGTGGACCTCGCTGCGTTCTCGCACGCCGACGTGCCCTTCGAGCGTCTGGTGGACGTGTTGGCCCCGGCGCGCTCGCAGGCACGCCACCCGCTGTTCCAGGTCATGTTGACGTTCCAGAACCTGGATCGAACCTCGGTCGAGCTCCCCGGCCTGACCATCGCAGCGGTCGACTACGAGGCAGACCTGGCCAAGTTCGATCTGCAGGTGACGCTGTGGGATTCGGCACCGGCCGGCTCCGAGCCCGCGGGCCTGACCGTCGCCCTGACCTATGCCGCGGACCTGTTCGACAAATCGACGATGGCTCGATTCGGAGAGCGGTTCGTTCGTGTTCTTCGTGCGATCACCGCAGCGCCCGCTGCAGCCGTCGGAGAAATCGACCTGCTCGACTCGGTCGAGCGGGAGTCGGTGCTGACGTTCGGTTCGGGACCGGCGCACGAGATCACCAGCGGAACAACGTTGGTGGGGCAGTTCGATGGTCGCGTCGAGCAGACCCCCGACGCGCAGGCACTGGTGTTCGAGGACGTTCGGCTGACGTACGCCGAGCTCGATGCGCGCGCGAACCGCCTGGCGCGGTACCTGTTGTCGGTGGGTGTCGGGACCGATTCGACGGTCGGTCTCGCAGTCGGCCGCAGTATCGAGTTGTTCGTCGGTATGTACGCGATCGTCAAGGCCTGTGCTGCGTACGTACCCATCGATCCGGCTCAGCCGTCGGAGCGCAACGAGTACATCGTGAGCACGGCCTCGCCGGTACGGGTGCTCTCGAGCACCCGAGATCACGTCGAGTTCCCCGGCGTGGAGACGGTCGACATCGATACCGTGGACGTGTCGGAATTCTCGTCGGCGCCGGTCACCGACGCGGAGCGGACGGCACCGCTGCGGGCAGAGAACCTCGCATACGTCATCTTCACCTCGGGGTCGACGGGTCGGCCGAAGGGCGTCGGCGTACCGCACGCGGCGATCGTCAACCGGTTGTCGTGGATGCAGCACGAGTACCCCCTCGGTCCGCAGGACGTGGTGTTGCAGAAGACACCGGCTACGTTCGACGTGTCGGTGTGGGAGTTCTTCTGGGCCTTCCAGGTCGGCGCATCGGTGGTCGTCGCGGTTCCCGAGGGTCATCGGGATCCGTCGTACCTGCTCGATGTCATTGCACGCGAACATGTCTCGGTAGTGCACTTCGTGCCGTCGATGATGTCGGTGTTCACACCGGAGGCGCTGCGTAGGCCCGACGCGGGAGCGTCGCTGCGTACGGTGTTCGCCTCGGGGGAGGCGCTTGCGCCTGCTACTGCACAGTCGCTGCGCCGCGCACTCCCACAGGTGTCGGTGCACAACCTGTACGGCCCGACCGAAGCTGCTGTCGACGTGACCTATCACGCGGTCTCCGACGCGGACACAGCCGTGGTGCCGATCGGTTCACCGGTGTGGAACACCGATGTGCGCGTTCTGGATTCGTCGTTGCGGCCGGTTCCGGTCGGGGTGTCGGGAGAGCTCTATCTCTCGGGTGTCCAGCTCGCCAGGGGATACGTGAGCCGACCCGATCTGACCGCGGATCGCTTCGTTGCCGATCCGTTCGCGGTCGACGGTGCTCGGATGTACCGAACCGGCGACGTGGTGCGGTGGCTGCCCGTCGGTGAGTTGGAGTACGTGGGCCGGTCCGACTTCCAGGTGAAGTTGCGTGGTCTCCGTATCGAACTCGGCGAAATCGAATCGGCTCTGTTGGATCTTCCCGAGATCGCTCAGGCCGTGGTGCTCGTGCGACGAGAACAACTGGTTGCCTACGTCGTCCCCACCGAAGGCCCGGTCGATCTGGACCGGGTACGCACCGCGCTACGTGGACGTCTGGCCGAGTACATGGTGCCGACCACCGTCGTGGAATTGGCCGAGTTCCCTCTCGGCGGAAGTGGCAAGCTCGATCGAAAAGCGCTGCCCGATCCGGAATTCGAGGCAACGCCCTACCGAGCACCGTCCGATCCGGTCGAAGAGATCGTCGCGAACGTGTTCGGCGCGGTCCTCGGACTCGACCGAGTCGGTGTGGACGACGACTTCTTCGCGCTCGGCGGCAATTCGCTCGTCGCCACTCAGGTCGCCGCACGGCTCGGTGCCGAGCTGGGCACGACGGTGCCCGTCCGAACGATGTTCGAGGCAGGCACGGTGGCAGCCTTGGCTGCTGCGTTGGAAAGCCACGTCGGCCACGGAGTCTCCGCGCCTCTGGTGCCGCAGGAACGCCCCGAACGAATTCCTCTCTCTCTCGCCCAGCAGCGGATGTGGTTCCTCAACCGATTCGAGCCCGAATCGGCGGTCAACAACATCCCCGTGGCGATCCGGCTCACCGGAGCACTCGACACTGCGGCCCTGAACGCAGCGGTCGTCGACGTTCTCGACCGGCACGAAGCACTCCGCACCGTCTACCCGAGTGTGGACGGAGCGGGGCATCAGGTGATCCTGCCTGCCGAATCGGTGGCACCGGACCTGACACCCACCACACCGTCCGCCGACGGTGCGGTGGCCGACCTGATCGCGTTCGCCTCCGAAGGATTCGACGTCACCCAGTCGATTCCCCTGCGCGCGAAACTGTTCCAGGTCACCGACGACGAGTACGTGCTGGTCGTCGTGGTTCATCACATCAGCGCAGACGGGTGGTCCATGGGACCGCTGACCCGCGACGTGATGACGGCTTACCTCGCTCGTGTGGCCGGCGACGCTCCGCAGTGGACGCCGCTGGCGGTGCAGTACGCCGACTTCGCGCTGTGGCAGCGCGCCGTGCTCGGCGACGACGCGGATCCGAGCAGCCTGATGGCAGCACAGGCGGACTACTGGCGTTCGGCCCTGGCGGACCTGCCCAGTGAGCTGACCCTGCCGTACGACCGGCCGCGTCCTGCGGTGCAGTCGTACTCGGGCGGGCGGTTCCAGTTCGACATCGATGCGGATCTGCGTGCCTCGCTCGACGATCTGGCCCGGTCGACCGGAACCACCCTGTTCATGGTGCTCCACGGTGCTCTCGCGCTGTTCCTGGCTCGCATGTCCACCTCGGACGACGTTGCGGTGGGTACCGCCGTCGCAGGCCGCGGCGAGGCCGTCCTGGACGACGTGATCGGCATGTTCGTCAACACCCTGGTGCTCCGCACCTCGGTCGATCGAAGCAAGGGATTCACCGACCTCCTCGGCCACGTCCGGGACGTCGACCTCGATGCATTCGCACACGCGGACATCCCCTTCGAGCGGCTCGTCGATCTGCTCGAACCCGAGCGAACGACGGCCAGGCACCCGCTGTTCCAGGTGGCGATCGCGTTCGAGAACCTGCCGCCGAGCGAATTCCACCTTCCCGATCTGACGGTCTCGGCGGTCGACGTCGAGGTCGACACCGCCAAGTTCGACCTGTCGCTGACGCTGCACGAGAAGGCCGACGGCACCGGTCTGTCCGCCGGTTTCCTCTACGCGCGAGACCTGTTCGACGAGAACACGATCGAGGTGTTCTCGCGACGTTTCCGCTGGCTGCTCGAAGCGATCGTGGCGACACCGAACACCCCGGTGGGCGATCTGTCCATCCTCTACGACGACGAATACGACCGGCTCACCCACGTCCACGGTGACGACGTGTTGGCCGGCGGCACTCTGGCCGAGATCTTCGCTGCCGGAGCCGCACTCGACCCGTCGGCGACCGCGATTCGCTACGAGGGCCGCTCGATCTCGTACGCCGAACTCGATGCGACGTCCTCGCAGCTCGCCCGGGTGCTCATCGAGCGCGGGGCCGGCCCCGAATCCGTTGTGGCTCTGGGGTTCCAACGCTCCTACTTCATGGTGCTCGCGGTCTGGGCAGTGGCGAAATCGGGGGCCGCGCACCTACCCGTCGACCCGACGTATCCGCAGGATCGCGTCGCCCACATGGTCTCGGACTCCGAGGCCCTACTGGGCCTGACCACCCGGGCACACTCGGATCGGCTCGCCGGCGGACAGCAGGACCTGGCCTGGCTGAGCGTCGACGACGACGAGTTCGTGGCCGAGGTCCGCACCCGCTCTGCCGAGCCGGTCACCGACGCCGACCGCCTGCGACCCGTCACGTTCCAGAACCCCGCCTACGTCATCTACACCTCGGGCTCGACGGGCAAGCCGAAGGGCGTCGTCGTCACGCACGCCGGACTCGGCGGCGTCCTCGACGCAGCAACCGATCTCTATCACCTGAAACCGGCCTCGCGGTTCCTCCACGTCTGCTCGCCGAACTTCGATCCGTCGGTTCTGGAGTGGATGGCGGCGTTCTCCGTCGGCGCGACGTTGGTGGTGGTACCGGCATCGATTCTCGGCGGCACCGAACTGGCCGAATTGTTGAAGGCGGAGAGGGTCACTCACACGATCATCACGCCCGCGGTGCTCGGCACGATGGATCCCCACGGGATCGATTCGCTCGAGGTGCTCTCGGTGGGCGGCGACGTGACCACTCCCGAACTCCTCGCCCGGTGGGCAGGGGACCGGAAGTACTTCAACGGGTACGGACCGACCGAGACCACGATCATCTCGAGCTTCGCCGAGTTGACGCCCGGCGAGCCGATCACCATCGGTCGACCGATTCACGGCATGTCCGTGCTCATCCTCGATTCCAGGCTCGAACCGGTTCCGACCGGTGTCGCGGGTGACCTGTATCTGTCGGGCGGTGCGCTCGCTCGCGGCTATCTCGGTAGGCCGAGTCTGTCCTCCGAGCGCTTCGTGGCCAATCCGTACGGCATCGACGGCGCACGGATGTACCGCACCGGCGACGTCGTGCGATGGACGGACGACCTGCAGCTGCAGTTCGTCGGCCGCACCGACTTCCAGGTCAAGGTGCGCGGGTTCCGTATCGAGCTCGGCGAGATCGACTCCGCGCTCACCGCTGTTCCCGAGGTCGACTTCGCCGTCACACTCGGACACGAACTGCCCTCGGGTGTCACCACCCTCGTGTCCTACGTGCTGCCGACGCGTGGTTCGGTCGTCGACGTCGACGAGCTGACCGCCTTCGTCGGAAAATCATTGCCCGCCTACATGATCCCGTCGTCGATCATCGTTCTCGACACCGTTCCACTGACCCCGGTGGGCAAGTTGGATCGCGCCGCGCTTCCCGCACCCGTGTTCAAGGCCCGGGAATTCCGCGCACCCACCACCGCGGTCGAAGAGATCGTCGCCGGAGTGTTCGCCGACGTCCTGCACCTCGAGCGAGTGGGACTGGACGACGACTTCTTCGCCCTGGGCGGTAACTCGTTGATCGCCACCCAGGTGGTCTCGCGGCTCGGCGCGGCCCTGGACACGGTGGTCCCGGTGCGGGCGCTGTTCGAGAGCTCGACCGTGGCCGCACTGGTGGCGCACGTGGAGAGCGCTGTCGGTTCGGGGGGACGAGCTGCACTCGTGGCGGGTCCGCGTCCCGAGCACCCGCCGCTCTCGCCTGCGCAGCAGCGGTACTGGTTCCTCAACCAGTTCGACACGACGTCGTCGGTGGACAACATTCCGTTCGCCGTGCGGTTGTCGGGTGAGCTCGACGTCGCTGCGCTGCAGTCGGCGGTGCGCGATGTCGTCGAGCGCCACGAGTCTCTTCGTACCCGGTACCCGGACTCGGCACAGGGCCCGTTCCAGCAGGTGTTGTCGGCGTCCGAGGTACCGATGGACCTCGCCGTCCGAGACGTGGCCGGTGCGAACGTCGTCACCGCCGTGACCGAATTCTTCACGCGTGGCTTCGACGTCACCGTCGAGGTACCGGTCGACGCGCGCGTGTTCCGCGTCGACGAGAACGAGCACGTCCTGGCCTTCGTCGTCCACCACGTGTCGGCCGACGGCGCGTCGATGGGCCCGCTGGCCGTCGACGTCATGACCGCATACACCGCGAGATCTGCAGGGACGGCTCCGGACTGGGAGCCACTCGAGGTGCAGTACGTCGACTTCGCGCTGTGGCAGCGAACCGTACTCGGCACCGAATCGGATCCCGATTCGGTTGCAGCGCGGCAGGTGTCGTTCTGGAAGGATACGCTCGCCGAGCTGCCGGATCAGCTGGTGCTGCCCACCGATCGCCCGCGCCCGCCTGCGCAGAGTTTCCGCGGCGATGCCGTGCGGTTCACCGTCGACGCCGGCACGCACGCTGCTCTCGCCGAACTCGGACGTACCGAGCAGGCAACGTTGTTCATGGTGGTGCACTCGGCATTCGCCGTGTTGCTCGCACGCCTGTCCGGTTCCGAGGACATCGCGGTCGGAACGCCCATCGCCGGCCGCGGTGAGCGGGCTCTGGACTCGATGATCGGTATGTTCGTCAACACCCTGGTCTTCCGGTCGTCGGTCGAATCGTCGATGACCTTCCGCCAGTTGCTCGCTCAGGCCCGAGAGCGGGACCTGGCCGCGTTCGCGCACTCCGACGTTCCGTTCGAGCGTCTCGTGGAGGTGCTGAACCCGGTGCGGTCGACGGCACGCAACCCGTTGTTCCAGGTAGGCCTGTCCTTCCAGAACCTTGCCGAGTCGACGTTCGAGCTGCCGGGTCTGACGGTGAGTGCCGTCGAGGCGGATGCGGTGACCGCGAAAACCGATCTGCAACTGTCGATCTCGGATCGCTACGCCCCGGACGGCTCGCCCGCGGAACTGTCGGCCGAATTCAGTTATGCCACCGATCTTTTCGATCGCGCGACGGTCGAAGGTTTTGCCGACCGGTTCGTTCGCCTCCTCGCTGCCGTGGCCGCGGACCCGTCGGCCGTCGTCGGCGATCTCGAGCTGCTCTCGCCCGAGGAACGCACCCGGATCGTCCGCACGTGGAACGACACCGATCACGATGTCGATGCGTCGCAGTCGCTGGTATCGCTGTTCGATCGACAGGTGCAGGCGCAGCCCGACGCGGTCGCGGTGGTCCATGCCGGTCAGTCACTGTCGTACGGCGAGTTCGATCGTCGAATCAACCGGTTGGCCCGCGTCCTGATCGGTGCCGGTGTCGGCCCGCAGGTGACGGTTGCTCTGGCTATCAGGCGCTCGGTGGATCTGCTCGTCGCGATGTATGCCGTCGCCAAGGCGGGCGGGGCGTACGTGCCCATCGATCCGGATCAGCCGGCGGACCGCAATGCCTACATCCTGGAGGTAGCTGCTCCCGCTCTGGTCCTGAGTACTGCGCGGGACGGTGTCGATGTCGACTCGGTTCCGGTGCTGTTGGTCGACACCGATCCGCGAGTGCTCGACGCAGAGGTCTCGGACGCGCCCGTCACCGACAGTGAGCGCACCTCGCCGCTGCGGCCTGCGAACACCGCGTACGTCATCTTCACGTCCGGATCCACCGGCCGCCCCAAGGGTGTCGCGGTGAGTCATGCCGCCATCGTCAACCAATTGCTGTGGCAGAGCGCCCATTACGGACTGGGCAGCACCGACCGAGTACTGCTCAAGACCGCGGCCACCTTCGACCTGTCCGTGTGGGAGTTCTGGGTCGCCACCGTCTCCGGTGGTGCGATCGTCGTGGCCGACGCCGAGGGTCACCGCGATCCCGCCTACCTCGTCGAGCTGATGAACCGGGAATCGGTGACGACACTGCACACCGTGCCGTCCGTGCTCGACGCGCTGGTCACGGCGTCGGCGGGCACCCTGCCCGAACAACTGACGCGGATCCTGGCGATCGGCGAAGCGCTGCCGGTCGCCACGGCCGAGCGCGCGCTGCGCAGTTCTGCTGCGCGACTGGACAACCTGTACGGACCGACCGAGGCCGCGGTCTCGGTGACTTCGCATCGGGTGACGACCGTCGACGGCACCACGGTTCCGATCGGTGGCCCGGAGTGGAACACCCGTGTCTACGTGCTGGATTCGCGTCTGGCTCCCGTTCCGGTCGGCGTCGCAGGTGAGCTCTACCTCGCGGGGGCGCAGCTGGCCGACGGGTACTTCGCGCGGCCGGATCTGAGCGCCGAGCGATTCGTCGCGGACCCGTTCACCCCCGGCGGCCGCCTGTACCGCACCGGTGACCTCGTATCCTGGCGCGCCGAAGGCGAATTGGAGTACGTCGGGCGCACCGACTTCCAGGTGAAGATTCGCGGTTTCCGTATCGAGCTCGGCGACATCGATGCCGCTCTCGGATCGCTCGACGAGATTCGCGACGTCGCCGTGATCGCTCTCGCGGACACGGGATCAGGCGCGCGGCTCGTGGCCTACCTCGTGCCCGCCGATGGGGTGACGCTGGATCAGGACGGCATCCGTCGTGCACTCGCCGAACGTCTGCCGTCGTACATGATCCCGGCGGCCTTCGTCGTGCTCGAGACTCTTCCTCGAGGCGTCAACGGAAAGCTGGATCGACAGGCGCTCCCCGAACCGCAGTTCGAGACAGCCGAATTCCGCGCGCCGACCAATCCGGTGGAAGAGGCCGTCGCGGCGGTCTTCGCCGAGGTACTCGCTGTGGAGCGCGTGGGTCTGGACGACGACTTCTTTGCGCTCGGCGGTAACTCGCTCATCGCCACTCAGGTGGTCTCCCGGCTGGGGGCGGCGCTCGATACTCAGGTACCTGTCCGCTCGATCTTCGAGTCTCCGACGGTGCAGTCGCTCGCACGTGCGATCGAGTCCGAGGTGGGTACCGGTGCGCGCCGGGCACTGACGGCTCGAACACGACCGGACTCGGTGCCGCTGTCGATGGCCCAGCAGCGCATGTGGTTCCTGAGCCAATTCGATCCGACCTCCGCCGTGAACAACATCCCGGTCGCAATTCGGTTGTCCGGCAGCATCGATGTCGATGCACTCACCAACGCCGTGCACGACGTGCTGGCACGGCACGAAATTCTGCGCACCGTGTACCCGGAGGTCGACGGACGAGGCCATCAGGTGGTACTCGGTACCGCGGAGGCCGGCGTGACGGTTGTCGTCGACGACGTCGACGAGAGTTCGATCGAGCAGGCACTGCGCGACTTCGTGTCCGCGGGATTCGACGTGACCCGAGCTGTTCCGGTCCGAATCCGGATCCTGCGGGTCAGCGAGACCGAGCACGTACTGGCCTTCGTCGCCCACCACATCGCCGCGGACGGGTTCTCGATGGGACCCCTGACGCGCGACGTCATGGTGGCCTACACCGCCCGTGCCGCGGGGGAGAACCCGCAGTGGGCACCACTCCCGGTGCAGTACGCGGACTACGCGTTGTGGCAACGCGAGGTACTCGGTTCCGAGGACGACCCCGATTCGCCGTTGGCGAAGCAGCTCGCCTACTGGACGACGGCTCTGGCCGGTGCCCCGGCACAGCTCGACCTCGCGACCGACCGGCCGCGTCCGGCGGTGGCGTCGTATCGCGGTGCGGCATACAACTTCTCGATCGACGAGGCTCTGCAGTCGAACATCGCTCGCGCTGCCCGCGCCAACAACGCCACGAACTTCATGGTGGTCCACACCGCGCTCGCGGTGCTCCTCGGCGCGATGGCGGGTACCGACGACGTGACGATCGGAACCCCGGTCGCCGGCCGCGGTGACGCCGATCTGGACGAGCTCGTCGGCATGTTCGTCAACACGCTCGCCCTGCGTACCGCGGTGCACCCCGCGGCAACGTTGCGCGAGCAACTCGCCGCAGTTCGCGAGGCCGACCTGGGAGCCTTCGGGCACGCCGACGTGCCGTTCGAGCGGCTCGTCGACGAGCTGGCCCCGGACCGATCACAGGCTCGCCACCCGATCTTCCAGGTCATGCTGACGTTCCAGAACCTGAACCGCCAGACGTTGGCCCTGCCGGGGTTGAGTGTCGAGGGCATCGATCTGGGTAGCGCGTTCGCGAAATTCGACCTGCAGGTGACGCTCTGGGAGAACACGGACGACCGCGGTGCTCCCGCCGGAATCGACGTGCAGTTCGACTACGCCACAGATCTATTCGAAGAATCCAGCATGGCCTCCCTCGGGCGACGGCTCGTCCGGGTACTGCACGCGCTGACCGACGCACCGGACGGAGTCGTCGGCGACATCGACATCCTCGAGGAAGGCGAACGTACCCGCGTCCTCGAGGACTGGAACGCCACCGCGCACGAGGTGGCTCCCGGTGCAACTCTGGTGTCGCTGTTCGAGTCCCGAGTTGCCGAGTCCCCGGACAACACCGCCACGAGCTTCCTCGACGATCGGGTGACGTACCGCGAATTCTCCGAGCGGGTCAACGCGCTCGCGCGTCTGCTCATCGCCGAGGGAGTCGGCCCGGAAACCGTGGTGGCGACGGCCATGCGCCGCTCCATCGACATGCTGGCGGGTATCTACGCCGTGCTCGCCGCCGGTGGTGCCTACGTTCCGGTCGACCCGGATCTACCGGCCGAACGAATCGGCTACATCCTGGACACGGCGGCACCCGTGGTGCTGCTCACGACCGAGCGCGACGGTACAGATCTCGTGACCGACGCCGCCAGAATCCTGGTCGACACCGTCGACACGACAGGTCTGTCCACGGCACCGGTGACCGATGCCGAGCGAACCGCACCGCTGCGACCGGCGGACACCGCGTACGTCATCTTCACCTCCGGCTCCACCGGTCGCCCCAAAGGCGTTGCGGTCAGCCACGAGGCCATCGTCAACCGTCTGCTGTGGATGCAGGCCGAATACCGTCTCGCCGAGCAGGACAAGGTGTTGCAGAAGACGCCGGTCACGTTCGACGTGTCGGTGTGGGAGCTGTTCTGGCCGTTGCAGATCGGTGCCGAACTCGTCATCGCGGTGCCCGACGGCCACCGAGATCCGGCATATCTGGTGAGCACCGTCGCCGAACGCGGCGTCACGGTCGCGCACTTCGTGCCGTCGTTGCTGGCCGTGTTCGCCGCCGCGGACGGCGTGTCGAACTGCACCGGCCTGCGTGCGGTGTTCGCCTCCGGTGAGGCGCTGCCTGCATCGGTTGCCTCGGCCCTGCGCACTGCACTGCCCGCCACCGAGCTGCACAACCTCTACGGCCCGACCGAGGCCGCTGTCGACGTCACGTATCACCATGTCCTGCCGTCGGACACCGTGTCGGTTCCCATCGGCGCACCGGTGTGGAACACGAGGGTGACGGTGCTCGACGCGCGACTGCACCCCGTTCCCGTCGGGGTGCCCGGGGAGCTGTATCTCGCCGGGCGTCAACTGGCCCGCGGATACCTCGGCCGCCCGGACCTGACTGCCGACCGATTCGTCGCCGATCCGCACGGCGCAGCCGGCTCGCGGATGTATCGCACCGGAGACCTGGTGCGCTGGAGGCGCGACGGTGAACTCGAGTACCTCGGCCGCACCGACTTCCAGGTCAAACTCCGAGGCCTGCGGATCGAGCTCGGTGAAATCGAAGCCGCGCTGACTGCAGATCCGTCGGTCGACCAAGCCGTCGTTCTCGTGCGCCGGACGCCGTCGGCAGGTGAACTCCTGGTCGGCTACGTCGTTCCTGTCGCCGGGGAGACGATCGACACCACAGCGGTCACCGCCTCGGTTGCGACCCTGGTTCCGGAATACATGGTTCCGGCCGGGCTCATCGTGCTCGGTGCCCTGCCACTCGGGCCGAACGGCAAGCTGGACCGAAGAGCACTTCCCGAACCGGAATTCGGCAGCGATGCCGAATTCCGCACCGCCACAACCGACACCGAACGCATCATTGCCGAGGTCTTCGCAGACGTCCTCGGCCTCGACGCCGTCGGGGTCGACGATTCGTTCTTCGCGCTCGGCGGCGACAGCATCGTCTCGATTCAGCTCGTCTCTCGCGCCAAGGCCAGGGGAATTCAGTTCGGGCCGCGAGATGTGTTCGAGCGCAAGACCGTTGCCGGTCTCGCCGAGGTCGCCGTGATCGTCGGTGAGGGCAATGACGCGGTCGTGCTCGAGGAACTCGACGGCGGCGGTGTCGGTTGGATGCCGCTGCCCCCGTTCGGTGTAGCGATGATCGAGCGCGGCGGCGGGTGGTCACGCTTCCATCAGGCCGTCACCCTGGAGTTGCCGATCGGTATCGACCGAGCCGGAATTCTCGCCACGGTGACTGCAGTGGTCGATCGACACGACGTGCTGCGGTCCACCGTGGTACACGACGACCGCGGCTGGGGCCTCGAGGTTGCGGGCACCGGAGCCGTCGATGTGGATGCGTTGCTCACCCGCGCCGATACCGATTCGGCTGCAACAGTATTCGACGATGCGGTGGGAACGCTCGACCCCACCGCCGGTCGCATGCTCGCCCTCGTCTGGGTCGATCGAGGACCCGAGGTGCCGGGCACGCTGACCGTGGCGGCGCACCACCTCGTGATCGACGGAGTGTCGTGGCGAATCCTGGTCCCCGACTTCGTCTCCGCCTGGGCTCAGGTGTCGGGGGGAGTGACCCCGACCCTCCCCGAGGTCGGGACCTCGATGCGGCGTTGGACCCATGCACTGGTCGACGCGGCAGCGAGCGAGGCGCGGCTGGCCGAATTGCCGCTGTGGCGTTCGATCGCCGACACCGAGGACCCCGTGCTGGGCAACCGCCCCTTCGATCCCGCGGTCGATGTCGTGGCGACGCTCGAACGGGTGAACATCGAACTGACACCCGACGTCACGCGCACCTTGCTGACCACCGTTCCGGAGATCTTCCGCGGCGGAGTGGGCGACGGGTTGCTGGCCGGGCTCGCTCTGGCCGTCACGAGACTGCGGTCCGAGCGCGGCATCACTGCACCGGCAACACTGGTGCAGCTCGAAGGCCACGGCCGCGAGGAAGCGGTGGTTCCCGGAGCTGATCTGGGACGGACCGTCGGCTGGCTGACCAGTCTGTTCCCCGTTCGCCTCGACCTGACCGGAATCGACGTCGATGCTGCGTTCGCGGGAGGGTCGCAGCTCGGAGACGCAGTCAAGGCAGTCAAGGAGCAGATGCTGGCGCTGCCCGATCGAGGCATGGGCTGGGGACTGCTCCGCTACCTGAACTCGGAGACCGCTGCGGAACTGGCCGAACTCGGTACCGGACAGATCAGCTTCAACTACCTGGGCCGGGTCGACGCCGGCGAGGTCCCGGACGAGATGAAGTCGCTCGGCTGGTTGCCGGCCGCCGACGGCGAGCTCTCCGCGCCCGGTGACGCCGACATGGCCGCGAACAAGACCGTCGACATCAACGCCATCGTGCTCGACACCGACGAGGGCGGGGTCCTGAGCGCCAGCTTCGCGTTCCCGACCGGAGCCGTGTCCGCGGACACGGTCGAGCGTCTCGCCGGGCTGTGGTCCGAGGCGTTGTCGGCGCTGGCCTCGTACGCCGAGGTACCCGGCTCGGGTGGCCTGACCCCGTCGGACGTGCCTCTGGTGGCGCTGTCGCAGGCCGACATCGCGTCGTTCGAGGCGCGTTACCCACAGCTGACCGACATCTGGTCGCTGTCACCGTTGCAGCAAGGACTGCTGTTCCACGCGTTGTTCGCCGACGCGTCGATCGACGTCTACACCATGCAGGTCGTACTCGACCTGGCCGGCGAGGTGGACGCCGAACGGTTGCATCACGCTGCCCAGACGCTGCTGGATCGGTACGACAATCTGCGTACCTCGTTCACCGCGACCGCAGACGGCGAGACGGTGCAGATCGTCCATCAGGACGTCGTGTTGCCCTGGACCACGATGGACCTGTCGCACCTCGACGAGCCGGAACGTGGCACAGCAGTCGCCGATGCCCTGGCGGCCGAGCAACGACGGCATTTCGACGTCTCCACTGCACCGCTGCTGCGTTTCGTCCTCGTGCGAATCACCCCGACCACCTACAAGCTCGCGATGACCAACCATCACGTGCTCCTCGACGGGTGGTCTCTGCCGCTGGTGATGAAGGAACTGTTGTACCTGTACGCCGCTCGTGGTTCCACCTCGTCGATGCCGAGGGTTCGCTCGTATCGCTCCTACCTGGCATGGCTGAACCGACAGGACCCGGCCGTGTCTCTCGGTGCGTGGACCACCGCGCTGGCCGGAGTCGAGGAGCCGACGTTCGTCGCACCGCCGAGTGTCGGACGAGAGATCTCCGCCCGCTCGGCAGAGACGGTGCGATTCGTCGATCCCGAGACCACCGCGTCGCTCGTGGCGCTCGGTGGCAGGCTCGGCGTCACCGTCAACACGCTGGTGCAAGCGGCCTACGGCCTGCTGATCGCACACATCACCGGCCGCACCGATGTCGTGTTCGGTGCCACGGTCTCCGGCCGTCCCGCTGCTCTTCCAGGCGTCGAGTCGATGATCGGCCTGTTCATCAACACCATCCCGGTGCGCGTTCGATTCGATCCGGCCGACACTGTCGAGAACTACCTGGTCCGGATTCAGGGAGAACAAGCAGACCTGCTCGACCACCATCACATGGGACTCGTCGACATCCAACGGGCGATCGGAATGGGGAATCTGTTCGACACCCTCACCATCTTCGAGTCCTACCCGGTGGACGAAGCCGAGCTGACGCAGCAAGCGGCAGCGATCGACGGAATGACCGTCGAGTCGGTGAGCTCGAACGACAACACTCACTACCCACTGACGTTGTTGGTCGTGGCCGAGGATCGAATCTCGTTCACGCTCAAGTACATCAGCGATCTGTTCGACGCTACGTACGTCGAGTCCATCCTGTCCCGGCTCGTCGGTGTTCTCGAAACCTTCGTCTCCGACACCACGACGGCGGTCGGCGATATCGATCTGCTCGGCTCGGAAGAACGAACCCGCGTGATCGACACCTGGAACGACACCGCGCACGAGGTCGACGCGGGCATCATGCTGACCGCGCCGTTCCGGGCTCGGGTTGCGGCGAACCCGGACGCCACGGCCGTGCTCTACGAGGGCACCGCAGTGACCTACGCCGAGTTCTCGGAGCGGGTCAATCGTCTTGCCCGACACCTGATTTCGCTCGGCGTCGGCCCGCAGTCGCTCGTCGCTCTCGGCATGAGGCGAGGCATCGATCTGATGGTCGGCATGTACGCCGTCATCGAAGCCGGCGGCGCGTACGTGCCCATCGATCCGGACCACCCGGCCGAGCGCATCGAGTACATCCTCGACACCGCGGTGCCGGTCGCCGTTCTCTCGACCAGCCACGATCGGACGGGACTGCCGGAACGGTTCCCGATTCTCGAACTGGACACCCTCGATCTCGCGTCCTACCCGGCAGACGCCGTGGCCGACGCCGACCGACTGGCACCGGTACGCCCGGAGAACACCGCCTACGTCATCTTCACGTCCGGGTCGACCGGGCGACCCAAGGGCGTCGCGGTGCCGCACCGCGCGATCGTCAACGAGATGGCGTGGATGATCGACCAGTACTCGCTCGACGAGAACGACGTCTACCTGCAGAAGACGGCGACGACGTTCGACGTGTCACTGTGGGGCTTCTTCCTCCCACTCCAGGTCGGTGCGAGCGTCGTTCTCGCGACCCCCGACGGCCACCGCGACCCGGCGTACGTCGCGGAGCGCATCGCCCGGCACGGCGTCACCGTCACGGACTTCGTGCCGTCGATGCTCACGGTGTTCGCCGCGTACGCCACCGAGGAGCAGTGCCGGTCGTTGCGACACGTCTACGTGGTGGGTGAGGCACTGCCGCCGGAGACGGTGACGGACTTCCGCGCGATCACCTCTGCCGGGATCCACAACCTGTACGGCCCCACCGAAGCCGCAGTGAGTGTGACGTACTGGGAGACGTCTGCCGACGAGGGCGCGACCGTCCCGATCGGTGCGCCGGAATGGAACACCCAGGCCTACGTTCTCGACGGCAGGCTGCATCCGGTTGCCGCAGGGACCGCGGGTGAGCTGTATCTGGCGGGAACGCAGCTCGCCGACGGATACCTCGGGCGGGTCGACCTGACGATGGACCGCTTCGTCGCGAACCCGTTCTCGGCTGCCGGCGAGCGCATGTATCGCACCGGAGACCTCGTCCGATGGCGATCGGGGCCGGGCGCTGCAGGAGTCCTGGAGTACATCGGGCGCACCGATTTCCAGGTCAAGTTCCGTGGCCAGCGGATCGAGCTCGGTGAGATCGAGACCGCACTGTTGGCCCATCCCGACGTCAACCAGGCCACGGCCGTGGTGGCGACCACCGGTGCCGGCGACCAGCTCGTCGGATACGTGGTGCCCGCGCCGGGTAGAACGCTGGACCCGGCCGAGGTACGCACCTTCGTCGGCGGCGCTCTGCCGAAGTACATGGTGCCGGCGACGGTGATGGTGCTCGCCGAATTCCCTCTGAACACCAGCGGCAAGCTGGACCGAAAAGCACTGCCGGAGCCGGTGTTCGAGGTTCGCGAGTTCCGTGCTCCCGCAACGCCGGTCGAGGAGATCGTGGCGGAGATCTTCGCCGAGCTGCTCGGCGTGCAGCGGGTCGGATCGGACGACGACTTCTTCGATCTCGGTGGTAACTCGCTGATCGCCACAAGAGTGGCGGGACGGGTGTCGGCTGCGCTCGGGAAGAAGGTCGGTGTCCGAGACCTGTTCGAGGCCTCGACGGTCTCTGCACTCGCCGCGCGCGCCGAATCACGCATCGACGACGCGAACGATATGCCGCTGCGTCGCCGACCGGCCGGCCAGACCGTTCCGTTGTCGCTCGCGCAACAGCGCATGTGGGTACTGAACCGACTCGACCCCGAGTCCGGGGCCTACAACATGCCGCTGGCGCTCCGTCTGCGAGGCGAGCTGGATGTCGCGGCACTGCAGAGCGCCGTGTCCAGCACCGTGGAACGCCACGAGGCACTGCGCACGCGCTACCCGGAAGATGCGAACGGTTCGCCCTACCAGGAGTTCGTCGACGCCGGATCGGTCGTACCCGATCTGACTCCCATCGACGCGACCGACGACTCCGACACCGCTGAACGGATTCGCGCACTCGTCTACGAGGGCTTCGACGTCACCGTCGCACCCCCGGTCCGGGGAGCTCTGTTCCGCTTCGGCCCGGACGAGTACGTCTTCGTCATCGTGATGCACCACATCAGCGGAGACGGCGCATCGATGGCACCACTGGCCCGTGACGTCATGACTGCGTACCTTGCTGCCGCGTCGGGAACCGACTACACGCCCGAACCGCTGACGGTGCAGTACGCGGACTTTGCGGTATGGCAGCGGCAGGTGCTGGGCTCGGACAGCGACCCCACGTCGATTCTGTCGCAGCAGTTGGCCTTCTGGGCGGACGAGCTCAGCGGGATCACCCCGGTCGTGTCGTTGCCGTGGGATCGGCCGCGAGCGGCTACCGCCAACCTGCGCGGAGCCAGTGTGAGTGTCGAGCTGGACGAGTCGGTACACACCGGGCTCGCCGCGATCGCGCGCGAGAACAACGCGACCCTGTTCATGGTGTTGCACGCGGTTCTCGGGGTGCTGTTGTCGCGGATGAGCGGCTCCCGCAGCTTTGCCGTCGGCACGCCCATCGCCGGGCGCGGGCACGAGGCGCTCGACGGACTGGTGGGCATGTTCGTCAACACGTTGGCGCTGCGCACGGACGTGGACCCGGATGCGACGTTCGCAGAGCTGCTGACCGCTCTACGCGAGACCGACCTGCGGGCCTTCGCGAATTCGGACGTCCCGTTCGAGCGGGTCGTCGACACCATCGCACCGGACCGGAACGCCGGGTACACCCCGCTGTTCCAGACGGTTCTGTCGGTGGAGCCCCACGGCGAGGCGCGCTTCGAGCTGCCGAACCTGGTGGTCGAACCCGTCAGCGGCTTCGAGCCGACGGCGAAATTCGACCTGCAGGTCACGGTGGAGACCCAGCACGCCGATGGGAACAGCGGCACCGGAACCCTGAACGTCGAATGGGTGTATGCCGCCGATCTGTTCGACGAGTCCACGGTCGCGTCGCTGGCGGAACGATTCGCACGCATCGCCGGTGCAGTGGCGACAACACCAGCGGTCGTCGTGGGCGACATCGACGTTCTCGACGCCGCCGAGCGGGCGGCATTGACCGAGACCCCGCAGACCGCCGACTCCACTGCGGCACCGGTTCGGTCGGACCTGACCCTGCCCCAGGTACTCACCTCGACGGTGGACGCAGATCCCGACGCGCCCGCGTTGTCGTCGGACGGAGTCGAGACCACCTACCGTCAGCTCGACGAACAGTCCTCACGGATGGCTCGGGTACTGATCGAACGTGGCGTCCGAACCGGAGTCGTCGTCGCCGTCTTCGTCAGCGACACTGTTGCGGCAGCCGTGACGCAGTGGGCGGTGGCCAAGGCAGGCGGAGCCGTGGCTCCGGTCGCCCCGTCGAACTCCTCCGACGTTCTGGAGCGGGCAGGCGCATCCGTCCTCGTCCTGGACGGTGACGACGCGCCGAGCTGGGCCGGGTCCGTCACGACCATCCACCTCGGGCATCCGGACGTCGTCGACGCCATTGCCGCGAGTTCTGGGCGGCCGGTGACGTATTCGGACAGAACGGCGGTTCTGGGACCCGACAGCCCAGCGTTGGTCGTGGTCGAAAACGGCACTGCGATCGACCACGGAACACTCGCTGCACTGGCGACGAACGCAGTGACGGAGTGGGCCGTGGCCTACGATTCGCGGCTGGCCGTTCCCACCCGATTCGACACCGCTGCAGCGGTTCTGGCCGGCGTGGTTGCCGTGACTGCTGGTGCAGCCCTGGTGACCGATCGGGCGGAGTCCGCCGAGGACGCCGCCGACATCGTGTCCGCAGAATGGGTCACCCATGCGTTCCTCTCCGCAGCAGATGCCGCCGCGGTCGATCGACTGCAACCCGAGGACATCGAGGACCTCGTTGCGATCGTGTCGGTCGACGGTGACGGTGCCGAGATGAGCGGTGTCGACATTCCGGTGCATCGTCTGCCCGGGTCGATAGGAACCGCCGCCCGATAAGGTGAGGCGAACTGCAACGCTCGCCGCGTCGTGGACGATGAACGGTCGGATCGGCCGACGCGTCGTCCACGACCGAGCGCGGGGCAACACTGGTGAGGAGTCATAGTTCAGATGAGTTCGGATGGATCGACCGGCACACCGTCCGAATCGGGCGGCCGAGTGGGTGGACGGTCGAGCCGCCCCAGGCCTACCCGTGCACGACCCACCCGACAGCGACCGGCCCGTACGGTCGCGCTGCCGACTCTGCTCGCCGCGGCGGTGGAAAAGAACCCGGACGGTATAGCGGTGGAGTGCGGCACCCGGTCGCTCACCTATCGGGAGATCGACTCTCGGTCGTCCAGGCTGGCCCGGCTGCTCATCGAACGCGGGGTCGGCCCCGAGGATTTCGTGGCACTGGCACTGACCCGTTCGATCGAATCTGTCACGGCCGTGTGGGCCGTGGCGAAGACCGGTGCTGCATTCGTGCCCATCGACCCCAACTACCCAGCCGCCCGCATCACGCACATGGTGAACGACTCCGGCGTGCGAATGGGTGTCACTGCAACACAATTCGAAGAATCGATGCCGACGTCGGTGTCGTGGATCAGTCTCGACTCGTCCGACACCGAAGGCGCACTCCAGGGGTTGTCCGACGATCCCGTCGTGGCGGACGACCGACGGGCACCGATTCGCCCGTCCACGCTCGCGTACGTCATCTACACCTCCGGCTCGACCGGTCTGCCGAAGGGCGTCGCCGTCTCCCACGCCGGGCTGGCACCGCTGACCTCCACTCAGGTCGAGATCTACGGGCTGGACTCCGATTCGCGCACACTGCATTTCGCGTCCCCCAGCTTCGATGCGTCCGTGCTGGAGCTACTGATGGCTGTGGGCGCAGGTTCGACGATGGTCATCGTCCCGCCCGGCGTCTACGGCGGTTCCGATCTGGGTGACATGCTCCGCAGCCACCGCGTCAGCCATGCGTTCATCACCCCGGCGGCGCTGGCCTCACTCGATCCGGCAGAGGTGCCCGACATGCGAGTGCTCGCGATCGGCGGCGAGGCCTTCACCTCGGAACTGATGTCGAAGTGGGCACCGGGCAGACGTTTTCACAACGTCTACGGCCCCACCGAAGCGTCGATGGTGTGCAACATCTCGCCACCCTTGAACGCGGGCGAAGCCGTGCTGCTCGGGCCGTCCACCAAGGACATGGGCTACCACGTGCTCGACGACCGGTTGCGGCAGGTGCCCGCCGGGGTGCCGGGGGAGTTGTATCTGACCGGTGCCGGCCTTGCGCGGGGTTACCATCGACGCTTCGCGCTGACCGCTGCGCGTTTCGTCGCCAATCCGTATGCAGCCGAAGGAAACTCGGAACAGAGCCGACTGTACCGCACCGGTGACCTGGTGCGCTGGCGGGAAGTGGCGTCCGGACGGGCCATCGAATACCTGGGCCGCAACGACTTTCAGGTCCAGATCCGAGGCTTCAGAATCGAACTCGGTGAAATCGACGCCGTTCTCACAGCGCAGGACGGGGTCGATTTCGCGGTGACCCTCGGTCACCGCAGTCCCACCGGCGCAACCGTTCTCGCAGCGTACGTACTGCCGGTGGCAGGGACGGACGTCGACCTGGACCGGGTGCTGGACGAGGCCGGGCGGAGTCTGCCTGCGCACATGGTGCCCTCGGTGATCACACGGATCGATTCGATCCCGCTGACTCCCACCGGCAAGCTGGACCGAGACGCACTGCCGGAACCGGTGTTCGAGGCCGCGGAGTTCCGGTCCCCGTCGACCACTACCGAACATGTGGTGGCCGATATCTTCGTCGAGCTGCTCGGGGTCGAACGGGTCGGCCTGGACGACGACTTCTTCGCACTCGGGGGCAACTCCCTGATCGCCACACAGCTTGCGGCTCGATTGGGTTCGGCTCTGGGCGTTCATGTTCCGGCGCGCTCGGTGTTCGAGTCCTCCACCGTCGAGGCCTTGGCGCAGGCCGCCGATTCGGCGGACGGTCCGGTTCGAGCTGCGCTCGACACGTCGAGGCAGCGGCCCGAGCGCATCCCGCTCTCGTCCGCACAGCAGCGAATGTGGTTTCTCAACCGCCTCGACACCGACTCCGCCCTCAACAACGTGCCGGTCGCTCTGTTGCTCCGCGGAGAACTCGATGTCGACGCGCTGCAGGCTGCCGTGGGGGACGTGGTCGGTCGACACGAATCGTTGCGCACCGTGTACCCGGAGATCGACGGTGTCGGGTATCAACAGGTGCGGGACGAGGCCGAGACGCACGTCGGGATGGACGTGGTCCGCATCGCTCGTGACGACGCGCTCGCTGCGGTCACCCAGTTCTTCACCCGCGGATTCGACGTCACCGTCGAGATCCCGTTTCGTGTCCGGCTGTTCCACATCACGGACCCCGCCGGTGCAGCACCGGAGTACGTGCTGGCCTTCGTTGCCCACCACATCTCGGCGGACGGGCTCTCGATGGCCCCGCTGTCCCGCGACGTCATGACTGCGTACCTCGCGCGGCACGGCGGATCGGCACCGCAGTGGGCACCGCTGCCGGTCCAGTACGTCGACTACACACTCTGGCAACTCGACATGCTCGGCTCCGAATCGGACCCGAAGTCGTTGGCTCGCAAGCAGATCGACTATTGGCGTCGCACGCTCGACGGCCTCCCCGAGCAGTTGGATCTGCCCTCCGACCGGCCGCGCCCGCGGGTCGCATCGGGACAGGGGGCGGTGACGGCGTTCGAGATCGACGCTGCACTGCACGCCCGTGTACTCGAGTGTGCACGCGCGCACGACGCCACCGCGTTCATGGTGGTGCACGCAGCGTTGGCGGTGCTGCTGGCGACGTTGTCCGGGACGTCCGACATCGCCGTGGGAGCACCGGTGGGTGGTCGCGGCGACGCACGGTTGGACGACCTGGTGGGCATGTTCGTCAACACGGTGGTCCTGCGAACGCAGATCGCTCGAGACGCCTCGTTCGGTGCGGTACTCGATGCCGTACGTACGTCCGACCTGGAGGCATTCGACAATGTGGACGTACCCTTCGAGCGTCTCGTCGAGGTACTCGATCCGGTGCGTTCGCAAGGGCGGCACCCGCTGGTCCAGGTAGCGCTGTTCTTCCAGAACTTCTCCCAGGGATCGTTCGAGCTCCCCGATCTGGGCGTCGAGGCATTCGGGTCCGGGGCGGCGTCGGCAAAGTTCGATCTCCAGGTGACGCTCACCGAACTCGGAGACGGCGCAGGTCTGGCCGGCGAGCTGATGTACGCGACGGATCTGTTCGACGAGTCGACGGTGGCGTCGTTCGGGCGACGGTTGGTGGCTGTACTCGAGGCGGTGACCGCTCGTCCGGATGTCGTGGTCGGTGATATCGACGTTCTCGATTCGGCCGAGCGTGAACGAATCATGGTGCGCGGCAATGGCGACGAGGTGGCCGTCGAATCCGCCGAGGTGTTGTTGGACGGCTTCGATCGCGTGGTGGCCGACACGCCCGACGCGGTTGCGATGGTGTTCGGCGAACTGTCGCTGACGTATCGGGAGTTCTCGGCTCGGGTGGACGCGACTGCGCAGCTGTTGCTCGAGTACGGTGCCGGGCCAGGGGTTCTGGTGGGGCTCGCGATGCGGCGGTCCGTCGAGTTGGTGGTCGGCATGTATGCGGTGCTGCGATCGGGCGCGGCATACGTTCCGGTGGACCCGGATCAGCCGACCGAACGTAACGACTACATCCTCGACACGGCCGCTCCGGTGGTCGTGTTGTCCACGGCCAGAGATGGTTTCGTCACGGCGACCGCTGTTCCGGTCGTCGATATCACCGATCCACCGGAGCCGTCCGGGTCGGTGGTGTTTCCGCGTGCCTCCGGGGACAATCTGGCGTACGTGTTGTTCACGTCCGGGTCGACCGGTCGTCCGAAGGGCGTGGCGATCGAACACCGGGCCATCGTCAACCAGATGGCCTGGATGGCGCAGGAATACGGCCTCGATGCGTCGGATGTGTACTTGCAGAAGACGGCGACGACGTTCGACGTCTCGCTGTGGGGCTTCTTCCTGCCGCTGCGAACCGGCGGTCGGTTGATCGTTGCTGCCCCGGGCGCGCAGCGTGACGTCGAGGCGGTCGCCGCCGATATCGCGCGGCACGGGGTGACCGTGACGGACTTCGTGCCGTCGATGCTGACGGTGTTCGTCGAAGCGGTGTCGGCGCAGTCGATCTCGACGCTGCGACATGTTTTCGTCATCGGTGAGGCGCTGCCCGCGGGTACCGTCGATGCCTGGCGGGCAGTGTCGGATGCACGGGTGCACAACCTGTACGGGCCTACCGAGGCGGCGGTCAGCGTCACCTATCGCGATGTCTCCGAGGACGGGGCGGGGTCCGGATCGGTGTCCATCGGTGTGCCCGAGTGGAACACCTCGGTGCACGTGCTGGATTCGCGTCTGCATCCGGTACCGGCGGGCGT
The DNA here is from genome assembly GCF_002258575.1 of Rhodococcus sp. 05-2254-5. Taxonomy (NCBI): domain Bacteria; kingdom Bacillati; phylum Actinomycetota; class Actinomycetes; order Mycobacteriales; family Nocardiaceae; genus Rhodococcus; species Rhodococcus sp. 05-2254-5. The sequence goes on along the minus strand of NZ_NOZG01000020.1, from coordinate 36,836 downwards.
TCCGGGGGAGTTGTACTTGGCGGGTGTGCAGTTGGCGCGGGGTTACGTTGCGCGGCCGGACCTATCGGCGGAGCGGTTCGTGGCGAACCCGTTCGACGGCGTGGGGACGCGGATGTACCGGACCGGTGATCTGGTGCGGTGGTCGATGGATGCCGATCGGCTCGAGTACATCGGTCGCACCGATTTTCAGGTCAAGTTCCGTGGGCAGCGAATCGAGTTGGGAGAGATCGAGACTGCGCTGACGGCGCGGTCGTCGGTGAGTCAGGCTGTCGTCGTGGTGTCGCACTCGGCGGTCGGTGAGTCGTTGGTGGCGTACCTGGTTCCTACACCCGGTACCGACATCGACGTCGAGCTCGTTCGGGCGGAGGCAATTTCTGCGCTGCCGTCCTACATGGTTCCGTCGGCCTTCGTGGTGCTCGACGCTCTACCGCTCAACGCTGCGGGAAAGCTGGATCGTCGGGCGCTGCCGAGTCCGGAGTTCGAGACCCGCGAGTTCAGGTCGCCGCAGACACCGGTGGAGGAAGCTGTTGCCGGTGTGTTCGCGGACGTTCTGGGAGTCGAACGCGTGGGACTCGACGACGACTTCTTCTCGCTCGGCGGCAACTCGCTGCTGGCCGTCAAGTTGGTCTCCGAGCTGAAGGGGGCCCTCGGTGGTCGGCCTGTTCCTCTGAACTGGTTGTTCGTGGACGCGTCCGTTGCCTCCCTTGCGGCACGGATCACTGCTGCCACGGCATCGGGAGTCGACGGAGCGGAAGCAAGCGGGCTCGAGGTCCTGATACCTCTACGGGTAGGTGGTTCTTCGGCCCCGCTGTTCTGTATCCACCCCATCGTGGGTCTGTCCTGGGCCTTCGGTGCCCTGGCGTCACACATCGGCGACGACCGTCCGATCTACGGATTGCAGTCGCCCGCGCTGTCCGGTGCAGAACCTGTGCCGCAGTCGATAGAACAGTGGGCTGCGGTATTCGTGGACAAGATTCGCGCCGTGCAACCGTCGGGCCCGTATCACTTGCTGGGGTGGTCCATGGGCGGACTGATCGCGCATGCGATGGCCGTGCAACTGCAACGTGAGGGCCACGAGGTCTCGACGTTGGCCATGATGGACTCGTTCGTTGCGGGTGGGTCGGACCACCTCGTCGACAGGCCGGTATCGGCGGACGAGATTTTCGGCGGGCTGGGTGTCGGTGCGGACAACCACCTCGAGATCGGTGAACTCACGGTCGACTCCGTGGCCGAACTGTTGAAGTCGATGCCGGCACCTTTCGACTCGATTTCCCGCGAACGGGTCGCCGGGATCCTCGACGGGATCGCACAATCGGCACAGCTCATCGAAACCTATGTGCCACAGACCTTCACAGGACGGGCGCTGCTGTTCGCATCGGTCACCGACGATCCCACGGGCAACGTGGCGGCGGCGACATGGCGCGGTGCGCTGAGCGAGGGCATGACGGTCGTCCCGGTCCATTCGACGCACTGGCAGATGGCGTCGTCGCCGGCATCGACCGAGATCGGGCCCGTGCTGGACGCGGAATTGCACCGGTAGTCCACACGCAACGACGAAGGCCTCACGACACCGTGTCGTGAGGCCTTCGTCGTTGCGTGTGGAGAATGTTCAGCAGGGTGCGGGCGTGGTGGTTGCGTAATCGGGATCGAGTGCGGTCTTCACCATGTACAGGGGAGCGGGATCGGCGACGAGACCGACGTGGGACGTCGTCGCCGTGGGGCACACGTCCTGAACCCAGACGTTGTGCACCATCGCAGGGTCGCCGGACTTGAGGAAGGTGTTCGCGGGCGGTGTCGAGACGGTGTCGTTGCGCGTGGCGATGACGGTGTACTCGACCCCTGGTTCGACGTCTCCGCCTTCGTTCAAGCTCGTCAGCGTCGTCGAACCGACGAGTTGCTGGGCACCCGCCATGTTGTATGTCAGGGGGGTGAGTGCGTCGCCGGGCAGGCCGAGAGAGGTGAGCAGTTCGGAGAGCTGCTGCAAACCACCGAAGGTCGTGCCGTGGTTGGTGGCGCCCAGTGTGACCAGTGTGTGCACCTTGTTGCGGGCGGGGTCCTGCGCATCGGTGCCGCCATCGAACTTCATGTACTGCCGAGTGGCGGTGCCACCCTGCGAATGGCCGACCATGTCGACTTGCTCGGCACCGGTCGCCGCGAGCACTTCGTCGACGAAACGGCCGATCTGACGGCCCGACTCAGCGATGTCGCCGGAGCCCCAGATGGTCGTGCCCGGGTCGAGCAGCAGCGATACTCCGCCGTAGTTGGGTGCGAAGACGCAGTAGCCCTCGCTCTTCAGCTGCGGTGCCAGGATCTTCCACGTGGACGCATCCATCTTGGTTCCGTGGACGAGCACGACCGGACGGGGATGGGCCGCGCTGGGAACACAGCCGAAGTCGTTGGCACCCTCGAGGGTAGGCGTGGCAGAAACCGAGGTTCCGGTGGGCGAGGGCGCAGCGACCGCTGTGCCCGTCCCGGTGAAGGACAGGGCACCGGCCACCGCGACAGCAATCGCCGTGGGCAATACTCTCGTGAACTTCTTCGGCATGGCCTCTATCTCGTCCGGGGCGTGGGAATCCGCCGCTGTCACCTGCATCTGCGTCACCGACCGTAACAGCCGGACACACAGGCGTAACAGGCGTGCAGGTCAAGGGTGCCGGTCGGGCAGGCCGGTCGGCGAGCCCGTGTGGTGGACATCACCAACCGATGGCTCCGTATCTGATTCCTGCGCGAAGCTCGCCGACCCGGATGACGAACGCACGCAGCCAATGGCCGCGTGACATCCCGGTCAGCGACGTCGGCAGCAGGGGATTGCGCAGCAGCAGCGCCATCCACCAGGACGCGACTCGGCGCACTTTCAGTGCCGGGCAACCCTGCGGCCGGTAGATTCCGCGAAGCTTGGCGAAGCCGAACCCGAGGCGAAACGACTGGCGCAGGAGAGGGCGTAGCTCGTCACGCAGTCGATACGCCACTACGGCCTCGGTACTGAACCCCAAGGTGTAACCCGCCAGTTGCGCGCGCCAACTGAACTCGACATCCTGGCTTGCTCGGTAGCGGTTGTCCATGCCGCCGAGATCGCTGTACACCGATGCCCAGCAGGCCATACTCGCGCCGATCGCGAACGGCAGGAAGTCGGTGCGGCCCTGGTTCTCCGGCGCTGTCGTGGGAGTCCACGACAGCGCCCGAACGCTGTTCAGCGTGTCGGTTTCGACCGCAGTACCGACCACATCGAACGACGACGCCTCCTGTACGAGCGTGGTGAGCCACGACGAGTGCACGACATCGTCCGAGTCGCAGAACGCCAACAGATCGCCGGACGCCTCCCGGGCACCGCAGTTGCGTGCGTAACCCGCTCCGGTCTCGCGGGAAGCATCGACCGACCTGAGCCGCAGCCGCTCTCGCAAAGGATGAGTGAGTACGTATTCGCCGAGGTCCCCGCCTCGCGTGTTGTCCGCAACGAGCACCTCGAACGGAAACCCGACATCCTGATCGGCTAGAGCCTGCAACTGTGCGTCCAAGTGCGGATCGAGGCCGCCGACAGGAATGATCACCGATACCGACGGATGCTCAGGTCGTGCCCGGTCGACCACAACGAATCCCCCAACGTAGAAATGTCGGCCCGGACTACGCGATCAGCCCGACGCAGATGCCTTCTTGTACCCCCGAATCGCAGGGTAGAGGAAGATCACGACCATTCCCAGAGACCACGCGAGAGTTTGGAGAATCGGAGTCATGACGGGCCCTCCGAGTGCCAGCGCGCGCATCGCGGAGACCGCAACCGACATCGGCTGCGCTGCAACCACCGGCTGCAGCCAGAGCGGATACGCGAGGACGGGGACGAACCCCGCATTGAAGAACATCAACAACGTGCAGAAGATCGACACCACTTCGACCAGTGGTGCGTCGCCGGCCACCGTGGCGAGGAACGTGACCATGACTGCGAACCCGATACCGAACACGACAGGAATCAGCAGCAACAAGATGCCGGCCTGAATTCCCTGGGTGAACCTGAACCCCAGCGCTACACCGGCACAGATGATGACCACGGTGGTCACGAGCACCCGAACTGCTTCGGCAATCATCCTGCCCAGTAGGCCGGCCGCACGGTGAGTGGGCGTTGTCCAGAACCGAGCCAACAGACCCGACTTTCGTTCGCCCTTGAGGCCGACAGCGCTGACGATGGACCCGAACATGGCTCCGACCAGAGCGATCATCGGCACCTGGCCGTAGATCGCCGGCGATCCGGTGGCCGCGGAGATCGAGTTCCCGAGCACGACACGGAACATGACCAGCATCAACGCGGGGTACAGCAACGCCTGAATCATCGTCGACGGATCGCGCATCCATCGCATCAGAAGTCGCTTGGCCTGGATCAGGCTGTGTGTCCCGAGCGCACGAACGGACCCTTCTCGCAGGGCCATGTTGGGTTCGGGAAAGGTCAGGTTGGATACGCGTGCAGCGTTCACCGACGCTTCTGCCATCGTCATCTCGGACTCGTCATTCTGGTCTCGAGCTCGCCCAGATGGCGAGCGGGACGAAGAACAGGAGCAGGCCGGCCACCCAGGCGAGGGATGGCCACAACACCTGGAAGCTGACTCCGCCCTCGGCCATGTCGCGCATAGCGAACGAGAACTGAGAAATCGGTTGATTGCGAACGAACGGTCGAATGAGTTCCGGGAAGCCGCTCTCGGGAACGAACCCGCACGAGGCCATGCCGAGGATGAGCTGGGGCAGGGTCAACACCTGGCTGGTCGCTTCGGGGCTCTTCGACAGCGTTCCGATTGCGTCGGCACCGATCGACAACGTGGTGCTGATCAGCATGGCGAGCGCGCAGAACAGCAGGGCCTGCCCGAATCCTGCGGAGAAGCGAAAGCCGATGACGTAGCCGAAACCGAGTGCGGATACGAGCGATACCAGTGAACGGACGACACCGCTCGAGATTCGCGACACCAGCGGGACGCCGCGTACGACGGGCATCGTCTTCAACCGAGAGTTGAGTCCACTCATCGCCTCCGTCGATGCCCTCTGCGCGGCGGAGATGGCGGTGAACGCCATTGCCTGCAGCACGATGATCGGCATCAGAAACTGTGCGTAGTCGATGCCCTGCAGGCCCATCACGAACTTGAGCGGAAGGTAGAAGCCGATAGTGAAGATCAGCGGAGCGATGACCGCGATCAGCAGCTCGCCCTGGGTGAGCATCGTCCACAGTGCACGCCCGGTCAGCGCCTGCCACTGCACGAAGCCGGACGGCCGCGTTCGTGACCGGCGTTTGGGCTGTTGCGTCGTCGACCCGGTGGTTGTCCGGGGAGCGGTGACCGCACGCGTATTCGAGACGCCTCGCGTCGTGGCCGTCACGGCGTGGGGCTCGCTTGCGAATGGCCGGTGAGGGTGAGGAAGACGTCGTCGAGCGAGGGGCGGCGCAACGCGATGTCGGCCAGCACGATGCCACGGGCGTCGATACGGCGGAGGATCTCGGACAAGGTTGCGGCACCGTCGGGGGCAGGCACGGACAGGCGGTCGGATGCGGCAGTGATCTCGGCGTGCACCGCCGGAGGCACCATCTCACCCAGCGCCTCGGCCGCTGCTCGTAGCTGACCCGGATCGAGAGGCACCACTTCGCAGTAGCTACCGCCGGTCATGGCCTTGAGCTGATCCGACGTACCTTCGGCGATAACTGTGCCCTTGTCGATGACGATGATGTTGTCGCTCAGTACGTCTGCCTCTTCGAGATATTGCGTCGTCAGCAACACGGTGATGCCCTGCGCCTTCAGTGCCTCGACCAACGACCACACACCCTGTCGGCTCCGAGGGTCGAGTCCGGTGGTCGGCTCGTCCAGGAACACGACTTCGGGACGCACGACCAGGCCACATGCGATGTCGATACGACGGCGCATGCCGCCGGAGTAGCCGCGGACCGGACGCTTGCCGGTATCGGACAGGTCGAATTCGTCGAGCAGGGCCTTGGCGCGAGCCTTGGCAGCCTTCTTGTCCAGACCCATGAGGCGGCCGAACAATTCGATGTTCTCGCGCCCCGAAAGAGTGTCGTCGAGGGCGGCGTACTGACCCGTCATCATGATCGATCGCCGCACCGCGGGAGCGTCGGCAGCAACATCGTGGCCGGCGACGAAGGCTCGGCCGCTGTCGGGCGCGATCAGCGTCGACAGCACTTTGACAGTCGTGGTCTTGCCCGCACCGTTGGGGCCGAGGATGCCGAGTACGGTTCCCCGCTCGGCCGAGAAGCTGATGCCGCGCAGCGCATGCACATCGCCGAAGGACTTGTGTACGTCCTCCACGTGTACGGCTGCGTGCTGAGCTGACGACATCGGATCTCCGAGCTGTGGGGTGAATGGGGCCGGGGCAGTGCCGGGGCCCGTGGAGGGGAGGGCCACTACTTGATACGGGAACTGCCGGGAAATGTTACCTGTGGATTGCAGTCGCAGATGTTCTGCCGTCAGCCCCAATCGATATCGATACTGTCCTCGACGTCCAGCTTGCGGCACAGGGATCGCAGTCCGCTGTAGTCCTGAACCAGCGCTCGACGGCTCTTGTCGGCCTCGACGTCGGCGATCATGGCCTCGGCTCCGCGGACACCTTCGAGTTCGAGAATGCGCGCCCACGTCGAGAAGTCGCTGCTCGAGAACGCATCCATGCCGTCGACGAGACCGTCGAGAAACCTCTGTCGATCGTTGGATCCGAGCCTGTCGAAGACGATCGCCGCCATGTCGTCGGCAATCGATGCGTGGCAGTACTCGTCGCGATTGTGGAGCTTGACCGTCGCCCGATTGATCGGCTGAATGACGTCGTCGTCCTCGATCAGATCGAGGTACGACGTGATGGAAATCTCTGCGACCGTCATGAAGGCGAGCGAGCTGATCGCCGCAGACCACGGGTCGTCGCTCTTCGCCTGAGCGGTCCGCTGGCGACGGACGGTGGAACTGAACGGCAGGGATCGTTCGGACAACGCCCAACCGCGACCGCGACGGGTCGCCGCACTGGCGTTGAGGTGCATCAGCGTGTGGTACTGCTCGTCCACCATGGCCTGAGTCACCGCGACCGCGAGGGTGTCGCCCATCCCGGTCTCGAACACATCCTGGGCGAGCAGGGAAAATCCCGGGTGAACGACGTGCTGCTCGACATCCATCACGTTCTTGTTGAACGCGATCCAGCCCCAGGCCCGCAGCCGATCCTGCTGTTCCGGTTCGGCACCGAGGAATGTGTCGTGTTCTCCGAACGGGATCAAGGCGTCGGGAAAATCTCGCTTGGTCGTGTCGAACAAATCGTCCAACTGGGGTTCGGGCTTCTTGACGGTGGCACGCTGCGACCAGTTCTTCGCCAACCGCGCTACGACCGCGCTCTCGACGACATCGTGGGGGTCGTGCTCCGGCAAGGTCGGCTGTTCCAACATCGTGTGCCCCGCCTCCGCGTCCGGACCGGCGATCACGAATTGTCGCCGGAACCTCGAACGATACCGAACAACTCGGCACAGACGGATCGATAGCGATCGGCGGAGCTGCCGAGGGCGCTGCCTGCTCGGTTCATCAGTTCGGCGAACTCGGACTCCGAGCCGGATTCGACGGTCTCGCCGAGCAGTTGCGTCGCGCGGCGCAACGCCGCCCGCGCGTCGGCGGCGTGTGGGTTACCTGCCTGAACGTCCCAGTACACCTCGGGCTCCCCACCGGTGATGCGTGCGAGGACGGCGAGCATCGTCGTGTGCGGGGGAGGAGCGACGGCGTCGATGTCGGCGAACGGCAGATCGAGCTCGGCCAGGGCGAGCCCGAACGCGAGAACACTGGCGTGGGTGAGCGCTTGGGTCGCCGCAGCGAGTCGGTCGTGACGCTCGGCGTCGAGGAGAACGGTCCGGCCACCCCAGTGCTGCAGTCTGTCGACGAACGCGTCGGCCGAGCTGCCGGGTCGGTGCACGACGACGGCAACGGGGCGTCTGTTCATGCCCAGGGACGGCGCGAACATCGGGTTGATGCCCAGCGTCGGGCCGAGGTGTCCGCCGCGGCCGGCGTACTGCGAGTAGCCGGACTTGACCGACAACGTCTCCACCAGCAGTGCATCGGGGCGTACCGCGGTCAGATCGGCCGACAGTGCCACGGACTCGGGCACAGCGAGAACGATCGTCGACGCAGTCGACAGTGCAGCTGTGACGCGGTGGTCGGGTGCGGTGATGTCGCCGACGAGCGTCGCGGCGTCGACCGATGTCGAAGCGGCTCGGGCGTCGACGACGGTCACCTGCACGCCGTCGCCGCGCAGGAGGTCGACCAATAGCCGGCCGACGGCGCCGGAGCCCCCGACCACCACTACCGAGTTCTGCTGCTCCGACCGCGTCACCGTGTCCATCGGTCGAGTATGTCAACGAGAGGCTGCAGATACCCAGATCGTGATGTCGGCGTGCACCACCTCGACGCCCGCGGTGTCACGGATGGCAACCGGCACGACGATCTCGCATCCGTCGGTGACGGTCGCGAAATCGGGAATGGTCTCGAGTTCTGCCACCGCGCGCAGCGACGTGGTCGCCTTCGTCAGGTACTGGACGGTCATCGACTTGGGGATCCAGCGGTGCGACGTCGGAACGGTGGCCTCGGCCAGCATCCCCATCGCAACCTCGGCGAGGTTGCACGCGGCGATCGCGTGGAACGTGCCGAGGTGGTTGCGGATACCCAGCCATTTCGGGGCAGTGACCTCGCAGCGCCCCGGTTCCAGCGCAACCACCCGCGGCAGCACCGACGCGAAGTAGGGCACCCGTAGACACATGCCGATGGAGAACACGGTGGATCCGATAGTGTTGTTCGGGAGCTTCGACCAGGCTCGATACGTGGCCCCGGTGGTGGTTGCGACTGTGTTCATGGGCTTACCTTACTGCTGAGTAAGGTCGTGCGGAGCGTATGGATCGACCCCGAGTTGATCTGTCGCGCACACTGCGGCATACTGGTCGGGTTGCCTGGACACGGGACGCGCTTGCGTGCGGCCTGAACCAGGTGAGTCGATCGAGAGATCGGCTGTGCAGAACATGAGACCAGCGCTCCACGTGAGCGCGTCCGGACCACCAGCTCGATCGGTGTGGGTTTCCTCCCTCGGATGGTTGAAGCGAAAGTTTCAGCGCAGAAGAATGAGCGGAATCGCGACACGCCCGACCGCGTGGACCGGAGAACCATGACAGATGAAGAGCGGCAACGGATACAGGTCACGCCTGGTCGTCAACGTTTTTCACTGTCGTGTGTGCACGAAGGCAGTTCGAGTCGGAGGGATTCCCCCGGCTCGGGGACTGTGCAGACGAGGTGGAGCAGGCCGAACGGCCCGTTCTACGACCAAGCGGCAAGAAAAGGACACTAAGCGTGGCGGGACAAAAGATCCGCATCAGGCTCAAGGCCTACGACCATGAGGCGATCGACGCGTCAGCGCGCAAGATCGTCGAAACGGTCACCCGTACGGGTGCCCGCGTCGTCGGACCGGTGCCGTTGCCGACAGAAAAGAACGTGTACTGCGTCATCCGTTCGCCGCACAAGTACAAGGACTCGCGCGAACACTTCGAGATGCGTACTCACAAGCGGCTCATTGACATCCTCGACCCGACACCGAAGACGGTGGACGCGCTCATGCGCATCGACCTCCCGGCCAGTGTCGACGTCAACATCCAGTGAGCGCGGAGACAACGATGACTGATAACAAGAACCGGCCTGCGACAGGAATTCTGGGCACCAAGCTCGGAATGACCCAGGTCTTCGACGAGAACAACCGCGTCGTTCCGGTGACCGTGATCAAGGCAGGCCCCAACGTGGTCACCCAGATCCGCACCCAGGAGCGTGACGGCTACAGCGCCGTCCAGGTCGCATTCGGTGCGATCGACCCGCGCAAGGTGAACAAGCCCACCACCGGCCAGTTCGAGAAGGCAGGTGTCACGCCGCGTCGCCACATCGTGGAGATTCGCGTTGCCGACGCCTCGCAGTTCGAGGTCGGCCAGGAGCTCACGGCTGCAGTGTTCGAGGACGGCGCATACGTCGACGTCACCGGCACCAGCAAGGGCAAGGGCTTCGCCGGAACCATGAAGCGTCACGGCTTCAAGGGACAGGGCGCGAGCCACGGTGCACAGGCTGTGCACCGTCGTCCCGGATCCATCGGTGGCTGTGCAACGCCGGGTCGCGTGTTCAAGGGAATGCGCATGTCCGGACGTATGGGTGGCGACCGCGTCACGACGCAGAACCTCTCGGTCCACAAGGTGGACAGCGAGAACGGTCTGCTGCTGATCAAGGGAGCGATCCCGGGCCGTCGCGGCAACGTCGTGATCGTCAAGTCTGCATTGAAGGGTGGTGCACGGGCATGACCAGCCTCGAGAAGAACACCGAGACCAAGCTGACGCTCGATGTCAAGGAAGCCGGCGGCAAGACCAACGGCACCGTCGATCTCCCCGCGGAGATCTTCGACGCACCGGCGAACATCGCGCTGCTGCACCAGGTCGTCATCGCACAGCTGGCAGCTGCTCGTCAGGGAACCCACTCCACGAAGACTCGTGGCGAGGTTCGCGGCGGCGGCAAGAAGCCGTACCGGCAGAAGGGCACCGGCCGCGCCCGTCAGGGCTCGACCCGCGCTCCTCAGTTCGTCGGCGGTGGCACGGTCCACGGACCGCAGCCGCGCGACTACAGCCAGCGGACCCCCAAGAAGATGAAGGCCGCCGCACTGCGCGGAGCCCTCTCCGATCGGGCCCGCAGCGAGCGCCTGCACGTCATCACCGAATTGGTTGCCGGACAGGTTCCGTCCACCAAGGGTGCGAAGACGTTCCTCGCCGAGATCTCGGACCGCAAGAAGGTCCTGCTCGTCGTCGGCCGCGAGGACATCGCAGCCTGGAAGAGCGTTCAGAACCTGGACGGCGTGCACCCCATCGCACCCGACCAGCTCAACACGTACGACGTGCTCAACGCCGATGATGTCGTTTTCAGCGTGGAAGCGCTGAACACCTTCATCGCTGGGCCTGCAAAGAACGAGGAGGCAAGCAAGTGACCACGATCGCCGATCCCCGCGACATCTTGCTGGCACCGGTCATCTCCGAGAAGTCCTACGGACTGATCGAAGAAGGCACGTACACGTTCCTGGTGCACCCGGACTCGAACAAGACGCAGATCAAGATTGCCGTCGAGAAGATCTTCGACGTCACCGTGACCAGCGTCAACACGATGAACCGTCAGGGCAAGCGTAAGCGGACCCGGTTCGGTTACGGCAAGCGCAAGGACACCAAGCGCGCGCTCGTAACGCTCTCCGCCGACAGCAAGCCCATCGAGATCTTCGGAGGTCCGGTCGCGTAAGCGACTGGGACTCTTCGGATATAGAGGACGAGAAGACTCATGGCAATCCGTAAATACAAGCCGACAACCCCGGGCCGTCGTGGCTCCAGCGTGTCCGACTTCGCTGAGATCACGCGTTCGACCCCCGAGAAGTCGCTGATCCGCCCGCTGCACGGTCGCGGTGGACGTAACGCACACGGTCGTATCACCACCCGGCACAAGGGTGGCGGTCACAAGCGTGCGTACCGTCTCATCGATTTCCGTCGCAACGACAAGGACGGCGTGCCGGCCAAGGTCGCTCACATCGAGTACGACCCCAACCGCACCGCGAACATCGCACTGCTGCACTTCGCAGACGGCGAGAAGCGCTACATCGTCGCACCCAAGGGCATCGCCCAGGGCTCGCCGATCGAGCAGGGTGCCAATGCCGACATCAAGCCCGGCAACAACCTGCCCCTGCGCAACATCCCGACGGGTACGACCATTCACGCGGTCGAGCTCCGTCCGGGTGGTGGCGCGAAGATGGCCCGCTCCGCCGGAGCGAGCATCCAGCTCCTCGGTAAGGAAGGCCCCTACGCCACGCTGCGTATGCCGTCCGGTGAAATCCGTCGCGTCGACGTGCGCTGCCGCGCAACCGTCGGCGAGGTCGGCAACGCCGAGCAGTCGAACATCAACTGGGGCAAGGCCGGCCGCATGCGCTGGAAGGGCAAGCGCCCGACCGTTCGTGGTGTCGTGATGAACCCGGTCGACCACCCGCACGGTGGCGGCGAGGGCAAGACCTCCGGTGGACGCCACCCGGTCAGCCCCTGGGGACAGCCTGAAGGCCGTACCCGCAAGAACAAGGCGAGCGACAAGCTCATCGTCCGTCGTCGTCGTACCGGCAAGAACAAGCGCTAGGAGGGAGTTCAGAATGCCACGCAGCCTGAAGAAAGGCCCGTTCGTAGACGATCACCTCCTCGCGAAGGTTGACGTCCAGAACGACAAGGGAACCAAGCAGGTCATCAAGACCTGGTCCCGTCGATCGACAATCCTCCCCGACTTCATCGGTCACACTTTCGCCGTCCACGACGGTCGCAAGCACGTACCGGTGTTCGTGTCCGACTCGATGGTCGGCCACAAGCTCGGAGAGTTCGCACCGACCCGCACGTTCAAGGGTCACATCAAGGACGACCGGAAGGCGAAGAGGCGATGACCAACTTCACCCCCACCGCCAATCCGACTGCCAAGGCCGTAGCGAAGCACGTTCGCGTCACGCCGATGAAGGCACGTCGCGTCGTGGATCTGGTTCGTGGGCGCTCCGTCGAGGACGCGCTCAACATCCTCAAGTTCGCGCCGCAGGCAGCGAGCGAGCCGGTCGCCAAGGTGATCGCGTCCGCAGCCGCCAACGCCGAGAACAACCTGGATCTCGATCCCAGCACGCTGATCGTCGCTACTGCATTCGTCGACGAGGGCACGACCCTCAAGCGATTCCAGCCGCGTGCTCAGGGCCGGGCATTCCGGATCCGCAAGCGCACCAGCCACATCACGGTGATCGTCGAAAGCCTGCCCAAGACCGGCGGAACGTCTCGTAACCGTCGTAAGGGCCAGGCGTCCAAGGAAGGGGCTCAGTAGTGGGTCAGAAAATCAACCCGCACGGCTTCCGCTTGGGTATCACCACTGACTGGAAGTCGCGTTGGTACGCAGACAAGCAGTACTCGGAGTACGTCAAGGAAGACGTCGAGATCCGCAAGCTCCTCGCCACCGGCATGGAGCGCGCGGGTATCGCCAAGGTCGAGATCGAGCGCACTCGTGACCGTGTTCGCGTGGACATCCACACGGCACGTCCGGGCATCGTCATCGGTCGCCGTGGTGCCGAGGCCGACCGCATCCGCGGAGCGCTCGAGAAGCTGACCGGCAAGCAGGTTCAGCTCAACATCCTCGAGGTCAAGAACGCCGAGTCCGAAGCTCAGCTCGTGGCCCAGGGTGTTGCCGAGCAGCTCAGCAATCGCGTCGCATTCCGTCGCGCGATGCGTAAGGCCATCCAGTCGGCCATGCGTCAGCCGAATGTCAAGGGCATTCGTGTTCAGTGCTCCGGCCGTCTCGGTGGCGCTGAAATGTCTCGCTCGGAGTTCTACCGCGAGGGACGCGTTCCCCTGCACACGCTCCGTGCCGACATCGACTACGGGCTGTACGAGGCCAAGACCACCTTCGGCCGCATCGGCGTCAAGGTCTGGATCTACAAGGGCGACATCGTCGGCGGACGGCGTGAACTCGCTGCCGCTGCGGCTCCGGCCGCCGGTGCAGACCGTCCCCGTCGTGAGCGTCCCACTCGTCCGCGTCGCAGCGGTGCCTCGGGCACCACGGCGACCAGCACCGAGGCCGGCCGCGCGGCATCCGCAACCGAGGCTCCGGCCTCGACCGAGCCCACTCAGGAGGGCTGACGCATGTTGATCCCCCGCCGGGTCAAGCACCGCAAGCAGCACCACCCGAAGCGTTCGGGTGCCGCCAAGGGCGGAACTCAGGTGACATTCGGTGACTACGGCATTCAGGCTCTCGAGCCCGCCTACATCACCAACCGTCAGATCGAGTCCGCTCGTATCGCGATCACTCGCCACATCAAGCGTGGCGGCAAGGTCTGGATCAACATCTTCCCGGACCGCCCGCTCACCAAGAAGCCTGCCGAGACCCGCATGGGTTCCGGTAAGGGTTCGCCCGAGTGGTGGATCGCGAACGTCAAGCCGGGTCGCGTGCTCTTCGAGCTGTCGTACCCCGACGAGACCATTGCGCGTGAGGCACTGACTCGCGCCATCCACAAGCTGCCCATCAAGGCACGCATCATCACCAGGGAGGAGCAGTTCTGATGGCTACCGGAACCCCAGCCGCAGAGCTCCGCGAGCTCACCGGTGAAGAGCTGGTCACCAAGCTGCGTGAGTCGAAGGAAGAGCTGTTCAACCTTCGTTTCCAGATGGCTACCGGCCAGTTGGACAACAACCGTCGACTGCGCACCGTCCGTCACGAGATCGCGCGCATCTACACCGTCCTGCGCGAGCGTGAGCTCGGCTTGGCATCTGGTCCTTCCGAGGACACTGCAGGTGACGCGGCATGAGCGAGGAAAAGACTGTGACTGAAGAGCGCAACAACCGCAAGACTCGGATCGGCTACGTCGTATCCGACAAGATGGAGAAGACGATCGTCGTCGAGCTCGAGGACAGGGTCAAGCACCCCCTCTACAGCAAGATCATTCGTCGCACCACCAAGGTCAAGGCACATGACGAGAAGGGCGACGCCGGCGTAGGCGATCGCGTTCAGCTCATGGAGACCCGTCCGCTGTCCGCCACGAAGCACTGGCGACTGGTCGAGGTTCTCGAAAAGGCCAAGTAGTACCTGCACAAAAATGCCCGCTCCCTTCCCGGGGGCGGGCATTTGTGCTTTCCGAAGCATGCGGCCTACCTGCCCAGCAAGCCGCCCAGTGCTCCGCCGACGCCTGCTTGCTCACCGCCACCGGTACCGCCGACCAGTCCACCCGGCGGCTGTTCCGACGGCTGCACCACCACGAACCCCTGGCCGGCGAATTCCAGCGTGAACCTCTCTCCGGTCGAGCGGCCGATCAACGTTCCGAGCCCGAATGAGTCGTTCTTCTTCACTCTCGTCTGCAGAGACGACGACCACGCAACTGCTGCCTGCGGGTCGGCGAACGTCGGCTGGTCGACGTTCAGGACGACCGGCACTCCGTCGGTGGTGATGGCGATACGGCCCCGACCGGTGAACACACAGTTGAAGAACCCCGCGTTTCCACCCGCAGCGGCACCCTGGACACGCTTGATGTCGTAACTCAGCGAGGAGTCGAACGCGAGAACGTTGGCCCCGTTGATGGTGAGCCCGTCCGTACCGTCGAGATCGATCAGATGGACGTCCTGTGCGGCGTTGGCGAGGAACAGGTCGCCCTGGCCCGTGACCTTCATCAGAGGGACGCCTTCGCCGGACAGGGCTTGTTTGAGGGCTCGACCTATACCCCCGGAGCCCTTGGCCTCGAACTGCAGAGTGCCCTGGTACGCGACCATCGAGCCGGCCCGAGCCATGATCTCGCCGTTCATGCCGACCCGGCACATCTTGCTGCCCTGTTTCTGAATCCCCGATCCGGGAACTTCGGCGTGGGCGGGCGCGAACAGTTCACTTCTCATGGTCAGGACTCCTTGTGGGACAGGTGAATTCACGATCGCTTCGCTTCGGTGCGAGGGTGGTGCCGTCGGTGCCTCGGGTGTGGGCGGATCGTCGTCCTCGACGCTGATACCGAACGCGGTGGCCAGGCCCGCCAACCCATCGGCGTACCCCTGGCCCACCGCCCGGATTTTCCATTGCTGGTTGCGGCGATAGAACTCCAGGATGACGAGAGCACTCTCGTCGCCGAGTGCGTCGGCGGTGAATCCGACGATCGCACCGCCCGACGCGTCGGAGACGGTCGCCGATGTCGGTCCGGCGGCAGCGAACGTTGCCGGACCGGTACCGTCCAGCGATGCCGCGATGGCAACGGTCTCGATATCGGCTGGAATCGCGGAGGGATCGATCAGGACGAGATGGCCGGACGGCCCGCGCTGGTACTCGAGGCCCGCGCCCTCGGGTTGGTTGTAGAACACCAGATCCGCGTCCGAACGCACCCGTCCGTCCGGCCCCAACAGCAGCGCGGACACGTCGACCGACGTCGAGGCGGCAAGTGTCACCGTCAGCCGGCCGGTCGGAGCGGGGCAGTTCTCCCCGCGAGCGAGGTTTTTCATCGGATCCAGTGTGCCAGTGTCGACGCGTGCTGTCAGGAACGCGCGAGTTCGATGACTTCTTCCTCGGTCGGCGGGCTCTTCGGGTGGTAGGACAGGCACAGGGGAGTGGCGGTTCGCCGGAACTCTGCGCCCTCGACGGCAGCGTAGAACTGCCCCGCGGGCAAACGGCCGACATCGGGTACCGAGCCGCCTTTGACGCGGGCCATCTCCTTGGCCGCCTCGACCTGGGACGGGCTGTTGAGCAGCCCGTAGAACTGCGTCGACGCGTTTCCGGCGATGCGGTTGTGCAACCCCTTCGGTGCCTGCGTGGCAAACACGAGACCGAGACCGTACTTACGCGCCTGCGACGCCAGCGCAAGTGTGCTGTGTGTCGCTGCGGTCGTGCGATCGGAGGGGGCGAAGTTCTGCGCCTCGTCCATCACGAACAGTCCGCCGAGCGGCCGGTCACCCGCCGGGTTCTTCTTGATCCAGGAGAACAGGCCCATCTGCAGCTGATTGACGAAGCTCTGCTTCTGCTCGTCGGTGGTCAGGCCCGCAAGATTGATCACCGATACTCGGGCCTTCTTTCCGTCGGCCGGAGTCAGCAGCACTGCCGGGTCGACCGGGGTGCCCGCCCCTGCGAACATGGGGTCGTTGGCCACGGCAGCCTTCAGATTTTCGGCCAGTCCCTGCGCGATCCGTACGGCATCGCGCAGATCGCTGGTGTCCTCGGGCAATTCTTCGAGCAGGTCGATGAAGTCCGCCAGCGTGCCGCCCTGTGGGCGTCGACCGAAGAGATCGAGCGCCGACTTCAGCACTGCGCGGCCGTGTTTCGCCTTCTGGGAAGTACCCAGGACGCCGGCGGCGGGCTCGAGCGACGCCAATGCGGATTCGACGGAGGAATCGAACTCGTCGGCATCACCGAGAACGCTGACGAAATCGGGCAGTGGCTGAAAGCTCAGCGGTCGGCCCGCCGACTTGCGGGGCGTCCACACCACGACGTCGGTGTCGCGTAGATACGCCGTCGCCTTGGCCTCGTCGCCCGGCGGCCACGTCCGTTCGTCCTCGGGCCACGCGGTGCCGAGGCGAGCCAGGTCGTTGTTGACGTCCAACACGATCGCCGAAACACCTTGCAGCGCACATTCTTCCACCAGTCGGCGAATCAGTACCGTCTTCCCCGATCCGGAACCCGCGAAGATCGCTGTGTGCTTACGGAGCGCCTCGAGTTGGATTGCGACGTCCGCACCGGTGCTCACTTCCGACCCGGCGACGATCGACGGCCGGCGGCTCGCAATCGGTTCGGCCGCGACGGTGTTCTCGGGTTCGATCAATGCGGTGTCGTCGTCGACGACGCTGACTGCAGGCAACACGGAGGAGAACAGTTCGACCTCGTGTGCGGGCTTGCGCGCGAGCAACCACGACGTGAGAGCGGGGGAGTTCTCGGCCAGCAGCACCGACAGAGCCGCCAAGGCCCTGCGGTCCTCGTCGCCGAACGGCACGACAATGCCGCCTGCACGTCGCAGAGCGGCGACGGTCTGCTCGGTCTTCGCGCCATTGGGCCACGGGTCGTTTCTGATGAGGATCAGTCGCCGTTTCGGCATGTCTGCCCTGAGGCCGGCCGTGGTCACCGCACGCTCCACACGGGCCAACGCGGCCCTGGCATTGCCGGAGGTGACCGCGCGGAAGCACCAGTGCTCCTCGTCGTCCGTATCGGTGTCGACGGTGTGGCGTAGCCGAGCGTGCAGAGCAGGCTTGCCGCTCGGGGGCGGGTCCTGGGCAAGGCTGTCGTCCGAGGACTGATGCTCGTGGATCCACGCGGTCAGGCCCGCAGACAGGAGTACGGGGACGATCGAGTCCTCACTGTCGGGCTTCAGCGGAATGGAGACGTCGACCTGTTTGCGCAGTTGTGCGTAGCGATCGTCGAGTATGTCGAGTTCGTCGACCCGTGCTTTGGGGAGGTCCTGCGCATCCGCGGGCCCGGACTTGTCCGTGAAACTCTCCAACTCCGACGCGACGCCGGTGTCGAGGCAGTGCCTGATGTGACGGTCGACCGCGATCAGCAGCTGCCGCGGAGTGAAGTCCGGGGCCTGCTCGAATGCGTCGGGTGCCACCGGCCACGTCGGATGCGGCGGGGTGAAGCCGGCCTCGAGAAAGCACGCCGCCAGACGTCGTCCCAGTAACAGGCGTCCGATGTCGGACGACGGAATCGGCTTGAGAGGCTGCGTCACTCGGAAGCGGTCGCGCATCGGTGCCACGCCGCGGGCAGCGATCAACTCCCACGCGCTCGACAGTGCCGAGAGAACCGACGCGGTGCGAGGAAGCGTTTCGCGCAGCGACATCAGACCGTGCGCCAGTTGCTCGACGACCTTGTCTTCCTGTGCGTCGGCGAACTCCTGATCCGATCCCGTTCGGGATTGCGCGACCAACGTGTCGATCTGGTCTATCGCGAGAATTGTCGGACCGGTGATGGCCAGCAGTCGTGAGATGTTCTCGGCAATGCCTTGGTGACCGAGCTCGGCCCGGCGGATTCCCCAGGGCGAGAATTCTTCGGCATCGACGTCGTCGATCGACTGCAGGTATGCGTCACCGAGATCCTGGACGGCCGAATCGGGGGCGATGGACAGCACCAAGGCGCGCAGCGTGTGCTGCGAGGTACGCCGATGTCGGGGGTGGACCTTGTATACGGCGGTGACGAAGTCGTTCAGCGTCTCGGCGTCGATCATGTTCTCGCCCATGATCTTTGCGCGTTGTTCGTCGGGAATGTCACCGATCGTGCACAAGCGACGCAGCAGAAGTGCGAGTTGGCTGTCGGATCCTTGGCCGGAGTGCCGCATCAGGTCGTCGAGCATCCCCATGAGAGTCGACCGCCAGAAGCCCGCGGCGTCGAGCAGCCTGATCAGGAAGAAGTACCCGCCCTTCTGCTGCACCTCCTCGCGCACCTGCCCCAGCAGATGCGTCTTGCCGGATCCGGCCGGCCCGCGTACGACGACTCCGAGCGGACTGGCGTCATCCGACGTCTCCGCGTCGTCGTAGGCGTTCATCACCTCGAGGAACACCCGCTCGTGCATGCCGGGAACGTGCACGTTGGACTGCGAACGCCACACGTCGTCGGGGGTCGGGGCCCAGCTCAGCCGTACCGATTCCAGAGCCCGGATCTGCTCGTTGTCCGTCATCGTGGAGTTCACGCCCATCATGATTCGATCGAGAGAAGGTGGTTCTGCTGATTACCGACGACGACGGCTGCAGCGCGTTCCTCGTCGGTCAGCGTCTTCTGGTTTTCCTCGGGTATCAGCGAGACGTCCGCGGCGCGTCGCAGCCGTGCGAGAGCATCGTCGAGATCGCCACGAGGGATGTCTCGCAACTCGTTTCGCAAGCGAGACAGCCGAACGGTGCTACCGGGTTCACGTGCGAGCGACGCGTACGCGGTGCGAATCGAGGCCTCGATGTCGACGGTCTTGTCGGCCTTCTCGGAGCTGTCGAGGGGGGCGGTCTCGTCCCCGCGGGGCGAGAACACATCGGCCGGACGGCTGTCGGTGCGATCCAGCCAGCGACGTAACCCTGCCAACACGGTGAACATGGCCTTGCCTGCGCCTGTCGACCGAGCCGGTGGTTCACCGCCCATGAGCTCACCGCAGGTGCGCCACCCTTTGTCGGTCAGCTCCAGGGTCATCGGGCGCACCGAAGAATCGACCTCGATCAATCCCGCATTCTTCAGTTTGTCGCGGGAAGCCTTCGGTAGTTCGGGGCCGAGTCCCTTGAGGGCGCTGTTCTTCACCGGACTCGCTTCGGCCATCAGAACGAGCAGTACTGCTGCTTCGGTGCCGTTCAGGTCTTCGGTACTCATCGAGGATCCCCCTTCGATCGTCTTCTCGATACTGCCTCGCGGATGGTAGCCACAGCGCGGTGCGGGTCGTCCATCACCTGAGCGTTGGTGAACCGCAACACCATGTACCCGTGTGTCTGCAGCTGGTTGTCGCGCACGCGGTCCTCGGCGAAGCGCTGGGCGGCACGGTGCTCGTCGCCGTCGATTTCCACGATGACTCTCTCGGTGCGCCACAGTACGTCGACTGTGAACGGACGGCTGAGTTCGCCGAGCCGAATCGAGCGATTGTGCTCTCGACCGGTGGCCCATTCGTGCTGGTCCAGCGCTCTGTACAGGCGCTTCTCCGGATCGCTCGCCGGGTGTGGGTGCCCGGCGATCGGCGGATAGCTCAACGGCCGGAAGCGATCGAGGACAGTGCTGACGCCGGCAGGCACTTCGGGTGCGCGCACCGGTACGGACGGGAATCTGTCCATCCTCGACGAGCCACCGCCGGTGAGCCACACGCCCGCCCGTGCGTGAGCACACAGCCATTCCGCTGCGGTCGACACGAAGTCGGCGTCCACGGCGTCGGGTACGACCAGCACGAGAGCGACAACGTCGCGGCCGTGAGCTGCCGCGAGAGCTCGCGCCGAACCTGCCGCGCGGGTCTCGACGGTGAACACCGCCCGGCGTATCGGCCGTCCCGAGGAGGCCGACTCGGCCAGAGCCGCTATGTAGGGGCCGAAGTGTGCCGAGTCGGCAGCCAGGCGAACGGCGGACGTGCGAGCGGCACGCCGCTCCAACGTGGAGGTCCCTGCGTTGTGCTCGAACTCGGGGAGCCACAGCGCGGTCGAGTGGACCGCTGCGGTCTCCAGAGACGTGACCACCATCTCGACCAGGTCTGCCGAACGACGAGATGCCGGCTCGTCGACAGTGAAGAAGACGATCGCAGGTGCGTCGGCGGGGAGCGGGTTCGCGGATTCGGCGAGCTCGCGTTCGGACGCCCCGCGAAGTCGAGTCACTCGATCTGCGGGAAGACTCGACCACCAGCCTGCGGACTCACCGTTCCCGGTCACAGCTGCTCCCCGCCCACCCCTGTTGCCCCATCTCCGAACCGTACCGACAAGGTCCGACACGTAGGGGGCGAGCACGTCTCCGTGACGGCGATTTGGCTCTGGCATCGGCGTTCCCCTACACTTGACCGGTTGCCTGTGGCAGCGGTGTGTCTTCGTGCGCCCGCTCTCGGCAGCCGACCGCGCGTGTCGGGACGGAAATCCGGCACGTACGTACATCCAGGTCAAGGAGAAGTTAGTGATTCAGCAGGAGTCGCGAGTACGCGTCGCTGATAACACGGGCGCGAAGGAAATCCTTTGCATCCGCGTTCTCGGTGGTTCGTCACGTCGCTACGCCGGAATCGGCGACATCATCGTAGCTACGGTGAAAGACGCCATTCCCGGTGGAAACATCAAGAAGGGTGAGGTCGTCAAGGCCGTCATCGTCCGCACCGTCAAGGAGCGTCGCCGTCCGGATGGCTCGTACATCCGTTTCGACGAGAACGCTGCGGTGCTGATCAAGCCGGACCACGACCCCCGTGGAACCCGCATCTTCGGCCCGGTCGGCCGCGAGCTGCGTGAGAAGAAGTTCATGAAGATCGTCTCGCTCGCCCCGGAGGTGCTGTAAATGAAGGTGCACAAGGGCGACACCGTTCTCGTGATCGCAGGCAAGGACAAGGGTGCCAAGGGCAAGGTCATTCAGGCCTACCCCGCTGACTCCAAGGTCCTGGTCGAAGGCGTGAACCGCATCAAGAAGCACACCGCGGTCTCTGCCAACCAGCGCGGCGCATCCTCGGGTGGCATCGTCACTCAGGAAGCCCCGATCCACGTATCGAACGTCGCAGTTGTCGACTCGGACGGAAACCCCACTCGCGTGGGCTACCGGACCGACGAAGAATCCGGCAAGCGCGTTCGTGTTTCCCGCAAGAACGGGAAGGACATCTGAGATGACTACCACCGAGAACATCGCGGGCGAACAGCCCCGCCTCAAGGCGCGCTACCGCGCTGAGATCAAAGACGCCCTGAACACCGAGTTTGCATACGAAAACGTCATGCAGATCCCCGGCATCGTCAAGGTCGTCGTCAACATGGGTGTCGGCGACGCCGCCCGTGACGCCAAGCTGATCAACGGCGCAGTTGCAGACCTCGCTGCCATCACCGGCCAGAAGCCGGAGATCCGCAAGGCTCGCAAGTCCATCGCACAGTTCAAGCTGCGCGAAGGAATGCCCATCGGCGCACGCGTCACCCTCCGTGGCGACCGCATGTGGGAGTTCCTCGACCGTCTGGTTTCCATTGCCCTTCCCCGAATCAGGGACTTCCGCGGCCTCTCGGGCACGCAGTTCGACGGCAACGGAAACTACACGTTCGGCCTCAACGAGCAGTCGATGTTCCACGAGATCGACGTGGACAAGATCGACCGTCCGCGCGGCATGGACATCACCGTAGTAACCACCGCAACCAACAACGAAGAAGGCCGCGCGCTGCTCAAGCACCTCGGCTTCCCGTTCAAGGAGAACTGAGTCCATGGCGAAGAAGGCATTGGTCAACAAGGCCAACAAGAAGCCGAAGTTCGCGGTGCGTGCATACACTCGCTGCAACCGCTGCGGCCGTCCCCATTCCGTGTTCCGCAAGTTCGGCCTCTGCCGTATCTGCGTGCGCGAGATGGCACACGCCGGAGAGCTTCCCGGAGTTCGCAAGAGCTCCTGGTGATCTGAAGCCTCCGGGCTTCACCACACCACGCTGATGGGCGTGGGTTCCGAAAGGAACCCACGCCCATTTTGCGTTGCTCAGGTCCTGACTTTCACACCGACCACACGTCGTGTCGTAGACCCAGAGAGCGGACCAGATCCACCGCCGCATGATGATTCTGGCTGTCGACGAGCAGCAGCAGGCCACGCTCGGACATCGCCGACGCGAGGGCATCGGTGGAGACGGTTCTACATCCAGGCGGCATGTCCGGGTCTCCGAGTTCCCGGTAGGTGTCGGCAATCGCCACTACGTCCTCGACTGGATCGAATCCCCAGACGGTCACGAAATGTCCTACGTTCCAGTCGAATTCGGTCAACTCTGCAGTATGTACATTCGCCAACGATCCGAAGCGGAAAGGCCCGTCGGCAAGATGGTCGAGCAACAGACGCAATCTCTCGACGGAGGGCCCCACGATGGGAACCACGGCGACGCGGTGGTCGGTCGCGGTCTCGATGCCCTCCGTGAGACCTGCTGCCGTGGTCCCGGCTGCGTCGATCGATGCGGCTCTCGGCAGTAGATCCCACCCGTCGGTGATTCGGGGGGTTCCGGGAGGACGGGCCGAGTCGATTGCACCCGGCCAGATCGCGGACCTCGACGCGACCGCGAGGGCCGTCACGCCCGGTGCGTCGTCGCCCATGACGGCCGCCAGCGCAACCGATGCCGAGAACGGTCCGCAGAGTTGATCCGGTTGTGGCAGAGCATGATCGAGGGCCGAGACGATTGTGGTTGCCCCGACAAACCGTCGCAACACGTCAGTAGATCCAGCGCAGCGATTCGAGCAGTTCGTCCTCGGTATGGCTCTCCGCCCACGTGGCATCGGCGTCCCGGCAGGCGACGAACGCGCCCAGAAGTTCCATGCCCAACACGTCTCGGACCAGTGCGGACGACAGGAGGTCTTTGCGCTGTTGCGCGTGGGTCGTCGCGAGTGGGGAGATCCCCGCGGCATCCCGACGAGCATCGTCCCAACCTCCTACGTCCTCCTGGACCGGAGACGGCAACTGCGCCGAATCCGCCACTCCCGCCAGACCGGCCGCGATCGTGACGGCCAGCGCCAGATACGGATTGGCGGACGCGTCGCACGCCTTCAATTCGACGTTGGTGTGTTCCGGGCCGAGAAGGGGCGTGGCCGGTACGAGTCGCACTGCAGCCTCGCGGTTCTCGACGCCCCAGAATCCGAAGGCACCTGCCCAGTACCCCGGTCGACGACGCAGCAGTGACCCCGAACTCGGTGCCGTGATGGCAGTGAGTCCCGGGAGTTCTCGAACGAGGCCCGCGATGTACGCCTGCCCGGTGTCGGACAGTCCGTACTCTCCGTCGCCGGTCAGAGCGTTGTGACCGTCGCGAACCAGTGATGTGTGTAGGTGCCATCCGTTACCCGCACTGCTCGACGAGGGCAGGGGAGCGAAGCTTGCCCTCAGGCCCTGGGCTTTGGCCGCTGAGTGGATGGTCTGCCGCGCGAGTACCTGCGCGTCGGCCGCAGCAAGTGGATCGAGTGGACTCAATGCGATCTCCAGCTGGGAGCCGCCGTACTCGGCATGAATCTGCCCGATGTCGAGGCCATTCGCAGACAGCGCCTCGAGCAATAGAACGACGAATTGATCGACATCGCGGAGTGCGTTCGCCGAGTAGGCAGGTCCGCGATGAGCGGACAGTCCGTCCGACTCGCGAGTCAGGGCGAACTCGATCTCGAATCCGGCCCGTACCTCGAAACCGGCATCGGACGCCTTCTGCACCTGCCGCTCGAGAACTGAGCGCTGATCGTAGGGCCACGGTGTGCCGTCTGCCGAGACCTGTCGTCCGTGCGCCCAGGCCAGCCCCGGCTGTCCGGACAGGGCGACCACGCTCGACGCGCTCTCGATCACCGGAATCAACCGCACATCGCCGGACGGCGTCGACAGTCCTTCGTGGGCGAATGTGATCCCGTCATGCGAATCGAATACCGCGAACACCGCGGTGACTCCCACTCCACGCCGTGCGACTGCAGTCAATTCTGCGGTGGGCACGGTGCGTGATCGGACGATGCCGTTGTTGTCGACCCAGCCGATCGTCACCCCTGCGATGTTGCGGTCGCGCAGAGTGTGGGTGAGGTGGTCGATGTCGACTGCCTTCGAGTCCGTCATGGTCCGACGTTAGCGAAGAAGTACTCGTCGGGGTGTCCGACTGGACCCGAGCTGTCCCGCAATGGTAAGGCGATTTGGTCTTCGGGTGCGCGATGCCTACACTAGAGCGGTTGCCCGGGCTTCGTCGTGCCTGCACGCGAGTCCTTGCAATACAACAAACGCAACCTCGAGTTCTCCGCACGTCAGCATTGAACATGCGGAAGCTCGTAACACCTGGCAGTGCAGCGATGCATTGCTTGGAGCGCAACCCCTGACCGGCAACAGTCGGTCAGGACATGTTCACTTCGCTGTAGGCCCACGATGTGACGAGCCAGGCCCGATGGGTTCTCCGGAACCGGAAGGCACCAGCCCGCGCGTGCTGCATGGGAACCGCTGCGAGAAAGGTGCACAGGTCACACCATGACGATGACCGATCCAATTGCAGACTTCTTGACCCGTCTGCGCAACGCCAACTCGGCGTACCACGACGAGGTGAAGCTTCCCCACTCGAAGCTCAAGGCGAACATCGCCGAGATCCTCAAGCGCGAGGGCTACATCTCCGATTACCGCACGGAAGACGCCGAGGTGGGCAAGACCCTCATCGTCGATCTGAAGTACGGCCCGAGCCGTGAGCGCAGCCTCGCCGGCGTGCGACGCGTCTCCAAGCCCGGTCTCCGGGTGTACGCAAAATCCACCAATCTGCCCAAGGTTCTCGGCGGCCTGGGCGTGGCGATCATCTCCACGTCCACCGGTCTGCTCACGGAGCGTCAGGCTGCCAAGCAGGGTGTGGGCGGAGAAGTCCTCGCCTACGTCTGGTAGGGGAGGCCACACCATGTCACGTATTGGAAAATTGCCGGTCGCAGTCCCCGCTGGCGTCGATATCACCATCGACGGCCAGGACGTTGCGGTCAAGGGCCCCAAGGGTGCCCTGAGCCTGACAGTCGCCGAGCCCATCAAGATCGCCCGCGCCGACGACGGCACCATCGCCGTCACTCGGCCCGACGACGAGCGTAAGAGCCGCTCGCTGCATGGTCTCTCGCGCACTCTCGTCGCGAACCTCATCACCGGTGTCACCAACGGTTACACCACCAAGATGGAGATTCACGGCGTCGGTTACCGCGTCGTACTCAAGGGCAAGGACCTCGAGTTCGCACTCGGTTACAGCCATCCCGTGCTGATCGAAGCACCCGAGGGCATCACGTTCACGGTCGAGTCGCCCACGCGATTCACCGTTGTCGGCATCGACAAGCAGAAGGTCGGTCAGATCTCTGCCAACATTCGTCGTCTGCGGCGTCCGGACCCGTACAAGGGCAAGGGCATCCGCTACGAGGGTGAAGTGATCCGCCGCAAGGTCGGAAAGACGGGTAAGTGATATGAGCCAGCAAACAGCAGACAAGGCGAACGTCGTCAAGCGCACACCGCGCGGCACCGACGTCTCGACGAAGCGTCGCCTGTCGAAGGCACGTCGTCACTTCCGCCTTCGCAAGAAGATCTCCGGAACGCCCGAGCGTCCGCGCTTGGTCGTCAACCGGTCCTCGCGTCACATCCACGTGCAGTTGATCGACGACCTGGCGGGCCACACGCTGGCCAGCGCGTCGAGCATCGAAGCCGATGTGCGCGCACTCGAGGGCGACAAGAAGGCCGTCAGCGCGAAGGTCGGCGAGCTCATCGCCAGCCGTGCGAAGGCAGCCGGCGTCGAGGCAGTCGTGTTCGACCGCGGCGGCAACAACTACAGCGGCCGCATCGCGGCACTCGCAGACGCTGCCCGCGAAGGCGGGTTGACGTTCTGATGATGACAATGACTGACAACGGAAGGACAGCCTGATGCCGGGACGTCAACGGCGTGACGGCGGAAGCGGCCCCGCCGGACAGAACAGTGGCCCCAACGCAGGTGGCGACAACAACCAGCGCGGCGACAACCGCGGTGGTGGCGGTCGCGATCGTCGTGACAACGGCCGTGGCGGCAACGCTGCGGACAAGTCGAACTTCATCGAGAAGGTCGTCACGATCAACCGCGTCTCCAAGGTGGTCAAGGGTGGTCGACGCTTCAGCTTCACCGCCCTCGTCATCGTCGGTGACGGCAACGGACTGGTCGGCGTCGGCTACGGCAAGGCCAAGGAAGTTCCCGCGGCCATCCAGAAGGGTGTCGAGGAGGCTCGCAAGAGCTTCTTCCGCGTCCCGATGATCGCCGGCACCATCACCCACCCCATCCAGGGCGAAGCCGCTGCCGGCGTCGTCATGTTGCGTCCGGCCAGCGCCGGTACCGGCGTCATCGCCGGTGGTGCTGTTCGCGCAGTGCTGGAGTGTGCCGGTGTCCACGACGTGCTGTCGAAGTCGCTCGGTAGCGACAACGCCATCAACGTCGTGCACGCGACCGTCGCAGCCCTCAAGGGTCTGCAGCGTCCCGAGGAAGTTGCGGCTCGCCGCGGCCTCACCCTCGAAGAGGTTGCACCCGCCGGAATGCTGCGCGCACGCGCACAGGCAGGAGCGGTGAAGTAATGGCTCAGCTGAAGGTCACTCAGATCAAGAGCACCATCGGCCAGAAGGCGAACCAGCGTGACAGCCTGCGTACTCTCGGGCTCAAGGGCATCCGCCAGACGGTCGTCCGCGAGGACAACCCGCAGAACCGCGGACTGGTCAACACGGTGCGCCACCTCGTAACTGTTGAGGAGGTCTAACCATGACCATCAAACTGCACCACCTGCGCCCCGCAGCCGGATCCAAGTCGACGAAGATTCGCGTCGGCCGTGGTGAAGGTGGCAAGCGCGGCAAGACCGCAGGTCGCGGTACCAAGGGAACCGGCGCACGCAAGAACGTGCCGGCACGCTTCGAGGGTGGCCAGATGCCCCTCCACATGCGGCTCCCGAAGCTCAAGGGCTTCACCAACCGCAACCGTGTCGTGTTCCAGGTCGTGAACCTGCGCGACATCGAGCGCCTGTTCCCCGAGGGTGGTCAGATCGGTATCCCCGAGCTGATCGCCAAGGGAGCTGTTCGCAAGAACGAGCTCGTCAAGGTTCTCGGAGACGGAAACCTCACCGTGAAGGTCGATATCTCGGCCAACAAGTTCACGGGCTCCGCCAAGGAAAAGATCGCCGCTGCCGGCGGTTCTGCAACCGAGGTATGAGCATTGCTTCGATGTGCTGAGTAGCAGCGCGTCGAGCAGCAGTTCGTGACGATGGCCGCAGCCACAGCTCTCGTAGCTGAGCTGCGGCCATCGTTGCCTACACGGAATGTCGTGTGTGTCGACCGATCGGCCAGGGTCCAACACTGACCGTCGGTCCGGTCGATGCGCACTGTTAGAGTTCTAGAGTTCAGAGAAGTTCGTATCGATGCGGTCGATGTATGTCGTCCGCAGTCCATGCTCGTGAGGCTCACGGGAGCATCAGTCGCTCCCGACGAAGCACTCGCGGCGTCAACGCAGTCGTGCCAGGAGGATCTTTGCTTTCCGCCTTCGTGTCGGCCCTCAGGACTCCTGACCTGAGACGGAAGATCCTCTTCACGCTCGGTCTGGTGGCCCTGTATCGCTTCGGTGCAACACTGCCGTCGCCGGGTGTCGACTACGCCAATGTCCGAGCATGCATCGACCAGGTCTCCGGTGGAGATTCGGCGGGCATCTACTCGTTGATCAACTTGTTCTCCGGTGGAGCGCTCCTCCAGCTCTCGGTGTTCGCGATCGGCATCATGCCGTACATCACCGCCAGCATCATCGTGCAGCTGCTCACCGTCGTCATCCCCAAGTTCGAGGAACTCCGCAAGGAGGGACAGTCGGGCCAGGCCAAGATGACGCAGTACACGCGTTACCTGTCGATCGCACTGGCCATCCTGCAGGCGACCGGCCTGGTGGCCCTCGCTTCGCGCGGCCAGTTGCTCCAGGGATGTCAGCAGGACATCATCGCCGACCAGTCCATCTTCGGGCTCGTCATCATCGTGCTGGTCATGACTGCAGGCGCAGCCGTCGTGATGTGGTTCGGCGAGGTCATCACCGAGCGCGGTGTCGGCAACGGAATGTCGCTGCTGATCTTCGCCGGAATTGCGTCGCGCATCCCGTCCGAGGGCAACTCGATTCTGGAGAGCCGCGGCGGGTTGGTCTTCGGGTTCGTCTGCTTCGCAGCGTTCCTCATCATCACCGGTGTGGTCTTCGTCGAGCAGGGTCAGCGCCGAATTCCGGTCCAGTACGCCAAGCGCATGGTCGGGCGGAAGATGTACGGCGGCTCGTCCACGTATCTGCCGCTCAAGGTCAACCAGGCCGGCGTCATCCCGGTGATCTTCGCGTCCTCGCTCCTCTACCTACCCAATCTCATCGCCCAGCTCACGTCCGCCAGCACCGCAACCGATCCGAGCTGGTGGCAGCGGATCATCAACGAGTATCTGGTGAACCCGGCGAACCCGGTGTACATCGCTATCTTCTTCGGGCTGATCGTCTTCTTCACGTACTTCTACGTGGCGATCACGTTCAACCCCGAAGAGCGGGCCGACGAGATGAAGAAGTTCGGTGGATTCATCCCGGGCATTCGACCGGGTAAGCCGACAGCCGATTACCTCAACTACGTTCTCAGTCGCATCACGCTGCCCGGTGCGGTGTACCTGGGCACCATTGCGGTGCTTCCCAACCTGTTCCTCGACATCGGCAGTTCGGGCGGAGCTCAAAACCTTCCGTTCGGTGGTACCGCCGTGTTGATCATGGTCAGCGTGGGCCTCGACACCGTGAAGCAGATCGAAAGCCAGCTGATGCAGCGTAACTACGAAGGGTTCCTCAAGTGAGACTTGTTCTGCTCGGTCCCCCCGGTGCCGGCAAAGGCACTCAGGCCGTCCTCCTCTCCGAGAAGCTGGGCGTGCCACACATCTCGACAGGCGATCTCTTTCGCGCCAACATCGGCGAGAAGACCCCGCTCGGATTGGAAGCGAAGAAGTACCTCGACGCGGGCGACCTCGTGCCGAGCGAACTCACCGTGGACATGGTGCGCAGTCGACTCGCCGAGCCCGACGCCGTCAACGGATTCCTGCTCGACGGTTTCCCGCGTTCGGTCGGTCAGGCCGAAGCTCTGGTCGACATCCTCTCCGACCTGAACGCGCATCTCGATGCAGTGCTGTCCTTCGTCGTCGACGAGGACGTCGTCGTGGACCGCATGCTGGCGCGCGGCCGTGAGGACGACAAAGAGGACGTCATCCGTAATCGGCTCAAGGTATACCGCGACGAGACGGCACCGCTGTTGGACTACTACTCCGACAAGCTGGTCACCGTCGATGCGATCGGTGAGGTGGACGAAGTCAACGCCCGCGCGCTGAAGTCCATCGAGGACCACGGCAAGTAATGGCGTTCGGCCGTAAACGAAAAGTTGTCCCGTTCAAGAGCGCTGGTGAGCTCGACGCGATGGCGGCAGCCGGTGCCGTGGTAGGTGCCGCTCTCGTCGCCGTACGGGATGCAGCCAAGTTCGGGGTCTCGACGCTCGAACTCGACCGAGTTGCCGAGGCGGTCATCCGTGATGCCGGTGCGGTGCCCTCTTTCCTGGGGTACCACGGTTTCACCGGCAGCATCTGCTCCTCGGTGAACGACCGCGTGGTGCACGGCATTCCGTCGGCGGACGAGTTGTTGGTCACCGGGGATCTCGTGTCCATCGACTGCGGTGCCGTTCTGGACGGTTGGCACGGAGATTCGGCGTGGACGTTCGGCGTCGGCGACATCATCGAGGCCGATGCGTTGCTGAGCGATGCGACGAGGCTTTCCATGGAGGCCGGGATCGCAGCGATGATCCCCGGCAATCGTCTGACCGACATCTCCCACGCCATCGAGTCCGGTACGCACGCGGCCGAGGATGCTCACGGTCGTAAATACGGAATCGTCGACGGTTACGGCGGCCACGGAATCGGCCGCGAAATGCATATGGACCCGTTCCTGGCGAACGAGGGCGCGCCGGGCAAAGGCCCGGAACTCGTGGTGGGTTCCACGCTGGCCATCGAACCGATGTTGACGCTCGGTACCTACGAGACCGACATTCTCGACGACGGGTGGACCGTGGTGACCACCGATGGTTCACGCGCGGCGCACTGGGAACACACGGTCGCGGTGACCGAGGACGGCCCGCGAATCCTGACGGTTCGGCCTCGCTAGAACTACCAGGTCAACGCTCACCAGGTGAGTGACGAGTACCGGCGGCCCCCTCGGATGAGTCCGAGGTGGGCTGCCGTCAGGCGCAGCCAGAGGCGAGTCGGCATCCGAGTCAGTGCGGTCGGCAGCAATGGGTTTCGTACCGCGAGCGCGAGGAGCGCTACGGAAATTGTGCTGATTCGGAACGGCGGGCATCCGGCAGCCCGATACATTCCGCGGACGTGGGCCGATCCGTATCCGAGTGCCCCCGCCTGTTTCCAATTGTCCCGGTAGCCGGTACGCAGACGATATTCGACCAGCGGCTCGGCTATGAAGTGCAGGCGGGCACCCGATTGCTGTGCGCGCCAGGAGAATTCCATGTCCTCGCTGGCATGAACGAATTCGAACATCCCGCCGAGATCTCGGTAGGTCGACGCGCGGCACGCCATACTCGCCCCGATGACGAACGGGCGAAAGGGCGACTTGCCCTGATTCGAAGGTGGGGCGAACGGAACTGCGGCGCGCGTCGCTTCGGAGTTCAGCGCCTCGGTGCTCAGGCCGGTTCCCACGAGGTCGTAGCTGTTCAGTTCGGCGGTGATGCGCCGCAGCCATGTCGGGTGTACGACGTCGTCGGCATCGCAGAAGGCCAGCAGCGGGCCCTCGGCTGCTTCCGCACCGCGATTGCGGGCATGCGACGCGCCCGGGGTGCCGGACGAATCGACGTACTTCAGATTCAAGCGGGCCCGTAGTGCGTGGTCCTGCACGAACTCGCGCACTCCGTCGGTCGAGCCGTTGTCGCTGACGACGACCTCGAACGGGCCGTCGTAGTCCTGGTGGGCGAGCGCGCGTAGTTGCTCGTCGAGCACATCTCTGGCGTTGTGTACGGGAATGATCACGGAGACGGCTGGGCCGGACGGGTTGGAACTCAAGAGGGCACCTTGCGGGCTCGGTGGCTGAACGATGGCGGGCGGACGAAAGGTTAGCTCAGTTAATCTAACGTCGCCATCCGACGCGTTTCGTGCCCGCTTCGCGCGCATTTGGCCAGATGTGCCTTTGCCGGTAACATAGATCGACGGTGCGCCCTGCGTACCGGATGTCCGCATGCCTCGAGGGCTGTGCGGCCCTCCGGCGATACTCCGACTCGGTTCCGAGGAGTCGGTCAGTGGGCATCACGGTAACGGAAACAGATGCAATCAACCAGGTGTGAGAGCCAGGATCGCGGAGGATATGGCCAAGAAAGACGGTGCTATCGAGGTAGAGGGCCGAGTTGTCGAACCGCTGCCCAATGCGATGTTTCGCATTGAGCTCGAAAACGGCCACAAGGTACTCGCCCACATCAGCGGAAAGATGCGTCAGCACTACATCCGCATCCTTCCCGAGGATCGCGTCGTGGTAGAGCTTTCGCCCTACGACCTCACGCGTGGACGCATCGTTTACCGCTACAAGTAAGAGCTTCCTCGGCCATGTCCGGTCGGGGAGAACCATGCTCGGTCCGCTGCTCGCAGCGCGTCCGAGCTACACACAGGAGATCAACGACGTGAAGGTTCAGCCGAGCGTCAAGAAGATCTGCGAGAAGTGCAAGGTGATTCGTCGTAACGGACGCGTCATGGTGATCTGCGACAACCTGCGTCACAAGCAGCGTCAGGGATAACCACCGAGCATCACGCACGTCGGCTTGGCAACAGCTAGAAGATGACCTCCCAGCACCAACCGCAACACACGCGTTGCGGCAGACCCCCGGCACGGAGGCCGGGGCCCCACTGAGTTTGTTGAAAGACGCTTCCCACCCCAGCGGTGAGAAGGACACAGGGGACGGACTGGGAGCAGACCTCCGGACAAGAAAAGGAAATGCCACATGGCACGTCTCGCAGGTGTGGATCTGCCGCGCGAAAAGCGCATGGAGATCGCACTGA
Source organism: Rhodococcus sp. 05-2254-5 (assembly GCF_002258575.1). Taxonomy (NCBI): domain Bacteria; kingdom Bacillati; phylum Actinomycetota; class Actinomycetes; order Mycobacteriales; family Nocardiaceae; genus Rhodococcus; species Rhodococcus sp. 05-2254-5. The sequence goes on along the minus strand of NZ_NOZG01000020.1, from coordinate 4,127 downwards.
CTTACATCTACGGCGTCGGCCGTACCCGCTCCAAGGAAATTCTCGCAGCAACGGGCGTCAGCCCCGACCTGCGCAGCAAGGATCTTGGCGACGACGATCTGCGCAAGCTCAGCGATTACATCAACGAGTCCCTCAAGGTCGAGGGCGATCTGCGCCGCGAGGTGCAGGCCGACATCCGACGCAAGATCGAAATCGGCTGCTACCAGGGTCTTCGCCACCGTCGTGGTCTGCCCGTCCGTGGACAGCGCACCAAGACCAATGCGCGTACCCGTAAGGGACCCAAGCGCACCATTGCCGGCAAGAAGAAGGCGAAGTAATGCCCCCCAAAGCACGCGGTACCGGTCCGAAGAAGGCGCAGAAGACGCGTCGCAGGGACAAGAAGAACGTCCCGCACGGATCTGCGCACATCAAGAGCACGTTCAACAACACGATCGTGTCGATCACCGACCCCGCCGGAAACGTCATCTCGTGGGCGTCCTCGGGACACGTGGGCTTCAAGGGCTCGCGCAAGTCGACTCCGTTCGCCGCACAGCTCGCAGCCGAGAACGCTGCGCGCAAGGCTCAGGAGCACGGCGTCAAGAAGGTCGACGTGTTCGTCAAGGGTCCCGGCTCCGGCCGTGAGACCGCGATCCGCTCACTTCAGGCCGCAGGCCTCGAGGTCGGCACCATCTCCGATGTCACCCCTCAGCCGCACAACGGCTGCCGTCCGCCCAAGCGGCGTCGGGTCTAGCGGGAAGGAAAGGTTTAGAAAATGGCACGTTATACCGGTCCTATCACCCGCAAGTCGCGTCGTCTGCGCGTCGACCTCGTCGGAGGCGACCAGGCGTTCGAGCGTCGTCCCTACCCGCCCGGCCAGCACGGCCGCGCGCGGATCAAGGAGAGCGAGTACCTGCTCCAGCTGCAGGAGAAGCAGAAGGCTCGCTTCACCTACGGCGTCATGGAGAAGCAGTTCCGTCTGTACTACAAGGAAGCCAACAGGGCCGCCGGCAAGACGGGTGAGAACCTGCTGACCATCCTCGAGACTCGCCTCGACAACGTCGTCTACCGTGCGGGTCTCGCACGTACGCGTCGTCAGGCACGCCAGCTGGTCACCCATGGCCACTTCCTCGTGAACAACAAGCGAGTGGACATCCCCAGCTACCGCGTCTCGCAGTACGACATCATCGATGTCCGCGAGAAGTCCGCGCAGACCCTGCCGATCCAGATCGCCCGTGAGAGCTACGGCGATCGTCCGGTGGCTCCGTGGCTGCAGGTCGTCCCCAACCGTCTTCGCATCCTGGTTCACCGGGTGCCGGAGCGCGCACAGATCGACGTGCCGCTCCAGGAGCAGCTCATCGTCGAGTACTACTCGAAGTAAGGCGCAGCACGCATGTGAGTCTCCTCGCGAGGCTCACATGCGTCTTCGCCTCCACACGTGGGCGTCAAATAGCGGACGCCCGTACAGGAGGAACACAGAATGCTCATTTCACAGCGCCCGACGCTGACCGAAGAGGTCATCGCCGACAACCGCTCGAAATTCGTCATCGAGCCGCTCGAGCCCGGCTTCGGTTACACACTCGGCAACTCGCTCCGCCGCACCCTGCTGTCGTCGATCCCCGGCGCTGCTGTCACCAGCATCCGTATCGACGGCGTCCTCCACGAATTCACCACCGTTCCCGGAGTCAAGGAAGATGTCACCGACATCATCCTGAACCTCAAGGGACTCGTGGTGAGCTCCGAAGAAGACGAACCGGTCACCATGTACGTCCGCAAGCAGGGCCCCGGCGCTGTCACCGCAGGCGACATCGTGCCTCCGGCCGGCGTCACGGTGAACAACCCGGATCTGCACATCGCGACCCTGAACGACAAGGGCAAGTTGGAGATCGAGCTCGTCGTCGAGCGCGGTCGCGGCTACGTCCCCGCCGTTCAGAACAAGGCATCGGGTGCCGAGATCGGCCGTATTCCGGTCGACTCGATCTACTCGCCCGTGCTCAAGGTCACCTACAAGGTGGAGGCCACCCGCGTCGAACAGCGCACCGACTTCGATCGGCTCGTTCTCGACGTGGAGACCAAGAATTCCATCACCGCGCGGGACGCGCTCGCTTCGGCGGGCAAGACCCTGGTTGAGCTCTTCGGCCTCGCCCGTGAGCTGAACGTCGAAGCAGAAGGCATCGAGATCGGACCCTCGCCCGCCGAGGCCGATCACATCGCATCCTTCGGACTCCCCATCGAGGATCTGGACCTGACGGTTCGTTCCTACAACTGCCTCAAGCGCGAAGGTGTTCACACCGTCGGTGAGTTGGTTGGTCGTACCGAGTCCGATCTGCTCGACATCCGTAACTTCGGGCAGAAGTCCATCGACGAGGTGAAGGTCAAGCTGCACTCGCTCGGCCTTTCCCTCAAGGACAGCCCCGCGTCGTTCGATCCGAGCACCGTGCCTGGCTACGACGCCACCACGGGCACGTGGAGTGACACCGACGCAGGCTCCTTCGGCGATACCGAAGGCGCCGAGCAGGACTACGCCGAGACAGAACAGCTGTAATCAGCTCGCTGGAGCTCTTACTAGGAGATTCATCATGCCCAAGCCCACCAAGGGCCGCCGTCTCGGCGGGTCGGCGTCACACCAGAAGGCCATCCTGGCCAACCTGGCGACGTCACTCTTCGAGCACGGCCGCATCACCACCACCGAGTCGAAGGCCAAGCGCCTTCGTCCCCACGCCGAGAAGCTCGTCACCCATGCCAAGAAGGGTGATCTGGCCCATCGTCGTGAGGTTCTCAAGACGATCAACAACAAAGATGTCGTGCACAAGCTCTTCGCCGAGATCGGGCCTTTCTTCGCCGATCGCGACGGTGGCTACACGCGCATCATCAAGACCGTCCCCCGTAAGGGTGACAACTCGCCGATGGCCATCATCGAGCTCGTCAACGAGCAGACGGTGTCCAACGAAGCCGACCGCGCGCGCCGCGTGAAGGCATCGAAGGCTGCTCCCGCCGCAACCGAGGCTCCGGCCGAGGACACGGCAGACGACAACGTCGTCGAGGCTGTCGAAGCCGACGCGACCGACGCCGAGGTGGCCAACGCCGACGCAGTCATCGAAGGCATCGAGGACAACGACGCTCACGCGTCGGACGCCCCCGAGGCCGAGGATGCGAAGAAGGACTAGTCCTTGTGAGCTCCGAGCACGACCGAAGCGGGCCCGCCATTTCCTCAGGAGATGGCGGGCCCGCTTTGTCGGTCCCCACCAGATATCGGCTCGACATCTCGTACGACGGCACGAACTTCTCCGGCTGGGCTCGGCAACCCGGTATCCGAACCGTGTGTGGCGTGCTCGAGGAGGCTTTCTCCACGGTGCTCCGTCAACCGGTCGAGCTGACGGTGGCCGGTCGAACCGACGCCGGAGTGCACGCGACCGGTCAGGTTGCACATTTCGACGCCGTGGGTGTGCCGGACGAGCACGACCGGTTGATTCGAAGAATGGCGCGCTTCCTTCCCGCCGACGTCCGGGTTCGTGCGATCACGGAGGTCTCGCCCGACTTCGACGCTCGGTTCTCGGCATATCGCCGTCACTACGAGTACCGATTCGGCACAGCGCTCTACGGCGTCGATCCTCTGGATGTCGCCGGAGTCGTGTCCTGGCCTCGGCCGATCGATCTGGACGCGGTACGCGAGGCGTCGCAGGCACTGATCGGACTGCACGATTTCGCAGCGTTCTGCAAGAGGCGAGACGGTGCCACGACAGTGCGAGAACTGCAGCGCTTCGACTGGGAACGCGAGGGGGATCGATTGACCGCGTACGTCAGCGCCGATGCGTTCTGCTGGTCGATGGTGCGCAGTCTGGTCGGGGCGATGCAGGCCGTCGGTGAAGGACGACGAACCCCCGACTGGGCACGTTCCCTGCTCGGTCGTCGAGAACGCGCGAGCGAGGTGGCAGTGGCCCCGGCCCACGGACTTGCCCTGGTGCGGGTCGACTATCCACCAGCCGACATGTTGGCCGCGCGCAATGCTGCCACCCGGGAGACTCGACCGGCAATCGTCGGCGACGAATGCTGTGGAGGAGAAGGATGAGCGACGATTGCGCCGGGTCCGGTGCCGACACGATCCAGCCGATACGTCTAGCGGTGGTCACCGGCAGCGTTCGGGAGGGGCG
>NZ_NOZG01000023.1:0-224521 GCF_002258575.1 Rhodococcus sp. 05-2254-5 | reverse complement strand
TCGCTACGACTCGACGGCCTGAGCCCGGTGCAATACCGAGCCCAGGCCCTCGCAGCCTAGGATTTCCATTAACCGGTCCAACCCACGGGGTCCAGTGCACGTGAATGGCGCATTCATTCGTCGAAGCAGACCGGTGTCAGTCCTTCGAGTGCTTACCGAGGTCGGGGGAGGGCGAATCGATTGCTTCGCCGCTGCCGCCGGTGGTGTCGGCCGCGGTCGAAAGCTTCTGTCCTGCAGCGGTTCCCCCTGCGAGGATGTCGCGGATCTGCACCAGCACGTCGACGTCGCTCAGTTCCTTCTCCGGCTGGCTGACGAAGCGCTTCTTCGCGGTGTTCACCGGCAGAATCAGCACGAAGTACACGACCGCGGCGATGATGATGAAGTTGATGATCGCCGTGATGACCGCGCCGATATTGATGAACGTGGCGTCGTTACTACTGAGGATCTTGATTCCCCACCCGAGTTCGTTGCTGCCACCGACAGCGGCGACCAACGGGTTGATGATGTTCGTGGTGAACGCAGTGACGATTGCCGTGAATGCTGCGCCGACGACGACTGCGACCGCGAGGTCGACCACGTTGCCTCGCAACAGAAAGTCCTTGAATCCCTTCAGCATGAGCCGCTCTCCGATCTCTTGGTATGTTTCGGTCTCGCCAGACGTTAACCCAGATCGATCGACTTCGGACCCCGTGAATCGCCCGGGCACCGACTCAATGCAATGTCACCGTCAAAGCGCTCACCAGCGACGCGGCCGCCACCGTCGTCGCATCCTCGGTCGGTAGGGCGAGCAACACCACCCGATCTCGTTGCCGACCCCCGCCGGCCTCGGCGGAGACGAGCACCACCATCGCCCCCGATGCCAGTATCCGAGCTGCAGGTGGGGCGTCGGGATTCTCCTGAGTTTCGACGGTCAGGACGTCCACCCGGTCGCCTTCTCTGAGTAGGTCGGTCACGCCCGCATCGGCGAGATGCACCGGTACGACGCGTGCCTCGACCCCCACCGCCGCGGTGGCGGTTCGGGAGCCCAGCAGTCGGACATCGGTGAGCAATTCGCCTGCTCGAACCGGGCCGGTCAGTGTCCGCCCGTCCACGTCGACGGAATCGAGCACTGCGCCGTCGGGCACCGTGGCCGAATCCCATTCGGCGACGGCAACATCGGCCGCCGTCAGTATCGTTCCCGGCGTCAGGTCGCGGCCGGCCGTGACGACGCGGACGCGATCGTCGCCTGCGGCGTCGTCGACGAACAGCAGGACTGCGACGGCCACCAGAATGCCCGCGGCGATGCGTCGAACTTTCACCGATCCCACCCACGCGGGACGCTGAGCGAAGCGGTCGAGCAGCGTCGAGTCCAGTCGGTTCTTGCGGGCAGCCATGACCGGAACGGTAGCGGTCCCAACTGGCCTGAAGAGACCGAAAAGGCCGGCCTGTGGATAACAGACCGGCCTGTGGATGGATCCGAAAACTACTGGCTGGCAGCAGCTTTCGTGGTGGAGGACGAGGAGGAGCTGCTCGACGAGGACGAATCCGACGACTTCTTCTCGGCCGGCTTCGAGTCGCTCTTGGTCTCCGACTTCGTGGCCGCGGCGTCGGACTTCTTCTCGCTCGCGCCTTCGCTGGCGGTGCCGGAGTTGCCCCGACTGTCGGTGCGGTAGAAGCCGCTGCCCTTGAAGACGATGCCGACCGAATTGAACAACTTGCGGAGCTTGCCGGAGCAAGCCGGGCACACCGTCAACGTGTCGTCGGTGAAGGACTGGACGATGTCGAAGCGGTTGTCGCACTCGGTGCAGGCGTATGAGTAGGTGGGCATCGTGTTTCCTCCGCGCTGGTCACCGAGGAGGTTCGCGCTCTGCTGGCCGAGGCCGAACACCGCCGGTGTCTTGTCTGTTCGTCGAAACTGGGGAGAGCATTAGCACTCTACAGTCAGGAGTGCCAACGAATCGAATCGTAGCGTTATTCCGTACTCAAGCGTACGAGCCCGCCGCCGGGAGTCAGCGCGTGCGTCACTCGGCGGTCGTGCGGTTCAGCCGGGAGCCGGGAGAACAGCTCCTCGTCGCGCACGATGGCGACCAGCATGGCCTCGGGGCTGCACAGGTCGAGAGTCCGGTCGTAGAACCCGGCTCCGCGGCCCAGCCGGACACCGCGGCGATCGACGGCCAGCGCAGGTAGCAGCACCACCGAGCATTGCCCGACGGCGTCGGGCTCTAGTAGTGGACCTGACGGCTCGAGCAGCCCGTACGGTGCCCGCACCAACGCATCGCGACCCTCGTAACGCGCCCACTTCAGCGGCCCCGGCTCATGGGCACTCGGCAGCAGAACCGTGGCTCCGGCCGCGGCCATCGCGTCGAGCATCTCGATCGACCCCGGCTCCCGGCCGATCGGAACGTACGCCGCCACGACCGAGTGTTCGGCCGCCAATTCGCCGACGGCATGGCAGAGTGCGGAGGACTCCATCGCGCGTTGCGCATCGTCGAGCAGTCGGCGTTCGGCGAGGACATGCTCCCGCCACAGATCCTTCGGCGTGTTCTCCGAAAATTCGGGAACGCTCACAACGGTTCACTCTCCCTCTCGTGCTGTCGTTCAACGATATGCACTCGGGGGTCGAACGGGGCACACGCCGAGCCAATCTCCAGAAACCACGGATAGGGTGAGCACCATGACAGAAGCCGCTTCAGCGACGACCGCCGCCACGCCTGTGCACTTCCGCACGGCCATCGTCCCCGCCGCAGGCATGGGTACCCGGTTCCTGCCGGCCACGAAAACCGTTCCGAAGGAACTACTTCCGGTCGTCGACACTCCCGGTATCGAGCTCGTCGCCGGAGAAGCGGCAGATTCCGGTGCACAACGGTTGGTCATCGTCACCTCTCCCGGCAAGGACGGCGTCGTCGCCCACTTCGTCGAGGACCTCGTTCTGGAAAAGAAGCTCGAAGCGAGCGGAAAGCTCGAAATGCTCGAGAAGGTACGCGTCGCCCCCAAGCTTCTGGACGTGCAATCGGTCATTCAGCACGAACCGCTCGGACTCGGTCACGCCGTCGCATGCGCCGAGGAAGCACTCGACGACGACGAGGATTCGGTCGCGGTGCTGCTGCCCGACGATCTGGTGATGCCGCGGGGCGTGCTGGACGTCATGGCCCGGGTGCGCGCCAAGCGCGGCGGCTCGGTGCTGTGCGCCATCGAGGTTCCCGACGACAAGGTCTCGTCCTACGGCGTCTTCTCCGTCGAAATCGTGCCCGATGCCGTCAATCCGAACGTCCTCAAAGTCACCGGCATGGTCGAAAAGCCCAAGAAGGAAGAGGCACCGTCCAACTTGGCTGCCGCGGGCCGCTATCTGCTCGACCGCGCGATCTTCGACGCGTTGCGACGCATCGAGCCCGGTGCCGGCGGCGAATTGCAGCTGACCGACGCCATCGCACTTCTGATCGAGGAGGGCCATCCCGTTCACGTGGTGGTGCATCGTGGATCGAGACACGACCTCGGAAATCCCGGGGGATACCTACGCGCTGCGGTTGACTTTGCTTTGCAGCGCGACGACTACGGTCCCGCGCTGCGTGAATGGCTGAACGAACGCTTGAGCGACAGCTGGGCACCGGAACTGACGACGTACGAATAGCATCGCGGGTCGATGCCATAGAGGAAGGGCCAGATGCGCTCGGTCGAAGATCAACAGACCAGGGTGACCGCAGCGGCGGTGGCTCCACGGCCTGTTCGGGTCGCCATCTCGGAAGCGCAGGGTCTGCTCTGCGCCGAGGAAGTGGTCACCGAGCGTCCCCTTCCCGGCTTCGACCAGGCCGCGATCGACGGTTATGCCGTACGCAGTGTCGACGTCGCCTCCGCGGGTACCGACCTGCGTAACGAGGAAGACGAGCGCATCGACCTGACGCTGCCCGTCGTCGGCGAGGTCTCCGCGGGTTCGCGTCAGCCCATCCGGCTGCAGCCGCGTCAGGCCGTGCGGGTCGATACCGGCGCGCCGCTGCCCACGTTGGCCGACGCAGTCCTGCCGCTGGATCGCACCGACAACGGCCGCGCCCGTGTCAAGGTGTTCCGTCCGGTTCGCTCGGGTGACTACGTGCGCAAGATCGGCGACGACGTTCAACCCGGCGACGTGGCCGTGCGGGCGGGAACGATCATCGGTGCCGCGCAGGTCGGCCTGTTGGCCGCCGTCGGACGCGACAAGGTGCTGGTGCACCCGCGTCCGCGGTTGTCGGTCATCTCGGTGGGCGGGGAGTTGGTCGATACCGATCGGACCCCCGGGCCCGGCCAGGTGTACGACGTCAACTCCTACGCCCTCGCTGCTGCAGCACGCGATGCCGGAGCCGACGTGAACCGCGTCGGCATCGTGAGCACCGACCCCAAGCGACTGCGTGAAGTGGTCGAAGGCCAGCTGATCCGCTCCGAGATCGTCGTCATCGCAGGCGCGGTCGGCGGAGGCGCGTCCGATGGCGTCCGTGAGGCGCTGGGCGAACTCGGGGACATGGAAGTCGAGCGGGTTGCCATGCACCCCGGCTCGGTGCAGGGATTCGGCCAGCTCGGACGCGACGAGGTGCCCACGTTCCTGTTGCCTGCCAACCCCGTCAGCGCGCTCGTGGTGTTCGAGGTGATGGTCCGTCCACTCATTCGCATCGCACTCGGCCGTCGCCAGCCACTGCGCCGGACCGTCACCGCGCGGACCGTCGCACCCATCACATCGATCGAGGACCGCAAGGGATTCCTGCGAGGACAGCTGATGCGCGACGAGGGCACCGGCGAATATCTCGTCCAGGCTCTCGGCGGTGCACCGGGCTCGTCGTCACACCTGCTCGCGACACTCGCGGAGGCGAACTGCCTGGTCGTGATCGACCCCGACGTCACCGAGATCCGCACCGGCGAAGAAGTGAAGGTCTCGTTCCTCGCTCAGCGCGGCTGACGCACGCGCTCACGCGCGCAGCGCATACGATCGACGGATGCCGCGAACGTGGTCGAGCCACCCGGGTTGGCCGGCGAAATTGGGTCCAGTGCGAGTGGCCGGGGGAACGGTGACGGTTCGTCCCGTCCGTATGCGCGACGCAGCCTCCTGGAGTCGAATCCGCACCCAGGACCGCGCACACCTCGAGCCGTGGGAGCCGAGCGGTGAGGGCAGTTGGAATTCCCGACACCACATCTCCTCGTGGCCCACGCTGTGCTCGGGATTGAAGTCCGAGGCACGCAAGGGGCACATGCTGCCGATGGTGATCGAGGTCGACGGCGAATTCTGCGGGCAGATCACCACCGGAAACATCGTGCGCGGCGCGCTCCGGTCGGCGTGGATCGGGTACTGGGTGTCCAAGGAAGTCAACGGCAAAGGCGTCGCCACCGCGGCGCTGGCGCTCGGACTCGATCATTGTTTCGGACCGGTCGGGTTGCACCGCGTCGAGGCAACGGTGCGTCCGGAGAACCTCGCCAGCCAGGCCGTGCTGCGCAACGTCGGTTTCCGCGAAGAGGGCCTGCTCTACAAGTATCTCGACGTCGACGGCGAGTGGCGCGACCACAAACTCGTCGCGATCACCTCGGGAGAGGTGCAGGGTTCGGTCGTCGATCGATTGGTCCGCGCGGGCAGGGCTGCGTGGGCATAGCGCTCACTCCGCAGTGTTCGGTTGCAGATGTTGTCAAAGTGACAGGAGTGTAATTCGGGTCGGCGCGTCTGCGGGGTTCTCGCACCTGCTCCACATAACCTGAGGGCGTCTCGACTGTCGCTGTCGCCTGAGGAAGGAGAACATCGCCGATGCCGAACTCGATCATCTGGATCGGTCTCGTGGCCGTCTGGCTCTTCGTTCTTCTTCCCATGCTGATGACCAAGCGTCCGCAGATCATGCAGACCACGGACGCAGCACTCGCCACGCGCGTGTTGCATCGGGGTGGCACCAAGCGCAAGCAGCGCGGCCCCGCGACCGGCCACCGCAGTGATCCCGACTGGCGGCCGGAGGACGACCTGCGGGTCTCCGCGCCCGCCAGCGAGATCTTCGGCCCGAAATTCGCGTCGATTCGTTCGGACTCACCCGATCTACCCGGTACCGCGGAGGACCCAATGGACACTCACGCAGAAGAAGAAAACGACCTCGAACGCGACGAACCGGTCCACGACGCACCTCGCGCGAGCTCTCCCGCACACGAGCCGGGAGTCGTCGACGACGACTTCGTGCCTCGCCGACGCGGCCGCGGCGGATTCGATCCCGAGGCCGACGCCATCGCCCGGGCCGCCCGATACGCCTTCCGTCAGCGCGCGGTTCTCGGCCTGGTGTTCGCCGCCATCACGACCGCGGCACTGGCGTTCATCATCTCCCCGACGGTGTGGTGGCTGTGCGGGTTGTCCGTCGCAGTCCTCGTCGGATACCTGTACTACCTGCGCAGGCAGGTGCAGATCGAAGAAGAGATTCGTCGACGACGACTCACACGCATGGGTCGCTCGCGCCTCGGTGTGGAATCGGAGACCGACGAAGAGCTCGAACTCGTGCCGCAGCGTCTGCGTCGACCCGGAGCTGTGGTGCTCGAGATCGACGACGAGGATCCGGAGTTCGAGCATCTCGATCATTACGAGGAGCCGTTCCAGGCACGCCGCGACGATGACGGCGATTTCCGTCGGGCACAGGGCGCGTAACAGCGGTCCCGAGGGGCTTTGCTAGAGTTGCCCAGCCGGTCGAGACGACGGCAAACGGGGCTGTGGCGCAGTTGGTAGCGCGTCTCGTTCGCATCGAGAAGGTCAGGGGTTCGATTCCCCTCAGCTCCACCCGAAACGAAAGCCGCCACTCACCTCGAGTGGCGGCTTTCGTTGTGAATCAAGGCAATACAGAGCTCAGCGCACTCATTGCGATCGTGGTGACGGACAGTCCGCCGGTGCCGAATGCCGCTGCGGCGGTCATGCCGACCAACACTTCGTCCGCCGTCGGCGTCGGCGGTTCGAGCTTCGCGCGCAAGAACGTGAACGGTAGGCCCCAGAACGCGCTCACTCCGCCGTCGTACTCGCGAGTGAGGTCGCCGAACGAGTCGTTGCCGCGGTCCGTGTCGCCGCGGATCAGTGCGCTGGACTCGAGGTCTTTCGCGGCAAGCATTAGTACGCGGTCTCGGTAGGCCAGACGTACTCGATACGAGCGTTTCACGACTCGTGCGGACCCCAGTTGCACCGCAATCGGGTCACCGCCGACCGTCGCGCGAATATCTGTGGACCGTCGGGTGCCTAGGGGAGTCCTGTCCGCGGTCTGCGGTCCGGTGCGAACGAACGTGACGCGGCTGGATGGCGTCGACAGGTAGTAGCCGGCCACGGAGTCGTCCTGATAGACGAGTTCGACGTCGTCGTACAGGGCAGTCTCGATCCTGACCGTGTGCACACATCCGACCCTACCGACCAGCCGGTTCCGTAAGTTGTCGGTGCGGCGTTACGTCGCCGGCGCTTGTGTCACACTTCATACGGTGACCAGCCAGATGACCGTGCATGTCGAGGACACCGAGGCTCATCGAATTGCGGCCCGGATAGTGACGCCTCTCGGCAAAGAGGCTGTGGTGACCACCGCGTCGAATTACGAGTTGGACCATTCGGCGACTCCGTGGCTTCCTCCGATGCTGGTAGCGGGAATGCGAAAGAAGTGGAGTATCGCTTTCGACGGCCCGGTGGATTCGACGGCACTTCGAGGCGCTCCCGAGGCGCAGAAAGTGTTTCTCGACTGGTATCCCAGACGGTTTCATGGGATATCGGTATCGGCTGAACCTTCCGATGCACTGTCCGACGGCCGAGGGGTGGGTTGCTTCTTCAGTGGAGGCGTGGACAGCTTCTATTCGGCAATCACCCAATCCGATCGCATCACCCATTTGATATTCGTTCACGGTTTCGACATCTCCGCCGGGAACGAGGATTTGGCCTCTCGGGCACTGGCCAGTGCCCGAGACGCGGCCGCGGAGCTCGGCAAGCCGCTGATCGAGGTCAAGACCACGTTGAGGTCGGCGTTCGGAGACCGATTGCCGCTCGATTGGGGATACGACCTTCACGGAGCCGCCCTGGCTCACGTGGGGCTGGCGTTGTCGCAGCATGTGAGCACCGTCATGATTCCGTCGTCCAACAGTCGCTGGGATCTGCTGCCGTGGGGTTCCCATCCCGATCTGGACCCGCTGTGGTCGAGTAGCAGTGTCACGTTCGATCACCACGAGTTGGAGGTGAATCGGCTCGGCAAGCTCCGGCGGATAGGCCTGGACGAGACGGCGATGAAGCATCTACGGGTGTGCTGGGAGAATCGCGACGGTCGATTCAACTGCGGAGTGTGCTTCAAGTGCATCAGGACGAAGATCGGGTTGGCCGCTGCAGGTGCGGAGAGTGCTGCCCTTCCAGGACCCATCGATCTCCATGCGGTCAGGTCCTTGACGTTGACGAACCGTCAGTGCCACCACCTGCGAAACGGGCTTGCTGCCATGGAAGAGGCAGGCGTGACCGACGATGGTGTGGTTGCGGCAGTAGACACGGCGATCCGCCGACGGCGCTGGCGACAGGCTGCGTCGTATTTACGACGAGCACGATCGATATCCATCGGCCTCATACGTCGTCGCGTGAGCTGAGGCATTTCCGGCAATATGGCGGATTCGAACAACATTCGATTATTAACGGGAATCGAATTCTTTCGAACGTCTTATGAGCACCATTGACTTGAAGCGGTCTTTTGGATTGCTTAGCGCCTGTAACCGCGTCACGTTGCAGTTTTCGGTGCTCTGAGCTGGGGCTGCTTCTTCGGCTGACTTTAGTGTTCGCGTGGCTGATGTCGTATCTTTATACGCGTGCCTGCGCGTTCGGTAGGTGTCGAATTCAATCAGGGGATCGAAATGAACACTCTCAGTGTGGTAATTCCGGTGCTCGACGAGGTCGACCACATCGGCGAATGCTTGAATCTGCTGCTCGATCAGGGAAACTGCATAGACCGTATCGTCGTGGTGGACAACGGCTCGACCGACGGGACGCTCGATCTGGTCGAGACCCTGTGCGAGGTCAATGACAAGGTGCAGTTGGTGCACGAGCGGAATCGGGGCGTCGTGCATGCCCGGAACACAGGCTTCGATCTCGTGCAGTCGTCCATCATCGGCCGCATAGACGCCGATACGCGCGTCCGGCCCGGGTGGGCCCGCTCCATCATCGAATTCTTCGGAGAGCACTCCACGGTTGCGGCAGCGGGCGGGCGAACCTACTTGTACGAGTCGCCGTGGGCCCGGCCTCTGGCGTGGCAACATGCACGAGCGGAGCAGCGTGACCCGTCGGTGCGCAGCGCCTTGGCGGTATCGGGCAACAATTTCGCGATCCGCGCATCTGCCTGGCACGAGGTTCGGGATGTCGTCAGCGACAAGACCTGCGTGCACGAGGACATCGATCTGTGCTTGTCGTTGGTCGGCAAGAAGTTGCCGCTTGCTCTGAACGGCCGTATGAAGGCTGCGGTATCCGGCCGGCGATCGGCTACGTCTCCGGTGAAGTACGTGAACTACGCGATCGCGGGCTACCGTTCCTACAAGGAGCATGGGCTCGCATCGGCCAAGCTGGCCCGGATCGTTGCGATGGATTGGCTCCTGCACACGCTGCGCTGGCCCATCTCGAGAATGTTCTCGGCGGTGCCCTCGCGCGCACTGCCCGTCGACGACCGTGCGCTCTCCGACGAACGGATGCGAGAGGCCGCGTGAACCTGCGCTCCCTGATCCCGACCTGGGCGAGCGACTCATCGAACGTCAAGTGGGCCCTCTTTCAAATGCGTCAGGCAACCCTCGTGTCGGTGGCGAACCTGCCGTTCGTTCCGGCGGTACTGCGGGCGACCTTGCTGCGGCCGGCGGGGGTCCGGACGGACGGGCCGTGCTTGATATACGGCGGCGCGATGATCCAGGGTCGCGGGTCGGTACGGATGGGCACCGGGGTCTTCGTGAATTTCGGGTGCCACTTCGACACTGTTGCCGACATCGTGATCGGTGACGATGTGTTCCTGGCGGACCACGTTCGGATCATCACCAGTACCCATGACGTCGGACCGTCGTGGCGACGGGCAGGCCTGCTGAGGGGCGAGTCGGTCACCATCGGGCGAGGCACGTGGATCGGGTCCGGTGTGGTGATCATGCCCGGGGTCCGCATCGGTGAGGGATGCATCATCGGGGCGAACTCGTTGGTGACCAAGGATTGTGAACCGGACGCGGTGTACGTCGGCAGCCCAGCCGCTCGTCGCCGGGATTTGAACGATCTACCCGACGCACGAGTCGTAGCGGGCGCGACGCCTAATTTGGAGAGCAATACTTTGACGAACGATCGATAAAGGACTCGTCGATATCGACGAACGACTTTTATCGGTCCGAAATTCGGCGACTTATTTCGTCGAATTGATGATGTAGCATCATCAGCGTCAGAGGCTCGGCACTCTTTGCATTCGCTTCGGAAATTGTCGAGCTACGCATTGCCAAAAAGGTGTCAGGGGTTGGCGTTGTGAACACTCTTTCTGTTGTTGTGCCCGCATTCGACGAACAGGCGCATTTGGGTGGATGCCTGGACGCTTTATTGGCGCAACGTGAACACATTCACGAAATAATCGTGGTGGACAACAATTCCACCGACGATACCGCCGGCGTGGTAGCGAGCTACAGCCGCCGGTTTCCGGAGATAGTTCTGGTCCGGGAGTCGAAGCGAGGCGTCGTTCATGCGCGCAACGCCGGTTTCGATCGGGCCGAAGGATCCATCATCGGACGTATCGATGCGGACACTCGGGTAGCTCCGGATTGGGCCGAGTCGATTCTGGATTTCTTCGACCGCAGACTGGACTACGCGGCGGTGACCGGGCCGATCTACCTGTACGACTCCCCGTGGGCTGCACCGTACGGCGCGTACGTGGACTACTCCACCAAGCGCAAACCCGACGAGTTACGGGTCTCGGCGGCCTCGGGCAACAACTTCGCCATTCGCCGCTCCGCTTGGGAAGCCGCCCGCGACCGCGTGAGTCTGCGTACCGACCTGCACGAGGATATCGATCTCTCACTGTGCCTGTACCGCGTCGGTCTACAGATCGCTCTGATCAAAACGATGTGCGTCGAGGTGTCCGGTCGGCGGCTGCTGACTCCGCCCCTCGAATATCGTCATTATGTGCTGAGTTCCTACCGAACATGGGCCCACCACGATTTGGCGAACAAGGCGCTACGTCGACTGTTGATCGCGGACATGATTCTGCATACCGTGCATTGGCCGTTGACTCGAATTTTGTCCGGATGCGAGTCGCGAATTCTGCCGGTGTCGCATTCGAACGAGGGCGTGACATCGCAACAATATTCGTCACCTGTTCGCGATGGCGAATATGCCACCACGGCGTCGGCCGAGTAAATTCACGGCTGATTCGAGCGGTACGCGACGATTGTCCGATCGGTAGCGCCGATAGACTCGCTGTATCTGCTGCCGCCCCCGGAACCGGCCCCACGGTTCGATACAGGCCCGCGTGATCGCCGACGCGGTGTTACTGTCTCGTAGTTCTTCGACCCGCGGGCATCCGAGAGTCGAGTCGGGGTGGGCCGGTCGGGCGGCCGCATAGCAGGCGGGGGCGTGCCGTGCGCTTCGATGTTCGGACGTTCGTCGTCGGTCTTGCCTTGTCTCTGCTGACGGGACAGCTCGTCGGGACTGCGTCGGCGGACGTCGTCGTCGACAACCCCGTCCACTACGTCGCTCTGGGCGACTCCAGGGCTGCCGGGCCCGCGTGGTTGTCCTATGCCGGCGGAGACGGTTGTGGACGATCCGACGCGGCGTATCCGGCCATGATCGCGAGCGCACTGCACCCTGCGTCCTTCGCCAGCGTCGCGTGCAGTGGGGCGACGAGCGCACACGTCGTGTCCACGCCGCAGAGCACGTACACGCCACTGCCTCGTCGTGTCCCGGTTCAGATCGATGCACTGCGGCCTCATACGACGCTGGTGACCCTTTCGATAGGCGGCAACGACCTGAATTGGGCGCAGTTGATCGGGCCGTGCCTGCAACCTGTGCCGCAGGAAGATCCTCGGTGCCGAAACAACCCCGTGGTCCTCCAGGAGATCGATCAGAGGCTGGGGGGAGCTGGGGCCGGTGTTGGACGGCGTACTCGACGCGATTACGCAGCGTTCACCACACGCCGTCGTCGTGCTGGTCGGCCACGGTGGTTACTTCGACCATCAGGGCTGTTTCCCGGACTCGAATCTGCACGGTGCCGACGCGGCGTTCGTGCAGGATTTCTTCGTCCGGTTCGATTCCGTGCTTCGAGACGGTGCCGTCAGACATGGGGCGACGTTCGTCGATGTGGCGGGGCCGGCCGTCGGCCACGACGCATGCGCACCGATTGCAGAGCGCTGGTTCACGGGCTCGATGACGTTCGGTCCGACACCGTTCTTGCATCCGACCCCGCTTGGCAGCGCTGCGATGGCGGGATTGGTGCTCGACGCAATCGGTCGGTGACGTCGCTTCGTCGGTCACAATGCGCGGGGACAAGACCCAGTGACACATCCTGTTGAACAAACGATCATCTGCGTACCGGTCGGCCCGGTAGATTGACGGGTTATATCGTGAACCGACGATCCGAGCGCTGGATCTGCCCCTGCAACTTCCATACGGAGTGTGAATGTCGTTCGAGATCGTCGACCTCCCCGAAACGTGGGTCGCCGGTCTCCCCGTTCGCAGTCCCAAACGAGCACTCGGGCGGTTGAACGATCCTGCCCTCAACCAGGCGTGGTCCGCAGTGCTCAATCAGGAGACTGCCGGACCGCTTGCGTCGATCTACACGGACTTCGCCCCTGGAATCGGATCGTACAATACACAGATAGTCGGTTACCAGTGCTCGTCGCTCGGGCAGGTGACGCGTGGGCATTTGATCGCAAAAGTGCCGTCTGCAAAATATGCCCGATTCTCCGCGGTGGGTTACTTTCCCGACGTTCTCACTCGATTGTGGAATCAGATCGATCACGCCGAGGAGAACGGGGAGATAGTGCGATCGTTCACCGGTGATTACGAGTGCTACCCGCACGCCTACAAAGTCGACCTGTATTTGGCCATCACGCAGCCCGGCGGTTCGTGATGAGCTTTCGGATCACCGCGCGCAGTGCCGAATTGTTCGGTGGGTTGGTGGCACCGCGGGTGGAGCCCGGTGCCGAGGCCAGTTGCAGCGAATGGATGGGATTCCTCCGAGATCGTGTGCGCGAGAAGAATATCGACGCCACGGAGGTGACCACCGTGTATGTCCCCGATGCGCACGGCACCGTCAATGCACTCGTCGGTGTCCCGCTGGACTCTCCGAGTGACGTCGCTGTGGGAGATGTGTTCGTATCCATACCGACTGGTGTGTTTGCGGTGTTCGTGCCCAGTGGTGGTCTCGCGGATCCGATCGAAGACGTCTGGGCGCAAGTCGACGAGTGCGTTCGATCCGGGACGCTATTCCGTGCTTACGCCGAGGAAGTAGAAGTCGTTACGAATGCTGGAGAAGTGGAACTTTTCGTTTCGATCGTTTTGTAAACGAGGTCTTCTTCATGTATTTGTCACTTTCGAATCACAAAATCGCCGACGAACCGGTTACTATTGGCGAGCGCTGACAAGCCCGTATAGGGAACGTGAATTCGAGTTCGTGGGTTCAGCACCCGGGAGCCAGCGCGGACCACAAGGTGTCGATGTCATCGCAGGATCGACTGAGCAGGGGTGTAGCAACATGGTGAGACAACTCAGGGCCGAAGCCACTCGCGCGGCGGCGCTGCGCGCTGCAGCAGATCTCTTCCTCGACGTCGGGCATGCCAATGCCACGCTGAGTCAGGTGTCGGCGCAGTCCGGCGTGACCAAGGGCGCGCTGTACTTCCATTTCGCGTCCAAGGAAGAACTCGCTCGCGCCATCGTCGACGAAGGTCACGAGCGCGTGTCCACGGCCTGCGCGGGGCTGGTGGACAGCCGCAGCCCAGCCCTCGAGTCCGTCATCGGAATCTCGTACTCGGTTCTCGAACTGGCAGCGTCGGATCCGCTCGTTCGTGTGATGTACCGGTTGCAGATGGAGATCGACGGGTCCGACACCGCTCGCGGAAGCGTGTTCGGCACCTGGGGCAACATCTTCGAGCATCTTTTCGAGCGGGCCATCGAGCACGGCGACGTCGCCGACCACCTGGACGCAGGCAACGCGGCACTGCTGGTGTGCGAAATGCTGGCCGGGGTTCTGATGGTGTCCGAGGCGCAGTCGCGTCTGGGGGATGCGCCGTCGCGTATGGAGAAGGTGTGGAACACCGTGCTGCCGTCGTTGGTGCCTGCCGACAAGCTGGCCTACTTCCGCGAATTCGCAGCTCGCAGCCTCTCGAGTTTCGTGCGCGAGAACATCGATTCGAGCTCGGTCACCGTCTGACGTTCTCGTCGCCCGGGGTGCTTGCTGCGCGCCGATGCGAGGCGCACACTGTGTGACATGGAACACAGAATGTCGGACAACGAGCTCCGGAAAGCGATCGGCACTCTGCAGCACCGCGCGGACGATGCGCGAAAACGAGGTGCCGACGACGAGGCGACGCGTATCGAAAGCACCGTCGCCGATTACCGAGACGAGATGTCGCAAAGATTGTGACGGCCCTGTCGGTCGTCACCGCGTAGGGTCGAAATCGACCTGACACGTGGCAACCGGTGGGGGAACAAGCTTCGATGGCTACATACGATCTGCGCGGCAAGAAGACGTTGATCACGGGAGCGGGCAGCGGAATCGGCCGGGCGACGGCCATTGCGGCTGCAGCTGTGGGAGCTGAACTGTTCCTGACCGACATCAATGCCTCCGGGCTTGCCGAGACCGTGGACCTGGTCGGTCGAGCGGGCGGCACGGTCAGTCACTCCTTGCCCTTCGACGTCTCCGATTTCGACGCGGTCACCGCCTTCGCGGACGATATTCACGCCGAGTTCGGCAGCCTCGACGTCGTGATGAACGTCGCGGGCATCTCGGCGTGGGGCACCGTCGAGAATCTGGAGCATCGGCATTGGAAGTCCATGGTCGATGTCAATCTCATGGGTCCCATCCATGTCATCGAGAAATTTCTCCCGCCGATGATCGAGGCGGGCCGCGGTGGGCATCTGGTCAACGTCTCGTCCGCGGCGGGATTGATTCCTCTGCCCTGGCACGCTGCGTACAGCGCCAGCAAGTACGGCCTTCGTGGCGTGTCCGAAGTTCTTCGATACGACCTCAAACGTCACGGAATCGGCGTCAGCCTCGTCGTGCCCGGTGGGGTCAAGACCGGCCTGGTGCAGACGCTGCAGATCGCCGGTATCGATCGAGACGATCCTCGGGTGCAGAAGCTGCAGCACCGGTTCGAGAAGCGTGCTGTCGAACCGTCGGTCGTGGCCGATGCGATTCTCGTCGGTATCGCCAAACGCAAGTACCTCGTGTACTCCTCCAACGACATTCGCTTCGGTTACTGGATCTCGCGAAAGTTCGCGCCACCGTACGAGTTCGTTCTGCAACGAGCGAACGATCAGTTCTCCAAGCTGCTCGAGCCGCGTCGCGCCGACGGGGCGTCGAAGTCGACGTCCAGTGTGCGGGCACCGGGGCCGGAGTAGGAGAGCCGGTCGTGCGGGTTGGCCAGAGCGCAGCCGGCCAACGACAGACAACCACAGCCGATGCACCCGGTCAGGTCGTCCCGTAAGCGAACCAGTTGCTCGATGCGCGAGTCCAGTTCGCGATGCCACCGCGTCGACAGCCTGGCCCAGTCCTCGCGGGTGGGCGTTCGCTCGTCGGGAAGTTCGCTCAACGCCTGACGGATGGTCGCGAGAGGGATTCCCACCTTCTGCGAGATACGGATGAACGCCACTCTGCGCAAAGTCTCGCGGTGAAACCTGCGCTGGTTGCCCGATGTTCGTCGACTGGTGATCAAGCCCTGCTTCTCGTAGAAGTGCAACGCGGACACGGCGACGCCGCTGCGCTCCGACAGCTGGCCGGGGGTCAGTTCACGGACGTTCCACTCGGGCATCGGCACGACCTCGACCTTACTTCAGGTCCGGATGCCAGCGCTGAACGACGAATGGGTTTACCGTTCGTTCATGAGCGTCGACTCCGCTGCGGGCCCGTTGGGAGCCAATTCCGAGGTAGGTGTGCTCCGCACTGTGATGCTGCACCGCCCGGGCGACGAGCTGCGGCGCCTGACTCCGAGAAACAACGACCAGCTGCTGTTCGACGGATTGCCGTGGGTGGACCGGGCGCAGGACGAGCACGATGCGTTCGCGGAGTTGCTCCGCAGCCGCGGCGTGACGGTGCTGCTGCTCGGCGAACTCCTTACCGAAGCGATGACGGTCAGCGGTGCCGCTCGGATGCAGGGCATCTCGGCTGCCGTCGACGCCCGCCGGCTCGGACGGGCGCTCGCCGAGGATCTCGCCCAGTACCTGCGCGGTATCCCGGCAGCCGAACTGGCCCAGATCCTGATGGCGGGCATGACGTTCGACGAATTGCTCGAAGCCGAGTCCGGTGAGGCCGAGCCCAGTGGTGCCTCGCTGGTTCGCCGCATGCATCACGGGGGCGACTTCGTCATCGATCCGCTGCCCAATCTGCTGTTCACCCGTGACTCGTCGTTCTGGATCGACAACCGAGTGGCGATCACCTCCCTCGCCTTGCCTGCGCGAGTACGGGAAACGTCGCTGACCGATTTGATCTACGCATTCCATCCCATGTTCAAAGGCGTGCGACGTGCGTACGAATCCCGTACCGCTCCGGTCGAAGGCGGTGACGTGTTGCTGCTCGCTCCTGGAGTGGTCGCGGTGGGTGTGGGGGAGCGCACCACCCCTGCGGGCGCAGAAGCGTTGGCACGCAGTCTCTTCGAGGACGATCTGGCGCACAGCGTGTTGGTGGTGCCGATCGCGCAGGAGCGTGCGTCCATGCATCTGGACACCGTCTGCACCATGGTCGACACCGACGCGGTCGTGATGTATCCGGCTATTCAGGACACGTTGTCCGCGTTCACGATTCACCGCGAGGATGCCGGCGTCAGTATTCGCGGCGCCGACCCGTTCCTCGAAGCCGCTGCCGATGCGATGGGAATCGGCAAACTCCGGTTGATCGACACCGGACTCGATCATGTGACCGCCGAACGCGAGCAATGGGACGACGGCAACAACACCCTCGCGATCTCCCCGGGGGTGGTCGTTGCCTACGAGCGCAACGTCGAGACCAATGCGCGGCTCGAGGCGTCGGGCATCGAGGTGTTGCGAATCTCCGGGTCCGAGTTGGGCTCGGGCCGGGGTGGCCCTCGGTGTATGTCGTGCCCGGTGTCGCGCGAAAGGCTCTGACGAACAGGCGTTTCTACAGGACGGCGAGGACCTTCTCGGAGGGGCGAGCCAACACGGTTCCCTTGTCGGTGACCACGATCGGGCGTTCGATCAGAATGGGGTGCGCCGCCATCGCCGCGATCAAGGTCTCGTCGTCGGCCTCCGCCAGTTCGAGTTCTTTGTAGATGCTCTCCCGGGTTCGAACAGCCTGACGTGGTTCGAGTCCCGCGTCGGCGAGCAGCGTGCGGAGTTCGTCTTCGGTCGGCGGCGTCTCGAGGTACTTGACGACCTGGGGGACGATGCCCGCATCCTCGATCATCTTCAGAACGGTGCGGGAGGTGTTGCAGCGTGGGTTGTGATAGATGGTTGCGGCCCGGGTCATGTTTGCAATCCTGTCACGCGGGTAGCCAACGCGACAGATCACGCCAGGAACGGGAGTAGTCGCATGACCGACAAGCGCATTGTCATTGCAGGTGGGCACGGCCAGATCGCCCAACATCTCACGCAGGTTCTCACGGCGCACGGTGACCGCGCTGTGTCGCTCATTCGCAACAGCGATCACGTCGATGCCGTCACGGCCCTCGGTGCGCTGCCGCAGGTCATCGATCTGGAGTCTGCGTCCGTCGACGAGTTGGCCGACGTTCTCTCCGGTGCCGACGCAGTGGTGTTCGCGGCCGGTGCAGGTCCCAACAGCGGTCCCGAGCGCAAGGACACCGTCGACCGGGCCGGTGCGGTGTTGTTGGCCGATGCCGCCGAGAAGGCCGGCGTTCGCCGCTACGTTCTGATCAGTTCCTTCGGGGCCGGTGAACCGGTCGCGGACGACCTCGACGAGGGATGGAAAGCATACATCCGGGCAAAAACTGCTGCGGAAGAAGATGTTTCGTCCCGCACGGGCTTGGACTGGACCGTTCTCCGTCCCGGCAAGCTGACCGACGAGGATGCGACGGATTCGGTTTCGCTCACCGAGCCTCCACTCGACCCCGGCGAGGTGACCCGTGCCGACGTTGCAGCGGTCGTCGCCCGCCTGATCGACACCGGCAGTGCCATCGGCAAAACGCTGATGCTCACGTCCGGATCGACGTCCATCGCCGACGCTGTCGACGCTGTTCGATGAGGCGATCGTGCGCGTAAGCATCGATCCGTCGAACACGACCCCGGTGTTCGAGCAATTGCGGATGCAGATTCTGGGATTGGTGCGGTCCGGGGATCTCATCGCCGGAACAAAGATCCCCACGGTTCGCGGTCTTGCCGAAGAGCTGAAGATCGCGCCGAACACGGTGGCGAAGACCTACCGGGAGCTCGAACAGCAGGGAATCATCGAGACGCGGGGTAGATCCGGATCGTTCGTGGCGTCCGGCGGTGATCCGTCACGGGACATCGCAGCCAGGGCCGCAACGGAATTCGTCCGGGCCGTCAGATCTATCGGTCTCGACGACGACCAGGCGCGAACGTTTCTCGAAGCTGCTCTGAAAGGGGCAGGCGGCCGGTAAGTTGACGCTTCAACCTCCTTCTGTCAGGGTGGTGCTGCCCATTCAGCCGCGCCAGAAGGATGCCTATCAATGAACTCAACACTCGTCCGTGACGCCGTCGCCCTCGTAGCCCGTATCGGCCTGGGAGTCGTCTTCATCGCCCACGGGTGGCAGAAGCTCAACACCTTCGGCCTCGACGGCACTGCTGCCAGCTTCGATGCGATGAACATTCCGGTACCCACGGCGTCTGCCTACTTCGCAACGTTCGTCGAGCTCATCGGCGGCGGCGCATTAGTTCTCGGCATCTTCACCCCGATCGCCGGTCTGCTGCTGTTCGCCGACATGTTGGGAGCTGCATTCCTCGTCCACTTCGAGAACGGGGTGTTCGCCACCGAAAACGGCTACGAGCTCGTCGTCGCTCTCGGCGTCGGCGCACTGATGCTCGCGGCGTTCGGTGCCGGTCGCATCAGCATCGACGGAATCACCAAGGGCAAGACCGCAATTCTGCAGTAGTCGGTAGCGAGCCGGGTGGGGCGCTCAGCGCCAACTCGGTAACCACAATTGTTCCTGCCACATCTGCGGGGTGATCGGCATCGCGGTGAGGATCGGCCACAGCCACACGAAGTTGGCGATCACCACCGCGATGTACAGGCACACCAGAAGCAGTCCGGTACCGCGTCTCTCGGCCGAGGCGCTCGCTTTTCCGATGATGTCGCCCAGTACCAGCGCGAAGCCCATCACCATGAACGGCGCGAGCGCCACCGCATAGAAGTAGTACATCTGCCGGTCGAGGGTCGCGAACCAGGGCAACAGCGCGGCACCGTAACCGACGAGAACCGTGGCGTAGCGCCAATCTCGTCGTACGAGAACGGACCACAGCGTCCAGGCGAGCATCGGCAAGGCCAACCACCACATCGCGGGCGTGCCGATCAGCATGATCGCCTTCACGCACGACGACGCCGAGCACCCCGACACGTTCTCGCCGTCGGCGAAGTAGTACAGCATGGGGCGTAGGCCCATCGGCCACGTCCACGGCTTGGATTCCCACGGGTGCCGATTGCCTGCCGAATTGGTCAGTCCCTCATGGAAATCGAGCACACTGCCGCTGTAGTACCAGAGCGACCGCAGGGCACCGGGGACGAAGGAGAACGGTCCGCCGAATCCGATTCCGTTGCCCACCTCGTGTCGGTCGACACCGGTCTCGGAGGTGAACCACGCCCAGTACGTCATCAGGTACACGACGATCGGAACGATCACCAGCGCGTACAGCGCGGGTTCGATGTCGCGCACCGCAGTTCCCCGCCACGGTCGGCGAACCCCGTACGAGCGACGAGCAGCCAGGTCGAACGCCACGCTCAGCAAGCCGAAGAACGCGATGAAATACAGACCCGACCACTTGGTGCCACATGCGAGACCCAGCATGACGCCGGCCCCGAAACGCCACCACCGCACACCCATTCGCGGGCCGAGATCGCTGACGTCCATGCGGCCCTCGGCTCGCACCGTCCACAGTCGCTTTCGCACGTCGTCGCGGTCGACGACCAGGCAACCCAGAGCAGCGGTGACGAACAACGCCAGAAAGATGTCCAGCATGCCGATGCGGCTGCTGACGAACGTCACACCGTCGACGATGAGCAGAATGCCTGCGATCGCACCGATGAGCGTCGAGTGGGTGAGGCGTCGGACGATGCGAATCACCAGCAGTACCAACAGCGTTCCGGCGACCGCGGACGAAAAACGCCATCCCCAACCGTTGTAGCCGAACAACGCCTCGCCGACGGCGATCAGCTGTTTGCCGACCGGCGGGTGCACCACCAGTCCGTAGGCCGGATTGTCCTCGAGCCCGCCGCCGGTGAGCACCTGATAACCCTGCGGTGCGTAGTGCTTCTCGTCGAACACCGGCGTTCCGGCGTCGGTGGGGTACCGCAACATCGTGAAGCGCGTGATCGCACAGATGGCGGTGACGACGAGGGTGACGATCCAGCCGCGTCGTACGTCGGTGTCGTGGAACCAGTCGCGCGCGGCAACGGTGGGCCCGGGACTGACCATCGACCGGTCGCCGGAGCGCTCAGAGGTCAGCAAGGTCACGTACCGATCGTAGGCGGTGTTCCGGAGTGGGCGGCAGGCCGCTGCACCGCATGGGAGACACTGGAGACATGCTCATCCTTGCTGCCACCCCGATGGGCGACGTCGGAGATGCCTCGCAGCGCCTGCGTGATGCCCTCGGCAGTGCCGATGTCGTGGCCGCCGAAGACACCCGACGCACCAAACAACTGGCGTCCGCCCTCGGCGTGACGATCGGGGGCAGGGTCGTCAGTTTCTACGACCAGGTCGAAACAGCGCGGCTACCCGCACTGGTCGAGGCCGTCGCCGAGGGAAAGACCGTACTGCTGGTGACCGACGCGGGCATGCCGTCGGTGAGCGATCCGGGCTACCGGTTGGTCGCGGCCTGCGTCGACGCCGACCTGCCGGTGACCTGCCTGCCCGGACCGTCGGCCGTCACGACCGCGCTGGCGCTGTCGGGGCTGCCGGTGGAGCGCTTCTGCTTCGACGGATTCGCCCCGCGCAAGCAGGGACAGCGGCGCACGTATTTCCAGTCGGTGCTCGCCGAACCGCGTGCCATCGTCTTCTTCGAGGCCCCGCATCGGCTCGTCGCGTGTCTCGAGGACGCGGTGCACGTTCTCGGCCCCGACCGCCGCGCTGCGGTGTGCCGAGAGCTCACCAAGACCTACGAGGAGGTCCGCCGCGGCGGCCTGGGGGAGCTGCTCGACTGGGCACGTGACGGAGTGCGCGGTGAGATCACCGTCGTACTCGAAGGAGCGGTCGCCGTCGCCGAGGAACCCGAGGATCTCGTGGCCGAGGTGGAATCGCTCGTGGCATCGGGCATGCGGTTGAAGGACGCCTGCGCTCAGGTGGCCGTCGCAGGCGTGTCCAAGCGCGAGGTGTACGAGGCCGTTCTCGCCGCCCGCAAGGATCAGTGACGCTCAGCCCACCACGTGCTGGCGTAGCCCTTCGGTCGCTGCCTCGAGAATGGTCTTGGTGCCCTTCTTGACGAGGAAGCCGGGCAGGGGAGCCTTCGGGTCGACGGTCAGCTCGAATTCGACGTGCGTGCCGTTGCCCTTGGGCGTCAACGTGTATCGGCCTTCCTGGGCCTTCTGCTGTGAGCTCTCCACCAAGCTCCACGAGACCTCGTTCTCGCTCCAGGTGTACTGGACCAACTGCTCGTCGTTGATGCCGATGATCGAGACCTTCATCTTGACGTGGTTCGGTCGACCGTCGTCGAAGCGGTCGACCACCTCGCACTTCTTGTGTACGGGGGACCACGAGGGGATGCCTTCGACGTCGGCGAGGACGTCGAGAATTGTCGGTGCGTCGGCCTCGATGTCGACGGACTTGTTCACTGTGACTGCCATGGGGAGAAGGTATCTCAGCTTTCTGTACGGGGGCTGACGTTACGGGCGAACTCGCCGATGGCGCGTAGTGCGCGACGCGCTTCGGGAACGAAATCGGCGGCCTGGAACACGTGCACCTGATCCTCGAAGACCTGGAGTTCGCAGTCGACTCCGGCGACGGCGAGGCGCTGAGCCATGAGTTCGGCGTCGGCATAGACCATTTCGGTCGATCCGACCTGGATCAGAACCGGCGGCAGGCCGGCGAGATCACCGTCGACCGGTGAGACCCGTGGGCCGCGTTCACCTTCGATGACGATGCGTGCGTCGACACGATCGGCGAGCGCGGTCAGCGCAGGAACAGCATTGGATGGGAACACCGAACATTTGTCCGCGTTCTCGTGCGTGAGCTTGCCGGTGGGATCCATATCGGTCAGGGGCGACATCGTGAAGATCCCGGCCGGTGCGGGCAGGCCGACGGTCCGCAGAGCCAAGGTGACCATGAAAGCGAGATATCCGCCCGCCGAATCCCCGCCCATGATGATCTGGTCCGGGCGATAGCCGGAATCGAGGAGGAAGCGGTAGGCGTCGACCCCGTCCTCGACGGCGTGTGCGATCGGGTTACGCGGCATCATGCGGTAATTCACCGACAGGACTGCGCCGTCGACGCTCTTGGAGACGCGTGACGTCATCCGCCGATGAGTCCGCAGTCCACAGCACACGAAGGCGCCGCCGTGCATGTACAGAACGACACGATCGGTTCCGCTGCCCTCGGCCCGAATCCATTCGGCCTCGCATTCGGAGAGCATGATGCGACTGCGGGTGGTGCCGCTGATCTGGGGGACGAGCAGACCCGCGTAATCGACCAAACCCATCGGCCACGGCAGTGACGGTGCCTGCGCCCACACCGTCAGGAACGGGCGCACGGTGAACTGCAGGTATTTGGACAGGATCTGCGACTGCAGGCTTGCTCCGCGGATATCGCGGCGGCGCGCAGTGGCTGCCGCGTCGGACGTTTTCACTACGGTGAGCGCCGGATTCATAGCCGTCGCCTCCATCCCCGTTGGCTGTTGCAGGGCGCGTGTGCGCCGTGCGTCGGATCCCCGTTCTGTTTGGAACCCCTGGTAACGGACAATAGCGGGTGGGATTTCGTGAGCGCACGTAAGGTCGTGTTCTGAGTCACATTCGGTGCCGTACCGTGACATAAAACAAATGGAAAAAGGACAGCTCATGGCACTCATGCCCATCACCGAATCGATGTTTCTGATCGCCGAATCGCGGGAGCACCCGATGCACGTGGGCGGACTGGAGTTGTTCGTACCGCCCGGCGATCCGCACGAGTTCGCACAGGAAGTGCATCGCAAGTTCACCACTGGTGAAGTGCACGAGCTGTTCCGCAAGCGGCCGGCCCGCCCGGTGCAGATCATGGGAACTCTCGCGTGGGCTTTCGATCAGGACGTCGACTTCGAGTACCACGTCAGGCGCGCTGTCTTGCCCTCGCCGGGACGCATCCGCGAGCTGTTCCAGTTTCTCTCGCTCAATCACAGTGCCCCGCTCGATCGCTACCGGCCGATGTGGGAACTGCACATCAT
Source organism: Rhodococcus sp. 05-2254-5 (assembly GCF_002258575.1). Lineage (NCBI taxonomy): Bacteria > Bacillati > Actinomycetota > Actinomycetes > Mycobacteriales > Nocardiaceae > Rhodococcus > Rhodococcus sp. 05-2254-5. The sequence continues at coordinate 200,850 of NZ_NOZG01000023.1, read as the reverse complement.
CGAGGGTCTGGCCGACGGCCGAGTTGCGTTGTACACCAAGGTGCATCACTCGCTGGTCGACGGCGTCAGCGCGCTGAAGCTCATGCAGCGCACACTCTCGACGGACCCCGAGGATCGCAGCGGAGTGGCGACCTGGGACCCGTCGTTGTTCGGTCGCGGCAGAAAGAAGGTCGACAAGGCCGAGCCCGGGCGGCTGGCGCAACTGGGCAGCGGCCTGTCCATGGGACGCAAGATTGCCGGCGACCTGGTGGATTTCGCGCCTGCCTCCGCGCGAATCGGATTGCGCGCGTTGAAGAAACAGGGCGCACAACTACCGCTGCAGGCACCGCGGACGATGTTCAACGTGCCCATCGGTGGCGCTCGACGCTTCGCGGCGGAGAGCTGGTCGATCGAGCGTATTCGTAAGGTCGGTACCGCTCTCGATGCAACGCTGAACGACATGGTGCTCGCGATGTGCGCCGGTGCGCTGCGTGCCTACCTCATCGATCAGAACGCGCTCCCCGAGGAGCCACTGATCGCCATGGTGCCGGTCTCGCTGCGCAAGGAGGGTGACAGCAAGGACGCCGGTAACTCCGTGACGACCATTCTGTGCAACCTGGGGACCGACGAATCCGATCCGCTGCTTCGCCTCGAACGCATCAAGGAGTCCACCGTCCGAGGCAAGCAGATGATGGGGGAGCTCAACACCCTCGAAGCGCTTGCCGTCGGTGCAATCACCATGGCCCCGTTGTTGTTCGGGCCGGTGCCGGGATTCGTCGACTACACCCCGCCGCCGTTCAACGTGATCATCTCCAACGTGCCGGGTTCCAAGGAGGATCTCTACTGGAACGGCGCGAAACTCGACGGCATCTACCCGGCGTCCATCGTGTGCGACGGACAGGCGCTGAACATCACCGTCGCCAGCAACGGCGATTCGTTGAACTTCGGGCTCATCGGCTGCCGACGCAGTGTGCCGCACCTGCAGCGAATGCTCACGCATCTGGAGAACACGTTGGAGGAGCTCGAAAAGGCGGCGTAGCCCCACGTGAGTGGAACCTCGTAGTGGGCTACGAAGTTCCACTCACAAGGGCTTACTTCTCTTCGTACTTGGGGAACACCGGCGTCGGGGCCGGGAGAGCGGTGCCGGGCACCGAACGTGTTGCGATGTCGGCGAATTCGCGGTTCGAAGCCCCGAGCAGGTCGAGGATGCGCGACGCGGAATCGGGCATGACGGGTTGAGCAAGGATGCTCACGATGCGCAACACCTCGATCGTCACGTACAGCACGGTGGCCATGCGATCGGGGTCGGTCTTGCGCAGCACCCATGGCTGCTGCAGCGAGAAGTAGCGGTTGGTCTCGCCGAGTACCGACCAGATCGCTTCGAGTGCGGAATGGATTGCCTGCACATCGAATTCGCGTCGGCAGATCTCCAGCAGCGCGTCCGCGCGGGCCAGCATCGCCTCGTCCTCGGCGGTGAATGCACCCGGTGTCGGGAGCTGTCCTTCGAGGTTCTTCGCCACCATCGTCAGCGAACGCTGCGCGAGGTTGCCCAGTTCGTTGGACAGGTCGGCATTGACGCGGGCGACGATCGCCTCGTGGCTGTAGCTGCCGTCCTGCCCGAACGAGACCTCGCGGAGGAAGAAGAAGCGCACCGGATCGAGGCCGTAGTTCTCCACCAACGAGTCGGGGGTCAGCACGTTGCCCAGAGACTTGGACATCTTCTCGCCCTTGACATTCAAGAACCCGTGCACGAACACCCGCTTGGGTAGCTCGATGCCTGCGGACATCAGGAACGCCGGCCAGTAGACGGTGTGGAACCTCGTGATGTCCTTGCCGATGACGTGCAGATCGGCGGGCCAGAACTTCCGGTACGCCTCCGAGTCGGTCTCGGGGAAACCTGCACCGGTGAGGTAGTTGGTCAACGCGTCGACCCACACGTACATGACGTGCGCGGGATCGCCGGGTACCGGCACACCCCAGTCGAATGTGGTCCGGGAGATCGACAGGTCGCGCAGACCGCCCTTGACGAAGTTCACGATCTCGTTGCGGCGCGTGTTCGGCGCGATGAAATCGGGCGACGCGTCGTACATCTCGAGCAGTTTGTCCTGGTACTGCGAGAGCCGGAAGAAGTACGACGACTCCTCGGTCCATTCGACGGGCGTGTTCGTCTCGGTCGCGACGCGGGACCCGTCCTCGGTCAGGGTGGTCTCGGCCTCGGTGTAGAACGCCTCGTCGCGGACCGAGTACCAGCCGGAGTAGGAGTCGAGGTAGATGTCGCCGTTCGCCTCCATCCGTCGCCACAGTTCCTGGCTGGCGGCATGGTGGTCGGCATCGGTGGTGCGGATGAAGCGGCCGTAGGAGCTCTGCAGCAGATCGTGCGCCGCCTGGAAGGCATCGGAATTGCGCGCCGCGAGCTCGCGGACGTCGATGCCCTCGTTCTGCGCGGTCTGCTGCATCTTGAGGCCGTGCTCGTCGGTTCCCGTCAAGAAACGCACGTCGTAGCCATCGAGGCGCTTGAAGCGCGCGATCGTGTCGGTGGCGATGTATTCGTACGCGTGCCCGATGTGGGGTGCTCCGTTGGGGTACGCGATTGCCGTGGTGACGTAGAAGGGTGGCCGTGAGGCATCAGCTGGCGCAGTCATGGTGCGCCTACTCTATCCAGCGTGAGTAGAGAACGTCCCGCGCCACCGCTGCCCGATGCCGTCGGCACCCTCGTCGACGCCCACACCCACCTCGATGCCTGCGGAGCGACCGATGCCGCGAGCGTGGCCGCGATCGTCGATCGCGCCGAGTCGGTGGGGGTCACCCGGGTGGTCACGATCGCCGACGACCTCGACGCCGCGCGCTTCGCCGTCGACGCTGCATCCTGGGATCCACGGGTGTGGGCGGCGGTCGCGATCCATCCCACCCGCGCGAATGTGCTCGACGACGCAGCGAAGGCCGAGATCGAACGACTCGCGGCCGATCCCCGCGTCGTCGCCATCGGCGAAACGGGTCTGGACTACTACTGGCCCGGCAAGCTCGACGACTGTGCGACGGTCCCGGAGCAGCACGAGGGATTTCGCTGGCACATCGATCTCGCCAAGCGCCTCGGGAAGCCGCTGATGATTCACAACCGCGAGGCCGACGAGGATCTGCTCGCGGTCCTGGTCGCCGAGGGCGCTCCGGAGACGGTGATCTTCCACTGCTTCTCCGGCGGGCCCGAGACCGCCAAGGCCTGCGTCGACGCCGGTTACGTTCTCAGCTTCTCGGGGACGGTCAGTTTCAAGAACGCGCATGCGCTGCGTGAGGCCGCAGTGTTGGTGCCCGACGAGTTGGTGCTGGTGGAAACGGATGCTCCGTTTCTCACGCCGCATCCGTTTCGCGGTGCACCCAACGAGCCGTACTGCCTGCCGTACACCGCCCGGGCGCTGGCCGAGGTTCGTGGCCAGGACCCGGCCGAACTGGCGGCGCATGCCACGGCGAATGCCGAGCGGGTGTACGGGCTCTAGCTCCTTGGGTTGCGGCGGAGGTACTAATTCGTTACCGTACCGTGACCGAACTCGGGCGTTTCGACCCCGAAGTCACGCTTGCAACCGCCAGGAATACGAAACTTGTCGACTATCAGACGCCTCAACTCCGCTCGTTCGACCACGCTCTACCTGGTCATCGCGGCCCTGTTGATGACGCTGGTCGCCGGGGGCGTGATGGCGGTGAGCCGTCACAAAACCGTGACCATCGACGTCGACGGCGACATGATTTCGCTGAGCACGATGAAGACCGACGTCAACAGCGCTCTCGTCGATGCCGGCTACACGCCGTCGGACAAGGATCTGGTCGTTCCCGCGCCCGACTCCGGGCTGAGTGACGGCGACACCGTCGTGCTGCGCCGCGCTCGCGAGATCACCCTGAACGTCGACGGCAAGCTGGAGGAGATCTGGACCACCGCGTTGACGGTCGAGGAAGCTCTGCAGCAGACGGGCCTCGCCGAGGACGTCCACGTGTCGGCGTCTCGCTCCGAGCGGTTGCCCCTCGACGGCACCGAACTGGACGTGGCCCTGCCCAAGCAGGTCTCGCTGGTCGACGGAGGCAGTCCGGCAACGCCGGTGACGCTCGCCGCTCCGACCGTGCGCGAATTCCTCGAAGCAGCGGGCAAGCCATTGGAAGAGGCCGACACCGTGTCGCCGGATCCGGATGCCGCCGTCACCGACGGTGCCGAGATCGTCGTCACGCGCGACCGGACCGTCACCAAGACCGAGACCACCGACACCGATGCCCCGGAACAGCGCGTCGAAGATCCGACGATGAACATGAGCAAGACCGTCGTCGAGAACCCCGGCGCTCCCGGCGTCTCCGACATCACCTGGAAGATCAACATGGTCAACGGGGTCGAGGCCGGACGCGAGAAGATCGACGAAGTGGTCAAGGTGCCGGCGCAGCCGAAGACCGTTCGAGTCGGAGCCAAGCCCGGCACCGAGGTCCCACCCGTGGAGAACGGTGCGATCTGGGACGCGCTTGCTCAATGCGAGGCAACCGGCAACTGGGCCATCAACACCGGCAACGGTTTCTATGGCGGCGTGCAATTCGACCAGAACACCTGGGAACGCCAGGGCGGCCTGAAATACGCACCGCGCGCCGACCTCGCCACCCGCGAAGAACAGATCGCCATCGCATCGGTGACGCAGAAGTCGCAGGGCTGGGGCGCATGGCCGGCATGCACCTCGCGTCTGGGTTACCGCTGATCACCTGCCCGCCCGTAGAGTTCGCACCGTGTCCGAACATGTGAGGGGAGCTGCGGCTCTGCTCGGTCCTGCCGAAGTCCGCTCTCTCGCCGCCGAGCTCGACGTGCGTCCCACCAAACAACTCGGCCAGAACTTCGTGCACGACGCCAACACCGTGCGACGCATCGTCGCCTCCGCCGGTGTCGGACCTCAGGACACCGTCCTCGAAGTCGGTCCCGGCCTCGGATCGTTGACTCTCGCTCTGCTCGATGTGGCCGACGCCGTTGTCGCGGTCGAGATCGACCCCAAGCTCGCGACCCGCTTGCCCATCACGGTGGCCGACCGCGCCCCCACCCTTGCCGAACGGTTGACGGTCATCGAAGCCGACGCGTTGCGCGTACGGGCCGAGGACATTCCGGGACACCCGACGGCATTGGTGGCGAACCTGCCGTACAACGTCGCGGTGCCTGTGCTCATTCACCTGTTTTCGCAGCTACCCAGCCTGCGGGTGGCCGTGGTGATGGTCCAGGCCGAGGTTGCCGATCGCCTCGCCGCGGTACCGGGAAGCAAGATCTACGGCATTCCCAGCGTCAAGGCCCGATTCTTCGGTGACGTCAAACGGGCCGGGGCAGTAGGCCGTTCGGTGTTCTGGCCGGTTCCCAAGGTGGAATCGGGGCTGGTGCGCATCGATCGATACGCCGAGCCGCCGTGGCCGACCGACACTGCACACCGGAAGTCGGTATTCGCCGTCATCGACGCCGCATTCGCCCAGCGCCGCAAGACTTTACGAGCAGCCCTCGCGGGGTGGGCCGGTTCGCCCGTCGCCGCGGAGCGCAGACTTCGCGCGGCCGGAATCGATCCCACGGCCCGCGGTGAAACGATCGACGCGGCAGCGTTCGTTCGTCTGGCGGCTACCGAGGCCTGACGTCGCGTTCTTACAGGTGAATGTCCGACAGTCGCGTCAGTTCGGTCCACTTCGACGCCTCGGCGCGTGCCGCTGCGACAGGTGCGTACCGGTCGGCCTCGGTGAGACTTCCCAGCTCCAAGCCGGTCGCCGACGCGATGTCTGCTACCGGAACCTGATACGTGCGGTACGGGCCGAGCGGTGGGGGATCGGTCTCGACCCGTAGCGGTTTGTCGAGAATCGGGTCGAGTGACGGCGACTGATCGAGCACGTATCCGGTGCACGCCGGTGCCGAATCCTGGGACCACGCGGCAATCTTGAAGAAGCGACGCGGTATGGCAATGCCTCGGTAGATCGGATCGTCGTCGGCGAAGATGCAGCCACTGAATACCGAGAGTCGTTGCCCGTACTGCTCGGCATGGCCCAGTACGTAATCCTCGAGCCCCAGCCATAGAGTTTTCGACTGGTTCAGCGTGGCCGTCTGCGGAGCGCACACCGTGTAGTGGAAGGTATCCGCATTGGCGCGCATCGCGACCGACAGCTCGCCCCACACCGGATCTCGTCGGCGAACGAGATGCCCACGGTCGAGGTCGTTGTTCGAGTACAACTCGTTCCCCGCCTGCTGCGCTGCCGGAAGCCGCTCGTCCAGACGCCAATCATCGCCTCGCTCCACGTCTTTCAGGCTCGAGCCGTCGATGTTCACGCCGGTGACCGCGGCGAGGCGTCGGGCAGGGTCCATGGACACCGAGAAATGCGTGTACGGAAGAACCACCAGGCCTGCTCGATCCGGCAGCGGAACGTCGATGTCGGCCAGGAAGGTCGGGTCGAAACCGAGTGGGGTCGTCATGGACCCATTGACTCACGCGTCGGTTACCGGAGGGTGAACCGCGGCGAGGTATCGCCGTTCGAGGGCCGCGTGACGCTCGGCGACCACGCGGCATTCCTCTTTCAGTTCCGGCGGGTCGAGCACGGTGAAGTCGGTGTCGAACGCCGCCAGCCAGCGGGCGATCGACGGCAGTGAGTCTCCCGAGAGCACCACCGCACACGAGGTGTCGTCGATGGATTCGAGTGTGCCCCAGTGCTCGTCGATCATCGGGGCGATCGTCTCGATCGGCGCATGCAAGCGAATGCGCGCCTGAACCTGGGTGAACGCGCGGTCGATTCCCTGCGAGACGTAGGCCGCCGCGCCGCCCGCAGGTAACTCCCGCGGCGTGAACCGTGGGCCGGTGGGAATCTTCGGAGTGAGCCGATCCACCCGATACGATCGCCAATCCTGGCGCAGCACATCCCAACCCAGCAGATACCACCGCGCTCCCGCCCGAACCAAGCTGTAGGGCTCCACCTCGCGCCGAGACTCCGAACCGTCGTGCTTGCGGTAGTCGAATCGCAGTCGCTCGTGACCGTGGCACACCGCAGCCACCGTCGACAGCACCGCCGCATCCACCGCAGACCGCGGGGTGTGCTCCACCACGTCGATCCGGAGGGCGTCGAGCCGATGCCGGATGCGCGACGGCATCACCTGCCGCAGCTTCGTCAACGCACGCAACGACGCCTCGCCGATCCCCGCCACCGACCCACCGGCCGCCGACTGCAGGCCGAACGCCACCGCCAACGCCTCGTCGTCGTCGAGCAACAACGGGGGCATCTCGGCACCCGGTCCCAACTGATAGCCGCCGCCGACGCCCGGCGTCGCATTGACCGGATAACCGATATCGCGCAACTTGTCGACATCGCGCCGCAGCGTGCGAGGCGTCACGTCGAGCCGTTCCGCCAGCTCTGCACCCGCCCAATCGCGCCGGGTCTGCAGAAGCGACAACAGCCGCAACAGCCGGGCCGAGGTTTCCTTCATGTCCACACAATGCCACCGAATGCGGACAACTTCGGTCCTCTTTACCGACCCGACCCCGCCACCGAAGTCCACTCAACGTGACATTGACCCCCGAAAAGTCCACTCAACGTGACATTGACCCCCGAAAAGTCCACTCAACGTGACATTGAGTACCCCCAGGTGAGCGGTCCGATGGTGAACCCGGCCCCTGTTTCTCCACTACTGTGGTTAAACGTGCTGTCTGTCGTTCCCACGCCCGTTGTCGTTCGGGCCCCGTCGAAGGTGAATCTGCATCTTTCGGTCGGTGACCTGCGTCCCGACGGCTTTCACGAGTTGACGACGGTGTTCCAGGCGCTGTCTCTCTCCGACGAGTTGTCGGTCGTTCCGGCGAAGGCGTTGTCGGTTCGGGTGCGCGGCGACGACGCGAAGGTCGTTCCGACGGATTCGCGGAACCTGGTCTGGAAGGCCGCCGAGTTGTTGGGCCGTCGGGTCGGGCGCGAGCCGTCGGTGGAGATCACCATCGACAAGGGCATTCCGGTCGCCGGCGGCATGGCGGGCGGTAGTGCCGATGCTGCCGCGACGTTGGTTGCGCTCAACGCGATGTGGCATCTCGAACTCTCGCGTGACGAGCTCGACGAGGTGGCGGCCGAACTCGGTAGCGATGTGCCGTTCTCGTTGCACGGCGGGACTGCCGTCGGTACCGGCCGCGGTGAGAAGTTGCTTCCGGTGCTCTCGCGTAACAACTTTCATTGGGTTCTGGCATTGGCGAAGGGTGGTCTGCAGACCCCCGCCGTGTACGGCGAGCTCGATCAGTTGCGGGCCAAGGGCGATCCGCCCAGGCTCGGCGGCACCGAGGATTTGATGCATGCCCTCGCGTCGGGTGATGCGCGGGCCCTCGCCCCGCTGTTGGGCAACGATCTGCAAGCCGCTGCGGTCTCGCTGATGCCGCAGTTGCGTCGCACACTGAGAGCGGGTGTCACTGCGGGTGCGTTGGCGGGCATCGTGTCCGGCTCGGGCCCCACGTGTGCGTTCCTGTGCGCCGACGCCGATGCGGCGGTGTCGGTGAGCGCAGAATTGTCCGGTGCAGGCGTGTGCCGCACCGTCCGTGTTGCGAGTGGACCGGTTCCCGGTGCTCGTGTGGTCACTAGTGAATCGAATGGTTTTTCCTGATGGTCAATCTCGTCAATCTCGAAAACGTCAGTAAGTCCTTCGGCGTCAAGCCTCTGCTCGACGGCGTCTCGCTCGGTGTGCAGGAGGGCGAACGCATCGGCATGGTCGGCCTCAACGGCGGTGGCAAGACCACCACCCTCGAGGTTCTCGCCGGCATCGAACCCCCCGATTCGGGACGCGTCAGCCGAGTGAACGGACTGCGGATGGCCGTCGTCACTCAGCGTGGTGTGTTGCCGCCCGGGTCGACGGTCGGTCAGGTGGTACTCGATCCGCTCGGGATGGCCGAGCACGAGTGGGCCGGCGATTCGCGGGTACGAAACATCCTGACCGGCATCGGTATTGCCGATCTGGGTCCGGCCGGTAGCTCCGGACTGGACGCGCCGATCGACAACCTCTCCGGTGGCGAGCGTCGACGAGTCGCGTTGGCAGCAGCCCTCGTTCAAGATCTGGATCTGTTGGTGCTCGACGAGCCCACCAACCACCTCGACGTCGAGGGCGTGCAGTGGCTGGCCGCGCACCTGGTGAGCCGTCGGAGCGCGCTACTGGTCGTCACGCACGATCGGTGGTTCCTCGACACCGTCGCCAATCAGACGTGGGAGGTCGTCGGGGGTGGTATCGAAACCTACGAGGGTGGCTACAACGATTGGGTCTTCGCGCGGGCAGAGCGCTCCCGTCAGGCCGACGCATCCGAGGAGCGGCGTCGCAACCTCGCTCGCAAGGAACTCGCATGGCTGCGCCGCGGTGCTCCCGCGCGAACGTCCAAGCCCAAATACCGCATCGAGGCCGCCGAGGCGCTGATCGCCGACGTACCGCCGCCTCGTGACTCCGTCGCGCTGTCCTCCTTTGCGCAGCGCCGTCTGGGCAAGGTCGTCATCGAACTCGAGGACGCGCGCCTGGAAACTCCCGACGGCCGTGAGCTGGTCAAGGACTTCACGTGGCGTCTGGCTCCCGGCGAGCGCGTGGGTCTCGTCGGCGTCAACGGCTCGGGTAAGACGACGATGTTGCGTACGCTCGCCGGTGAACTGCAGCCCGCTGCGGGCAAGCGCATCCAGGGCCAGACCGTCAAGATCGGTTGGCTGAAGCAGGAATTGGACGACCTACCCAAGAAGCTGCGTGTCCTCGACGCGGTCAAGGAGGTGGCCGAGCGGATCACGTTGGGCGACAAGGAGATTTCTGCTGGGCAGCTCGCAGAAAGGCTGGGCTTCACTCCCGCTCGCCAGCGCACGCCGGTCGGTGACCTGTCCGGTGGCGAACGACGCCGCCTGCAGTTGACACGAGTCCTGATGGCCGAGCCGAACGTGCTGTTGCTCGACGAGCCGACCAACGACCTGGACATCGACACCCTGCAGCAGCTCGAGGACATCCTGGACGGCTGGGCGGGCACGCTCGTCGTCATCAGTCACGACCGGTACCTCATCGAGCGCATCTGCGACTCGACGTGGGCACTGTTCGGTGACGGCAAGCTCACCAACCTGCCCGGCGGCATCGAGGATTACCTGCGCAGGCGGGCCGTCCTCGCCGCCGACGCGACGCCGGACTCGTTGACCACCGGTGGGGTGCCGCGGAAGGCAACCCGCGATGCGGCTTCGGAGCGTGCGGCCCGTAAGGAACTCAGCAAGCTCGAGAAGCTCGTCATTCGCCTGTCCAAGCGGGAGACCGAACTGCACGCCGAACTCGCCGAGGCTGCCACTGCGCCGGACAAGCTCGTGGCCCTCGACACCGAACTCAAGCAGGTTCTCGCCGACAAGGACGTCGCCGAGGAACGTTGGATGGAATTGGCCGCCGAGTTGGAGTAGAGGGCTTCGCCCATGTGAGTGGTAACTCGTAACCTGCTACGAAGTTTCATGCACATGCGCGCAGCGCATACTGTGGTCATGGCATCGGTCGTCGCAGAAGTGATGGGTTCGGATTTCGCTCGTCTGCATCCCAAGGTCCAATGGCGTTTCGGTTTGCAGTCCTCGGATCATCGGGCTCAGTTCGGGGTCGGTGTGATGGAGGAGATGACTCATTCTCGTCTCGTTCCGCCGCCGCTGCTGTGGGCCGGTCGTAAGCGTGGCCTGTTTCCTGCTGGGGTGGGGAAGGATGTGCCCTTCACCATCGCCAACTATGCGTACGTCGACGAATTGGGCCGCGAGACAATGTCTTTCGTGCGTCGCTTCGCGTTCGCCGCGCGTCCGCAGGGGATGAATTCGGTGATGGTGTCGTCCGCCGAATCCGACGCATATGCGCTCGACTACCTGGGGTTCTCGTCGGACATGGTGGTGCACACCACGTGTGCGGTCGACTCCGACGGTGGGTTGGTGCTCGAGAGCGAGGTGCCCCGGTTTCTGCTCGGTCCCATTGCGCCGAAGTTGCCGAAGGTGGCCTCCGCGGTCACGATCGGCCGGGAATGGTGGGACGCGGCGGAGGAACGGCACCGCATCGAGATCGAAGTCAAGAGCCCGGTGCTCGGCCAGTTGTTCCTGTATCGCGGGTGGTTCACCGCCGAGGAGCGCGAGTGCCGTCCCGCCGACATACCGTCCGACGCGCGGCCGCGCTCTATCGAATCACGCGAATAGCGCTACTGTTACGCGTCGATCGAAGCAGGTGAAAGGGAGTCCGCAGTGGCCGTAGTCGAAGCCGAGGTTCTCGGTGGTGTCGGGCATATCGTCCTGAACCGGCCGGAGGCCCTGAACTCGTTGAACGAGGCCATGATCCACGGCATTTGCGCGGCACTCGATTCGTGGCGGGACGACGACACCGTCGGTTCGGTTCTCGTGACCAGCAGTTCGCCGCGCGCGTTCTGCGCCGGCGGAGACATCAAGGCCATCAGGCAGGCCGTGATCGACGGCGACCGAGAAGCCGGGCCGCGCTACTTCTCCGCCGAGTACGACCTCGACGAGATCATTGCGACGTACCCCAAGCCGTATGTGGCGGTCATCGAGGCCGCGGCGTTCGGGGGAGGGCTGGGAATCTCGGTGCACGGCAGCGTGCGGATCGTGACCGAGAACGCTGTTCTGGCGATGCCGGAGACGGCGATCGGATTCGTTCCCGATGTGGGCTCGAGCTACTTCCTTTCCCGGTTGCCCGATCACATCGGACGCTATTTGGCACTGACAGGCACCCGGATCACCGGATCCGACGCTGTGACACTGGGATTGGCGACACATTTCTGTCCCAGCGAATCCGTCCAGGCGCTGAAGGACGACATTCTCGGCGGCACCGATCTCGGTGCAGCGCTCGGCCGACACACGACCCCGCCGCCGACGACGGAATTGTCGTTCGACGCGAAGGCGGTGGCCACGGTGTTCGAGAAGACGTCGCTCGTCGACATCATCGATGCTTTGGAGTGCGATACCGCGTGGTCTCGCTCGACCAAGACTCAGTTGGCAACGCTGTCGCCGACGTCCTTGATGGCCACCGATGCCCTGATCGAGCGGGCTGCGGACAGTACGTTGCGGGAGTGCCTCGATCGCGAGTTGCGGCTGGCGACATGGATCATCACGGAACCGGACTTCGCCGAGGGTGTGCGCGCAGTGCTGGTCGACAAGGACCGCGCGCCGCAGTGGAAGCCTCTGGTGCTCGAGATGGTGCGACCAGAGGCCTTCCAGCAGCTGCTGTGACCGTCAGTGGGTCAGCGGTAACCCTTGGCGGGGTTCTGCAGGTCCAGCACGATGGTCTGGCCGTTGGAACGCACGTGAATCTCCGGGTTCTGCAGACCACCGGAGACGAGGTATTCGCCGAGGAGCTGAAGCAGCTCGTCGGGGCCGACGGAGGTGTCGGGAGTGCGGATGTCGCCGGTGCGGCTGCCGAGTTCGTTCTGGGTCAGCCGACCCGCGATACGAACCGAGGCGACGCCCATAGCGGTACGACGGTCGGGTGCCTGGCCGCGGCCGAGAGACGGCGACGTGCTGCCGCTGGAGGCGTGAGCGGTGGAACGGCCGTTGGTGGGCAGGCCGTGTTCTGAGATCTGATCGCTGGTGGTCACTTCAACCTCGTTCGATTCCGTGGCGGGCTTCTCTGATGCTGCGGGCTGTGGAGCGGATGCCGTGTCGGTGGACGTGACCACTGCCGCCGGGAAATCGGTGGTGGTTTCGGCCGCCTTCTCGGCGGGTGCAGCTACCGAACTGTCGGTGCGGGCACCGTTGGACGGAGTGGAATCGGACTTCGGCGGCGTCGCCAAACGATGCGCGGGAGCGCCACCGACCTTGATCCCGGCCAATGGGTAGTTCGTTCCCTTAGTCATGTCGTTTTCCACTTCATCGTGATTCTCGGGTGGTTCCGCGCCGAGACGCCATGATCGGAGAACTCACATGACGCCCAACTCGGCGTCGAGCACGCCAAAACGTACTCGAAGTTTGTTCGGACCGCCTGAGAGTAGCATCACGATTGTTTAGATCGCCATTTTTTGGTCCAAAGGCTTGTTCTGAATCCTGAACCACACCACGAAACCCCAGGTCACAAACCCGGCGTATACCAAGTAGAGGACAGCGGACGGGTAGAAACCGGCGATCACCAGCAGCGGGACGCCCACGATGTCCACCGCGATCCAGATGAGCCAGAATTCGGTGAGCCCGCGGGCCATGCCGAACGTCGCCAGCATCGAGCCGGTGAAGATCCACGCATCGGCCCACTTGCCGTAGGAACCGAGGTACCCGAACAGCTGCGCGAACACGATCGTTCCGACGACTGCGACAGTGATCATCACCAGTCGCTCACGAGCAGTGCCCCAGCGTGGAACGACGGCGGCCCCCGAGTTCTTCGAGCCGCGCATCCACCGGGCCAGCCCGTAGGTGCTGACGGCAATGAACATCAGCTGCCGTCCGGCTTGTCCGTACAGATCCAACGCCTGCGGAGTGTGGAACACCCCGCCCATGAAGACGGTGAACAGCAGCGCGTTTCCGATGATTCCCACCGGCCACGCCCACACGACTCGACGCATCCCGCCGACCGCGGAGAGCAGTCCGAAGCCGTTCCCGATCACCTCGCGCCACAGCACCGGGTGGCCCAGCACGCTGAATTCGGCGTCGAGCAGATCTGTCAGCACCGCGACAGGCTACTGATCGCCTGCGGCGACGAGGGGCTCGAGGGTGAGCTCGGGCATCTCCTTCTGGATGTACTGCAGTCGCCACTTGTCGCTGACGAGAGCCAGCAGGGCACCGTCGGTCCGGGTGAAGATCTCGACGCCCCGCTGGCGGCCCAATTCGACGGCCGACGCCGCGTCGGTGCGCCGAGCAAGTGAGTAACCCAACGGTTCCATCCGAGCGTCGACGCCGAATTCGGTCTTCATTCGTGCGGTGACCACCTCGAACTGCATCGGGCCGACGGCCGCGAGAACCGGGGAGGCGTCGCCGCGAATGTCGTTGCGCAGCACCTGAACCACGCCTTCGGAGTCGAGTTGTTCGACGGCTCGGCGGAACTTCTTGTACTTGTCGGCGCTGTCGACGCGCAGTGCCGAGAAGTGCTCGGGTGCGAACGACGGAATCGGTGGGAACTCGACCTTCTCTTCGGTGTACAACGTGTGGCCGGGCGCGAGCGCGGTGGCGTTGACCAGACCGACGATGTCGCCGGGGTAGGCGTTCTCGACCGTTGTCCGGTCACGCCCGAAGACGGTGAGCGCGTACTTGGTGGTGAACGGCTTCTTGGTCTGTGCGTGCGTGACGACCATGCCGCGCTCGAACACGCCCGAAACGACGCGCATGAAGGCCAGGCGGTCTCGGTGTGCGGTGTCCATGCCGGCCTGCACCTTGAACACGACGGCACTGAAGGGATCGGTCACCGCGCGCACCCCGTCGGAGACGTCGGCCCGGGGCCCGGGTGCGGGGGCCAGCGCCACCAGGGTGTCGAGGATCTGGCGCACGCCGAAGTTCAGCATCGCCGAGCCGAAGATCACCGGTGACGTCTGGCCGGCGAGGAACATCTCCTGGTCGTGTTGCTGGCCGCTCGAGATCAGCAGATCGCTCTCCTCGACGGCGGTGTCCCAGTCGACGCCCTCACGCTGCGCGGCGGCCTCGGCCGTCATGAATTCCTCGGGCGCGATCGTGGCACCACCCGCAGTTCGGGTGAAGCGGATGTAACTGCCGTCCTGCACATCGAGCAGGCCACGGAAGTCACCCGCGATGCCGACGGGCCAGTACAGAGGCGTCGGCGTCAGGCCGATGCGTGACTCGATCTCGTCGAGCAGTTCGAGCGGGGACTGACCCGGGCGGTCCCACTTGTTGATGACGGTGATGACCGGGATGCCGAACTGGCGGCACACCTGGAACAGCTTGAGGGTCTGCGGCTCGAGGCCCTTCGCGGCGTCGATGAGCATGACGGCCGCGTCGACCGCCGTCAGGACGCGGTAGGTGTCCTCGGAGAAATCGGCGTGGCCGGGGGTGTCGACGAGGTTGATCACGTTGGTGACCTCGGCGTCGGGGGAGGTCTGGTAATTGAACTGCAGCGCAGTCGAACTCACCGAAATGCCGCGCGCCTTCTCCATCTCCATCCAGTCCGAGACGGTGGAGCGACGGCCGGCCTTGCCGTGAATGGCACCGGCCTCGGAGATGACGCGCGCGTGCAGGGCGAGGGCCTCGGTGAGCGTCGACTTACCGGCATCGGGGTGCGAGATCACCGCAAATGTTCGACGCCTCGCCACCTCGAAATCGAGTTCCCTGGCCGAGTGTCGAGCGGGGCCGGAGTTCGGTCCTGACCCGTCGAGTGCTGCATCGACGTCGGGGGAACTGGGCGGGGTACTCACGAAGGCCTCTATCTCGTAGTCACGGCAACGGCAAAGGTCAAGGATACGCGGCCGGTAACGGTCACCGGTCATCGCGGGATTGCTTAGGGTGAGGGACGCGGAAGGACCGTCGAACGAGGAGATGACGCGTTGAGCAAGTTCACCGACGAGATGTTCGAGACCGCAAGCAGCAGCAAACGTGGTTTGGTCACCGGCGAGCCCGAGGCGGCGTTGCGCCAGTCGTGGGGTGAGATCCACGAGCAGGCGCGGCGGATGGCGGGCGCGTTGGCCGACGCGGGGGTCGAACACGGCGACGCGATCGGTATTCTCGCCGGCCAGCCCGTCGACATCGCACCTGCCTGCCAGGCCACGTGGATGCGCGGAGCGTCGGTGACGATGTTGCATCAGCCCACCCCGCGGACCGATCTGGCCGTCTGGGGCGAGGACACCGAAACCGTCGTCCGGATGATCGACGCGAAGGCGGTGATTCTGGGAGCTCCGTTCGACATCGCCGCGCCGGTGCTCGTCGAGCGCGGCATCACCGTGCTGAAGATCGACGACATGAAGTCCGGTCGCGACATCGATCCGGTGCCGACGGCCGAGACCGACATCGCGCTGCAGCAGCTCACGTCCGGCTCCACCGGGTCGCCCAAGGCCGTGCGCATCACGCACGAGAACTTCTACGTCAATGCGTACGCGATGATCGATCGCATCGAGTTCGACGTGAATTCCGACGTCATGGTCAGTTGGTTGCCGCTCTTCCACGACATGGGCATGGTGGGCTTCCTGTCGGTACCGATGCAGGTGGGTGCCGAGGTCGTGAGCATCACTCCGTTGGACTTCCTGCGCTCGCCGCTGTTGTGGGCCAAGCTCATCGACAAGTACCGCGGAACAGTCACTGCTGCACCCAATTTCGCGTATTCACTGCTGGCCCGTCGGCTGCGTCAGGCGGAGGACGATCTGGATCTGGATCTGTCCACACTGCGTTATGCGTGGAACGGTGCCGAACCCGTCGACCCCGACACGATGATCGCGTTGGCAGAAGCGGGTGCGCCGTACAAACTCGATCCCGCGGCCCTCGCGCCCGTGTACGGAATGGCGGAAACGACTCTCGCCGTGTCGATTCCGGACCCCGGTCAAGGACAGGTGATCGACGTGGTCGACGCCGATCTGCTCGAAACGCTCGGCCGCGCAGTCCCGTCCACCCGCGGCAACACCCGATCCCTGGCCACTCTCGGAAAGTTCGTTCCCGGTCTCGAGGGCCGCGTCGTGGACAAGGAAGGGCAGGTGCTCACCGCCCGCGGCGTCGGCATCATCGAGGTCCGCGGCAAGGCCGTCACTCCCGGATACATCACCGTCGACGGCCCCGTGCCGACACAGGACGCCGACGGCTGGCTCGATACCGGCGACGTCGGCTACATCACCGAGGACGAACTGGTGGTCGTCTGCGGCCGGGTCAAGGACGTCATCATCATGGGCGGCCGCAACATCTATCCCACCGACATCGAACGAGCCGCGGGCACCGTCGCGGGAGTTCGGCCCGGTAACGCCGTCGCGATCCGCCTCGACGCCGGCGACAAACGCGAAAGCTTCGCTGTTGCAGTCGAAACGAACGATATCGACAACCCCGACGAGGTCAAGCGGATCGAGCGTGAAGTGATCCACGCGGTGCATTCGGAGGTAGGAGTGCGCCCGCGCACGGTGGCAGTCCTGGGGCCGGGCAGCATCCCGAAGACGTCGAGCGGCAAACTGCGACGGGCCAACTCGGTGTCGCTGCTGAACTGATCAGCGCGGGTGCACCCTATTCTGGGCCGCCTCGAGACCGACCTTCAGCAGTAGCTCGGCGGCGTCGGCGGCTTCTTCGATCACGACGCCGAGGTCCTTGCGTTCGGGCGTCGAGAAGGGCTTGAGCACGAACGACGCCGGATCCATCCGTCCCGGTGGCCGTCCGACGCCCACGCGGACCCGCAGGTAGTCCTTGGTGCCGAGGTGCTGAGAAATCGAGCGCAGACCATTGTGCCCGCCCTCACCGCCGCCGAGCTTGAGTCGCAGTGCGCCGAAGTCGATGTCCAGTTCGTCGTGCACCACCACGATGTTCGCGGGGTCGACAGAGAAGAACCGAGCCAGTGCCGCCACCGGCTGGCCCGAGAGGTTCATGAACGTTCGCGGCTTCGCGACGACGACCGAACGGCCGTCCAGCCGGGCCTGCACGATGTCGGAATTGGACTTCTTGTGCGACGAGAACGACGAGCCGACGCGTCCGGCGAGTGCGTCGGCGACCATGAAGCCCACGTTGTGCCGAGTCTTGTCGTACTGCGGACCGGGGTTGCCGAGCCCGATTATCAGGGCGGGGCCGTTTTCGGTGCTCACGGGCGTCATTCTTCCATCGATGGTTCGAAACGAACGGCGCGCCGTCTCCCGAAGGAGAACAGCGCGCCGCTCGAGATGTAGGGGAGAGGATCAGCTCTCGTCGGAGCTGTCTTCGTCCTCGGAAGCTGCTTCTTCCTGAGTCTCGGCCTCGCCGGTCTCGGAGATCGGCTCGGTGCCTTCGCCGTCGGCCTCGAGGTCTTCCTCGGACGGTGCCTCGACGACGTTGACCAGGAGGGTCTCGCCGTCGGAGATGAGGGTGACGTCGGACGGCAGATCCAGGTCCGCCGCGGTGATCTGCGTGCCGATCTCGGCACCCTCGACGGAGACGACGAAGTTCTCCGGGATCTCGAGCGCGTCGGCTTCGATCTCGACGGCGGTCGAGTCGGTGGTGACGAGGGTGCCCGGTGCGGCGTCGCCCTCGACGATGATGTTGACCTCGACGGTGACGCGCTCGCCCTTGTTCAGGACGAGGAGGTCGGCGTGCTCGATGCTGCGACGGATCGGGTGCACGACGATCGACTTGGTCAGTGCCAGCTGCGACTTGCCGGCGATGTCGAGGGTGAGCACAGCGTTGGTGCCGTCGTTACGCAGCACGGCAGCGAATGCGCGGGCGTCGAGTGCCAGGTGCTGGGGGTCGGTTGCGTGTCCGTACAGAACGGCGGGAACGAGGCCGTCGCGACGAGCGCGGCGTGCGGCACCCTTGCCGAATTCGGTGCGGACCTGTGCGGTGAGGTTGTTTACCTTCGATGCCATGGTGCTACATGCTCCTGATAACTGTGATCTGTGGTTCGTGCGGCGTACTTCGTCGGACTGTCAAACTCGTCGGGGCGGACACGAACGAGCGCGGCCAACGGGGCCGAGCCGCGTCGATAACGGTGGATCCTGATGAGCCGGATCTACCCTCGCCGAGACAACCTGGAAGACAATACACGACCAGGTCACGTGCGCGGAAGTTCGACCCCTGCTACGAACTTCCGCTCACGTGCGAGCGCAGCGAGCAACTCGGCGGCCACCGACCGGGCGACGGCGATGGCGTCGTCCCGACCGCCTGCGGTTCCCATGACCACCGCACCTTCGTGCAACAGTGACAATCGAGTCCCGAGTTCGTCTGAATCGGGGTATCCGGCATCGGCGGCCAGGCGTGCGAACAGCGATCGCGTCCACGCCTTCTCCGATTCGATGATGGCCAACACCGGGCTGTCGGTGCCGCCGAACTCGGCGAATGCGTTGACGAATCCGCAGCCGCGATGGTTGTCGCGCATCCACAGGTCGAGTGCGTCGTAGACCCCGAGTACACGCTGCTCACCCTGGTCGAGGGAGTCGACGTACTGCGTCACGTGCGCACACCAGAGGTCGTATCGCCGCTTCAGATAGCGCTGCACCAGGCCGTCCTTGGAGCCGAAGCGGTCGTACAGGGTCTTCTTGGTCGTGCCGGCTTCCTCGGCGATCAGGTCGACGCCGACGGCGCGGATTCCGCGGTCGTAGAAGAGCTCGCTCGCGACGGCGAGAATTCGTTCCGCTGCGGGGGTCAGTGGCTTGTCGTGCATGGCGACCTTTCGGAAGCGCTGGTCGGAGTGGGGTGCACTGCGAATATACAGACCTGTATGTTTACATCGCTCTCATGACTTCACGCATCGATGTTCTCGCCGGTACAGCTCTGGTGATTCTGTGGAGTTCGGGCTTCATCGGAGCAGAATTCGGCACCGCCGAAGCTCCGGCCCACACGCTGCTGGCCTGGAGGTACCTGGTGGCAGTCGTGCTCCTCGTCGCGTGGTGCCGATGGCGACGACTCACCCCGACGTGGCACGCGCTGCGTATCCACGCAGTCCTCGGCCTCTTCTGTCAGTTCCTCTACCTCGGTGCCACCATCACCGGCATCGGCATGGGCGTCCCTCCGGGCGTCGCCGCCCTGGTCGCTGCGTTGCAGCCGTTGGTGGTCGCGCTGGCCTCGAGCAGGATCTTCGGCGAACGCGTCGGATCGAGAGGAATTCTCGGCCTCGTCGTCGGCATCGCCGGAGTGACGCTCGTCGTCGTCGGTGACCTGTCCGGTGCCGATCTTGCCTGGCCCGTCTACCTGCTGCCCGCCGCGGGCATGCTGGCGCTGTCGGCCGGGACGATCGGGCAACGGCTACTGGATCCGAAAGAACCCATCGCGCTGGCCATGGCCATCCAATGTGGCATCAGTGCAGTCGGTTTCATGACGTGGAGTGCACTTGCGGGTGACGCGGTACCGCCGATGACGACGGGTTTCTGGGCTGCGGTGGCGTGGACGGTGGTGCTGTCGACCTTCGGCGCATACGGCGCGTACCTGTTCGTCGTGCGCCGCAGTGGACCGACTCGTGCCAGCGTGCTGCTCTACCTGACACCGCCGACGACGATGCTCTGGGCTTTCGTGATGTTCGGCGACGCGGTCACCTGGTTCGGTTTCGCGGGCCTCGCAGTCTCGGGGATCGGGGTCGCCGCCTACCTCAGCGCACATCCGGACCGTAGAGCCCGCTCACACACCGGCGAGGGCAGCGAGCATCGTGTCCAGTTCGGAGAAGGTGACGAAGTAGTGCGGAGATGCACGGACGACGGCGTCGAGTCCCCGGCCCGTCATGTCCAGTCGAGTGGAACCGCGATGGCTCACCGTGACCGTCACGTTTCGGTCGGCAAGCCGGTCGCGGACGGCCACCGGCTCCTCACCGTCCACGGTGAACGAGACGATGCCGCTCTTGCGGTCACCGAGATCGTGGACGGTGACCCCGGGAATGCCTCGCATTCCGGCACGTAGGTACTCGGCGCGCTCGGAGATGGCATCCGCGACGTCGTCGATGCCCAGTTCGAGTAGATAGTCGACGGCCGCGCCGAGGGCGAGGCGGGCTGCGACGTCGCATTCCCAGAACTCGAAACGTGTTGCGTCATCGGCCATCCGGTAGGTGGACGAGTCCTCCCACTGCGCGCTGTGCAGATCGAGAGCCGGTGGATGCAAGCTCGCGGCCAATTCCGGACGCAGGTACAGGAACCCGGTACCTCGGGGCCCGCGTAGCCACTTGCGACCGGTGGCCGACAGCGCATCGACGCCGAGTTCGTCCACGTCAACCCGCAGCTGGCCGATGGACTGACACGCGTCGAGCAGAACGAGGGCACCGTGTCGATGGGCGAGATCGGCCACCGCGCGGGCCGGGTTGATCAAGCCTCCGTTGGTGGGCGCGTGCACGACCGACACCACCCGGACTCGGTCGTCGAGCATCTGTTCGAGGGCGTCGATGTCGATGCACCCCGACGCGTCGCTCGGAATCACCTCGACCGTGGCCCCGGAGACCTCGGCACGGTGCAGCGCGGAAATGGCGTTGCTGGCGTATTCGGCCTCGCACAGCAGGATTCGATCCCCGGCCGACAACGGCACCGAGTAGAAGAAGTCGGTCCAGGCACGAGTCGCGGAATCGCTCAGAGCGATGGTCGACGCCGGTGCCCCGATCAGGGTTCCGATCGATGCCTTGACCGCCGCGAGATCGTCGAGGCGTTCGCTCGCGGCCCGGTACCCGCCGATCTCCGCCTCGCGGCGCAGATGGGCGATCGCGGTGTCGACGACGACGGTGGGCGGCAGCGAGGAGCCGGCGCTGTCGAGAAATACCCGGCCCGACGCACCAGGGGTGTCGCGGCGTATGCGGTCGTGATCGAGCATCGATAGTCCTTCCGGTAGCGAACTCTCGGGCATCAGGGTTCCACAATCGGTAGCCTCGATACGACGCGGGATCTCGGCGTTTTCGATCCTGGCAGCTGGGTACATTGCGTAGTCGGATCGCGGTGAGTGGGAAAGAAGGAAATGTGTCCTCCAACGAGAAGTCCCTCGAGCTGAGCACGCGCCCAGCCATCGAGGCATACGTGTCGAAGGTGTGTTTCAAGCTGGGGCCACCGTCGCTCATCGGTGCCGAACTCGAATGGCTCACCGCCCTCGACGACGGTTCGCGGCCCTCCCTGTCAGCTCTGGCCGCTGCGCTCGGTGATCACTCCCCGCGCAGTATCGCTCCCGAGTCACCCGCCCTGACGTTGCCGGGCGGAAGTATCGTCACCGTCGAACCGGGCGGCCAAGTCGAATTGTCCAGTTCGCCTTCTATTTCCGTTTCCCAGCTCGAACCGTTGCTCGACGCCGATGCCCGACTGTTGCACGACATGCTCGGTAGCGACGGCATCTCCATCAGCGCAGTTCCCGCCGACGCCGTGCGAGATCCCGAACGACTACTGGTCTTACCGCGCTACTGCGCGATGGAAAACCGTTTCACCACCATCGGGCCTTTCGGCAAGCTGATGATGTGCAACACCGCCGCCACCCAGGTCAGTGTCGACGCCGGACGTGATCGGGCCGAGGTCACTTCGCGATGGCAAATGCTGCACGCCATCGGCCCGGCCTTCGTCGCCGCGTTCGCGCGCTCTCCCGAACTCGCCGGGGCACCGACAGGTGCGTGGGCATCGCAGCGAATGCGGACCTGGCTCGAACTCGATTCCAGCCGGACCACGGTACCGAACACGGGCGATCCGATTGCCGATTACGCGCGGTGGGCACTCGACGTTCCGCTCCTCTGTATTCGGGGAACCACCCAGAACTGGGAAGCGCCGTCCGGCATCACTTTTGCGCAGTGGCTCGACGATCCGAGCGTTGTCGGTCGTCCGGCAACCTACGCCGATCTCGATTACCACCTGACGACGCTGTTCCCGCATGTCCGAGCCTGCGGCCACCTCGAAATCCGTTACCTCGACGCGCAACCCGACGGTCAATGGGTGATACCGGCCGCCGCGTTCGAGGCGCTGTTGTCCACTCCCGATCTGGTTTCCCAGGCCACCGAACTCGGCGCAGGCACAGCCGGTCGGTGGCTCGATGCGGCCCGGGCAGGTATGGCCGATGGCGAGCTGCGTAGGGCCGCAAGCGAACTGCTCGATCTCGCATCATCCGCGGGAGGAGAGTTCTCCCAGCAGTTGCGTGCGGCATCTCGGAGATGTCGCGCCGGTATTTCGCCCCACGAATTCGATGCGGTGTCGCCGACATCGCAAAGCCGAAAGGAATCGGTGTGAGCGCCGAAGAACTCAGGACCAGGATCGAGACCGTGCTGACTCGGAGCCGGTCCCGCAGCGCCGCGCTCACCGAGTGCGTGGACGAAACCGAACTCATGGCTCAGCATTCGCCGTTGATGAGTCCACTGGTCTGGGATCTGGCACACATCGGCAGTCAGGAAGAACTCTGGCTCGTGCGCGATGTCGGTGGCCGCGACCCGGTGCGGCCGGACATCGACGAGTTGTACGACGCGTTCAAGCACTCGCGTTCGTCGCGAACGTCCCTGCCGCTCCTGACGCCCGAGGAAGCGCGCGCCTACGTGCATACCGTGCGGGACAAGGCCTGGGACGTGTTGGAGCACAGCACGTTCGAGGGCCGACCGGTCGAGAAGCACGGATTCGCGTTCGGGATGATCGCCCAGCACGAGCAGCAGCACGACGAAACCATGCTCGCAACCCACCAGTTACGTTCCGGTCCAGCCGTTCTCACTGCTCCCGCACCACCGACGTCCACGATGCCGGCGGCGGGGGAAGCCATCATTGCCGGTGGGCCGTTCTCGATGGGAACGTCACTCGACCCGTGGGCTCTGGACAACGAGCGGCCTGCGCACGCCGTGCACGTGCCGACCTTCGCCATCGACCGGGCCCCGATCACCAACGCGCAGTACATGAACTTCATCGCCGACGGTGGCTACGAGCGCCCCGAGTTGTGGACGGAGAAGGGGTGGGCGCACCGCGTCGACGCGCAGCTCACCGCCCCGCAGTTCTGGGAGTCCGATTCCGACGGCACCTGGTGGCGTCGGAGCTTCGGGGTGCGCAGGCCGGTGCGTCCGCTGCAACCCGTCGTGCACGTGTGCTGGTTCGAGGCCGACGCCTACGCGCGCTGGGCAGGCAAGCGGCTACCGACGGAAGCGGAATGGGAGAAGGCCGCGCGGTACGACGCGGCGTCGAACACCTCCCGCGCCTATCCCTGGGGAGACGCCGAACCCACTGCAGCACATGCCAATCTGAATCAGCGACATCTCGAACCGGCCGATGTGGGGGCGTATCCGCAGGGTGTGTCCTCGGCCGGGGTCCATCAGCTCATCGGTGACGTGTGGGAGTGGACGTCCTCGGGTTTCGAGGCGTACCCGGGATTCGAGGCATTCCCGTATGCCGAGTACTCGGAGGTGTTTCTGCGCGGCGATTACAAGGTGTTGCGTGGCGGCTCTTTCGGCACCGACGAGGTGGCCTGCCGCGGGACGTTCCGAAATTGGGATCACCCGATTCGTCGGCAGATCTTCAGTGGGTTCCGGTTGGCCCGCGACGTCGAGTCGCACTGAATGTGCCGTCATCTCGGGTACCTCGGAGCAACTACCTCGGTCGGGTCACTGCTGACCCGGGGCGAGAACTCCCTGCGCACACAATCGTTCGCGCCCACCGACATGCGGGGCGGCGGCACCATCAACGCCGACGGGTTCGGCGTTGCCTGGTGGGACGGCGACGACACCGTACGCAGCTATCGCAATCCGATGCCCATCTGGACCGACCCTGCGATCGACGATGCTCTGCCGCAACTGCAGTCGACGTCGGTGATCGCGGCGGTCCGATCGGCCACCGTGGGAATGCCGGTCGAACGCAGTGCCTGTGCCCCGTTCACCGACGAGCGATGGGCATTCAGCCACAACGGCGTCGTGTTCGGTTGGCCGGAATCGTTGGCGGAGCTGTGGTCGGAGATTCCGCCGACCGATGCGTTGATGCTGCCGGCCCCTACCGACGCCGCCGGATTGTGGATCGTGTTGCGACACCTGTTGCGCACACACGATCCCGAGTCGGCATTGCGCATGCTGGTTCGAGAGGTTCTGGCCAGGTCGCCCAAGGCGCGCCTGAATTTTCTGCTCTCGGACGGCACGTCCATGTATGCCACGGCGGTGCATCATTCGCTGTCGGTACTGCAGACCGAGGATTCGGTCACGATCGCCTCCGAACCCGTCGACGACGATCCCGAATGGATCTCTATCGACGACCGCAGCATCGTCGTCGCGACAGCGACCGGTGTCACCGTTTCGACCCTGGAAGAATGAAGGAGAGTCATGAGCACGGTGGACGTACATCTGACCGACACGACGCTGCTGGACGAATTGCGCAAGGACGTGCGGGAGGGCTTGACGGCCGACCCGAAGTGGCTCTCGCCCAAGTACTTCTACGATGCCGTCGGCAGTGAGCTGTTCGAGCAGATCACGGTGCTGCCGGAGTACTACCCGACCCGCACCGAGCGCGCGCTGATCGAGGAGCATGCACTCGACATCGCCCGGGCCACCGAATCGTCGATGTTGATCGAGCTGGGCTCGGGTTCGTCGGAGAAGACCAAGCTGCTGTTGTCTGCCGGAATCGAACACGGTTCGCTGACAACGTATGTGCCTCAGGATGTGTCCAGTACCGCCTTGGAGGGTGCTATCGAGCAGATCTCGAAGGAGTTCCCGACGCTGGAACTGCACGGCATCGTCAGCGATTTCACCGATACCCTGCACAATCTTCCCTCCGGAACCGGCCGCACCATCGCCTTCCTCGGCGGCACTCTGGGGAACCTCATCCCGCAGGAACGTGAGGAATTCCTGGCGGCCGTAGCGGACGCACTCGACCCCGGCGAGTTTCTGCTGCTCGGGGTGGGCTTGGTGATCGATCCGGACGTGCTCGTTCCCGCGTACGACGACGCAGCCGGTGTGACAGCCGAGTTCAATCGAAACGTGTTGTCGGTTCTCAACTCTCGACTCGGCGCGAATTTCGAACCCGAGGCCTTCGAGCACGTGGCACTGTGGAACGCCGAGGACGAGTGGATCGAGATGCGATTGCGGGCCACAGCCGCGCAAGAGGTGTATCTGAAGGATCTCGACCTGCACGTGCACTTCGAGTCCGGAGAAGATCTACGTACCGAGATCTCCGCGAAGTTCCGGCCGGACGGCATTGCCGGTGAATTGAAGATGGCGGGCTTCGACGTCCTCCATCTGTGGTCCGACGCAGATTCGCGCTTCGCTCTGATCCTGGCCGGAAGGGTCTGAACGACAGAGCCGGCATTGCGGGCACCACTGCACGCTACGACCGCCGATCGACGGAATTCCGTCGATCGGCGTCGGTAGTGGGCAACCCTGCCCGTCGATGCCGCGTATTCACGGGAGTCGACGTCCCGTTGCTGCAACCGACTTCCGGCGACGACGCACCACCGTGATGATTTCGTCCACGACGCGATCGAGTTCGGCAAGTGCTGTGGCCGCCGAGTATCGCAGCACCAACCATCCGTCGAGCACCAACTCGTTCTGGCGTCGACGATCGTTGTTGAACGTCGCGGGATCCGTGTGGAACTCTCGTCCGTCGATCTCGACGATGACTCGTGCGGAAAAGTCGACCAGGTCGCCGTAGAACCTACCTACGCGCGCATTGATCTCCATTGTGAAGTGGCGAGCTTTCAATGCCCGCGCCACCACCCGTTCCGGCTCCGACAGAGTTCTCGGGCAACAGGTTCGAAGCTGCTTGCGCACTGCAGCCATCCCGTCCATGCCTTTTGCCGTGTCACACAGTTCAGCGACCCGACGCCACGGCACCTGATTGTCTATGGCGTTGTCGAAGAACTTCTCGAGATCGGGCGTCGACAAGCAGGTCGCGACATCGACGAACGTTTGCTCCAGGGACACCACTCGCATGCCGCGTCGCGTGGTGGTGTCGCCGAGAACTCGGCGATGAACTCGGATCCAGGGCACCGACCTCGACTGGCCGGTCGGGCCGACAGTGACGTCGACCAGACGCGGTTCGTATTGGATCAGTCCCCATAACCATGCCGCACTTTCGTGACTCAGTGCGGCGTCCGGTCTCCACAGGGTGGCCCCGAGGCACAGTCCGAAATAGTCCGGCTTCTCCGTCGCGTAGACCTTCGGCAGCAGTCGCACCAGCTCACCCGACCGCGACCGCCTCGAAATCGTGCTCGTGCTGATTCCTTATGCGAGCAATTGCTGCACTGTGTAAACCCCCATTGCTACACCGTTGCGGCTGACGGGCCCGCGCAACAGTGGCAATCTCGCAATTGTGGATAACTCGACGACGTTATCCACAGGACTGCCCGGCGGAGCGGGCACGGTTGCACGCTACGGTCGCCGATCGACGGAATTCCGTCGATCGGCGTCGGTAGTGCGCAACCATGCCCCTGGTAGCCAACCCGAAGCCTCGAGGTCAGGTGTCCGCCAACGCAAGTACCGGCGAGATCTTGTTCGCCCGCCGCGCCGGTGCCAACGATGCTCCGAGCGCCAGCAACCCGCCGCACAGTACCGTGCCTGCGATGACGGCCCAGGGGAGTGTCGGAGCAGACACGCCGCCGCCGCTCAGTGAACCCAGCAACGATTGTGCTGCGGCCCAACCGTATCCGATTCCGAGGATCAGCCCGAAGCCCATCGACGCGACCACCATCTGGGTGCTCTCCGAGACGATCATGGAACGAATCTGCTTGCGGGTGAATCCGAGTGCGCGCAACAGACCGATTTCTCGGGTACGTTGCAGAATGCTCAGCAGCAGGTTGTTCACCATGCCGACCGCGGCGATGACGGCGGAGAAACCGATGAGGCCGGTCATGATTCCGACGGTTACCGTCAGCACTTGACCGATGGTCTCCTCGTCGTACTCGTCGACGAGCATCGATCGATAGCTGTACATCGCGACTGCGAAGGTGACCACCAAGGTCACCCCGATGAGCAGGCCCACTGCAGTGCGGGTGCTGCGATCCGGATAGCGAATTGCGTTGGCGGACGCCAATCGTGCGGCCGGCCCTCGGCCCGCCATTCTTCCGACGAGTCGGAGCACGCCGGGCAGGATGCGGTACGCACCCACCATGATGCCGGTGAACGATGCCACACCGCCGAAGAACGCGACCAGTACTCCGCCGGGGTTGACCATCCCGATCAGCACACCGAGGCCGAGCAGCACGACACCGCCCGCGATGAGCACGATCGACAACACCGTCCGTACCCGCCTCGACCGTGGGGTCTCGATCCCGGTGTCGACGGCACCGCCGGTCGCCTGAATCGGAGTGACGTCCAGAACTTTCCGTGATCCGACGTACGACGCCAGCGTCGTCGTCAGAACCACGGTGACGACGGGAAGGACCACGAGCGGTTGTACGGACGTGTACTGCACGTCCGGCAATTGGCGGGCCGATACCGCGACGGCGCGGGCCAGGTGACTGACACCGACACCGAGCACCAGACCGACTGCGCCACCGAACAACCCGACGAGGAAGCCTTCCCGGGCGACCGATCGACGCAGATCGCGAGCCCGGGCACCCAGTAGGCGGAGCAGCGCGATGGTGCGGGTGCGGCCGGCCACGATCGTCGCGAACGTGTTGGAGGTGACGACAGCCGCGACATACAGGGCAAGGCCGATGAACACCAGGGCTACGCAGTACAACGCCACGATTCCGGTGCTGTCGCTGCCGTCGTCGAAGATGTCGACCAGAAACGCAGTGGCCTGGATCAGCACGACGCCGAAGAACGACGCGAGCGCCGTCACCAGAATGCTCGCACCGTGTTCCCGAGACGCCCGAGCAGATGTGGACACGCTCATCGGAGAACACCTTCCATTCCCAGCATGTAGTTCGAGATCTGTTCCGGCGTCGAACGTCCCAGTTCGTCGACGATGCGGCCGTCGGCGAGGAAGACGATGCGATCGGCGTAACTGGCCGCGACTGGATCGTGGGTGACCATCACGATGGATTGACCGTACTGATGTACCGCCGCAGCGAGGAGGCCGAGAACCTCACGCCCGGTGCCGGAATCGAGGTTGCCGGTGGGCTCGTCGGCGAAGATCAGCTGCGGCCGAGTACCCAGAGCGCGAGCGATCGCGACGCGTTGCTGCTGCCCACCCGAGAGCTGATGGGGTCGGTGCCCGACGCGGCTCTGCAACCCCAGGGTGTCGATGAGTTGCTCGATCCAGGCCGACTCCTCGGCGGTGGGCGCGCGGCCGTCCAGCTCGAACGGCAGCAGAATGTTGCCCCTGACGTCGAGCGTCGGAACGAGATTGAACGACTGGAAGATGAAGCCGACCTGCTTGCGGCGCAACGTCGTCAGAGCGTCGTCGCCCGCCGACGTGATGTCGGCTCCGGCCAGCATGAGCTGCCCGGAACTGGGGGTGTCCAACCCTGCCATGACATGCATGAGGGTGGACTTGCCGGAACCCGATGGCCCCATGATGGCGGTGAACCGGCCGCCGTGAATGTCGAGAGAGACGTTGTCGAGCGCACTCACCGGGTTGGACGAGTCGCCGAAATGCTTGCTGACTTGATATGCCCGTGCAACAGGGCCTGCTGTGATCGTCATGGCAACAACGCTATGAATTCGCCGGACCGAAGTAATCAGGCGCGAGACTTCGCGTCGTACATCTGCAGGATGACTTCGGTGTCAGTCTCCAGTCAGTCCGTGCTCGAAGGCGTAGACCACCAACTGCACCCGATCACGCAGGTGGAGTTTGGCGAAGATGCGGCTGATGTGTGTCTTCACGGTGGCTTCGCTGAGATACTCCAGCTCGGCGATCTCGGAGTTGCTCAACCCGCGTGCGGTGAGCCTGAACAGCTCCTTCTCCCGCGCCGTGAGAGTGGCGAATTCGGCCGGTGCCTTCGGTACAGCGGGAGTCGGGGTGAAGTGCGCGAGCAGGCCGGTCGTCGCCGACGCAGCAATGACCGAGTTGCCCGCGTGCACCGTGCGGATCGCCGCGAGGAGGAACTCCGGGTCGGCGTCCTTGAGGACGAATCCGCTTGCACCGGAACGGATTGCACGTGCAGCGCTCTCGTCGAGGTCGAACGTCGTCAAGACCAGAATCCGGGGCGGGTGCTCGGATGCGGCCAGGATCTGCTCGGTGGCGGCGATACCGTCGAGCACCGGCATCCGCACGTCCATGAGCATCACGTCCGGCGTTGCGGACGCAGCGAGCGCAACGGCCTCGACGCCGTTCCCGGCTTCCCCGACGAACTCGAGGTCGGACTGGGAGGAGATGAGCATACGAATGCCCGCCCGGAACAGTTGCTGGTCGTCCACCAGGGCCACTCTGATGCGCTCGCTCATGACACTTTTCCCTTGCTGGCTTCGGACGCGGCAGGCAGCCACGCAGTGACGGTCCACGACGAGTCGTCACCGGACGCAATGCACGTACCGCCCGAGAGACCGGCACGCTCCTTCATGCCGGCGACCCCGTGGCCGGAGGATTCGGTGACCGAACGGCCGGGACGGACACTGTTGCGGACCGTCAGTTCGACGCCGGCAGAATCGGATTCGATGGTGACGGACACCGGCTCGTCCGGGTCGCCGTGGCGCAGCGCATTGGTCAACGATTCCTGTGCGATGCGGTACAGCGCCAGGTGCGCTCCGGCCCCCAACGACGAGCCGGTGGTGTCGATGGTGGCGTCGATCTGCAGACCGGTGGCCCGCATCGAGGCGAGCAGTCGATCCAGATCCTCCGATGTCGGGTTCGGCAGGTCGCCTTGGCTGTGCCGCAGCTGGCCGAGTAGCACCCGTACATCGGACAGCGCGGCGCGGGCGGTATCGGAGATGGTGGTCAGTGCGGTGTCCACCGCGGCGGGATCGACAGCGCGTACGTACCGCGCGCCGTCGGCCTGTGCGATCACCACGGCCAGCGAATGCGCCACGATATCGTGCATGTCGCGAGCAATTCGGTTGCGCTCCTGCTCGATTGCCACCTCGTGCTCGGCGCGGGCCTGATGAACTTCCGCGAGCTCGCGCGCGTGTGCCGATTCGATCGATGTGCGCCGCGCGTAGGCCAAGCGACCCAAGGCCCAGGACAACCCGAGTATCGCCCACAGGCCCGCGAGGAGGAAAGCGAACTGTAGGAGTCGGGGTTCCTGAAAGCCCTCTTCCGTGGGTGGGCCGAACGGATTGCCGTCCACATACGCCAGATACACCGCTGCGATCACTCCGCCGCCGACGGCGGACGCGAGCCCGAGGCGTCGAACCACGTTGTCGCCGTACGCGGCCGTGCAATACAGAATTGCGAAGATCGCAGTGTCGGCAGACAGCGGCAGCACTCCGGTGACCATCTGCACGACAGCCAGCACCCAGGCGAGCGCCAAGGACCATCGTGGAGATCGGCGTCGGATGGCCAGTGCAACGCCGAACCCGACCAGAATGCCCACACCTGCGGTGCCGGCGACTCCGTTCACGGTGGACGCCAGCAGCAGCAGGACGAACACGACCGCGTACGCGGCGTCGAGTACCTGCCGTGAGATCGATAGCTTGCGCAGCACTCGATCAGACTACGTGCATCAGTTGGTGCGGCGACGCGCCTTCTCGAGGGCGGCCAGCGTCGTCAGAACGGTCGTCCGCTGCTTCTCGAGATCCTTCATACGTGCGCGTGCCGGTAGGCCCTGCGCGCCGTCCAGTGCGCTGATCTGTTCGTCCACCGAGGTGAGTTGAGTCAGCAACTTCTCCACCCGCGACTGCAGTTCGATCGCGTCGATCCCGGTGACACCGGCCTGCGACTTCTTGGTGGGTGCCTTCGCCGGAGCAGACCCCGACGTCGTCGCCGACGAAGACGCCGCTGCGTTCACTGCAGCAGCGGCTCTGGGCCGCAACGCTTTGCGGACCGCGGCCGGGTCGGGGAGCTTCTCGAGTCGAATGCGGTTGAGCACCTCACGCGCATCGCGGGCGGTGACGCGGTACTCGCGCTCCTCCTCGTCGTCGGACGCGAGCGTGCCACCGAGAGGCCGCAGGCCGTACATGCCGATGAAGTGCTTCGCCTCGTCGATGACGGCTTCCTTCTCTCGGCACAGGCCGCACCGCGGCTCGTTACGGAAGGTTTCGACGCTGTCGGTGCTGCCGCACCAGACGCACCCGCCCGGCGTCCATCGAGCGATTCTGACGGTAGTAGTTCCGGCCGGGGCGTTGAGAGAATGTGCGTCGATCACGACGAGTCATCTTAGGTGACAACAAAACCCGCCCCGCACGCCCCCGTCTCGCGAGCTGCATATTCCGGCCACGGGCGTGACGTAGTTCATGCAATGCAGGTGGGGAGCGGGCGGAGCGGGTTTCGGATCGAGTGAAACAGACCTACTGTTACGCGCTGCCGTTGAAAAGGCTGGTGACCGAACCGTTTTCGAAGACCTCGCGGATGGTGCGGGCGAGCAGCGGTGCGATCGAGAGTTCGGTCAGCGTGTCGAAGCGCTTCTCGTCGCTGATCGGCAGGGTGTTGGTGACGACGACTTCCTTGGCACCGCAGTTGGCGAGGCGCTCGGCGGCCGGGTTGGACAGCACGCCGTGGGTTGCGGCGATGACGACGTCACCCGCTCCGGCTTCTTTGAGGACCTTGACTGCGCCTGCGATGGTGCCGCCGGTGTCGATCATGTCGTCGATGAGGATGCAGGTGCGGCCTTCGACCTCGCCGACGACGCGGTTGGACTTGACCTGGTTGGGCACCAGGGGATCACGCGTCTTGTGGATGAAGGCGAGCGGTGCGCCGCCGAACGAGTCGGCCCACTTTTCGGCCACGCGCACGCGGCCGGAGTCGGGGGAGACAACGGTGATGTGTTCGAGGCTGTACTTGCCGCGGATGTGATCGGCGAGCTGGCTGTGTGCATGCATGTGGTCGACGGGACCGTCGAAGAAGCCCTGGATCTGGTCGGTGTGCAGATCGACGGTGATGATGCGGTCGGCACCGGCGGTCTTGAGCAGATCGGCGACGAGGCGAGCGGAGATCGGCTCGCGGCCGCGGTGCTTCTTGTCTTGGCGTGCGTACGGGTAGAACGGGAGGATCGCGGTGATGCGCTTGGCGGATCCACGCTTGAGTGCGTCGATCATGATGAGCTGTTCCATCAGCCAGGTGTTCAGCGGGAACGGGTGCGACTGCAGAACGAATGCGTCCGATCCGCGGACCGACTCCTCGAAGCGCACGAAGATCTCGCCGTTGGCGAAGTCACGTGCCGTCTGCGGGGTGACGTCGATTCCGAGTTCCTTGGCGACCTGCTCGGCCAACTCCGGATGTGCTCGGCCAGAGAACAACATGAGGTTCTTCTGGTTGTCGATCCAATTAGGGGTGGTCACTGCTTTTCGCCGTCCTTTAGTTCTTGCCGAGCACGATCTGCGCGCGCCGCTGCCTGTGCAGCTTCGGTTCCGGGTCTGTTGTGAACGACCCAGCCTTCGATATTGCGTTGCTTGCCACCGGACACGGCCAGTGCGCCGGGAGGAACATCGTCCCGAACCACTGTTCCTGCACCGGTGTAAGCGCCGTCGCCCACGTGCACAGGGGCGACGAACGTCGAGTCGGATCCTGTGCGTACGTGGGATCCGATTTCCGTGCGGCTCTTGTTGACGCCGTCGTAGTTGGCGAAGACGTTGGAGCAGCCGATGTTGCTGTGCTCCCCGATCGTGGCGTCGCCGACGTAGGTGAGGTGCGGGACCTTGGCGTGGTTGCCGATCGTCGCGTTCTTCGTCTCCACGTAGGCACCGAGTTTGCCGCCCGTGCCGAGGACAGTTCCAGGACGCAGGTAGGTGAACGGCCCGACTGTCGCATCCGGTCCGATGACGGCCTGCTCGGCGTGGGTACGGACGACCGACGCGCGCTCGCCGATCTCGACGTCCCGCAGTGTCGAGTCGGGACCGACGACCGCGTCGTCGGCGATGTGCGTCTTGCCGTGCAGTTGGACGCCGGGTTCGATGCGTACGTCCGCGCCGAGGGTGACATCGATGTCGATCCAGGTGGTCGCGGGATCGACGACGGTCACGCCTGCGCGCATGTGCCGTTCGATGATGTGGCGGTTGAGCACGGACGTGACGTGCGCCAGCTGAACGCGATCGTTGACGCCCACCACCAGGTCCGGATCGGCGAGCTGGGTGCCGTAGACGGCCTTGCCGTCGGCCTTGCTGATCTTGACGACGTCGGTCAGGTACAGCTCGTGCTGCGCATTGGCGGTGCTGAGCTTGCCCAATGCCGTGCGCAGAGCGACCGCGTCGAATGCGTAGACGCCGGAGTTGACCTCACCGATGAGGACCTGAGCGGGGGTGGCGTCGGCATGTTCGACGATCTCGGCCACCTCGCCGTCGTTCGTACGCACGATGCGGCCGTAGCCGTTGACATCCTCGGGGAGGAAGGTCAGTACCGTCGCCGCCGCCGGGCGGGGAGCGCTCAGGTGCTCGTCGAGCAGAGCTTTGAGGGTATGGCCGTCGAGCAGCGGGACGTCGGCGGCAGTGACGAGGACGGTGCCCTCGAAGTCATCCGGTAGCGCCGCAAGGCCGCACTGGACGGCGTGCCCGGTACCGAGCTGTCGGTCCTGCACTGCGGTGTGGATGGTGCGGCCGAACGTGGCGGCCAGATCGTGAACTGCGGCGCTCACCCGTTCGCGATCGTGGCCGACGACGGTGACCAGGTGGTCCGGACCAAGATCGGCGGCGGCGTGCAGCGCATGGGCGAGCATGGTGCGGCCGGCCAGGGGATGCAGAACTTTCGGAGTCTTGGACCGCATTCGGGTACCTGCACCCGCAGCGAGAACGACCACGGCGGTCTGCACAGGCATTGAGCTCCTCGGGGCGATGACGCGAAACGGGCATGCACGAATGGTCTTGCTCGCTCCGCCGCCAGGACTCGAACCTGAACTATCTGAACCAAAATCAGAGGTGCTGCCATTACACCACGGCGGATAATCGACCAGCGGTGGCAGCAGTGGCCGACGAATCGAACGACGCCTTCGTTAGCCGCTGCGCTCCCACTGAGCGCACCGATCCTCGCATGAGAGGTGGCGGTGAGTCGAACCGCGACGCATAACAGACCACTTGCGTCGTTCCGGCGCGGCCCCTGCGACAGGAAAAACGGATGGATCGGGCATCGTTAGTCTGTAGTAGGCGTCGATTCGACGTCCGAATTGCCCACGGTCGGTGACGGAAGCGGTTTTCGATGACAGGCGCAGCCTCCGAGCAGGAACGCACACCTCGTGTCCGCATGACGGGGACACAGAGACGCGAGCAGTTGATCGAGG
The DNA here is from genome assembly GCF_002258575.1 of Rhodococcus sp. 05-2254-5. Classification (NCBI taxonomy): domain Bacteria; kingdom Bacillati; phylum Actinomycetota; class Actinomycetes; order Mycobacteriales; family Nocardiaceae; genus Rhodococcus; species Rhodococcus sp. 05-2254-5. Next base: position 166,179 of record NZ_NOZG01000023.1, on the reverse strand, counting down.
TGGGGCGCACGCTGTTCGCCGAGCGTGGGTACGAGGCGGCGTCGGTGGAGGAGATCGCCGGACGCGCGAACGTGTCCAAACCGGTGGTCTACGAACACTTCGGGGGCAAGGAAGGCCTCTATGCCGTCATCGTGGATCGCGAGATGTCGACGCTGCTGGGCATGATCACCAGTTCACTCGAACTCAACCGGTCGCGTATTCGGGTCGAACGAGTCGCGCTCGCCCTGCTGACGTACATCGAGGAGCGCACCGACGGATTCCGCATTCTGGTCCGCGATTCGCCGGCATCGGCCGAGGACGGCAAGTACTCGTCTCTCCTCAACGAGGCCGTGGGACGCGTCGGGCACATGCTCGCGGGGGATTTCTCCCGGCGCGGTCTGGATCCGGAATTCGCGCCGATGTATGCGCAGGCGTTGGTCGGCATGGTGTCGATGACGGCCCAGTGGTGGCTCGACGTGCGAACGCCGCCCAAGGAAGTGGTTGCGGCCCACGTGGTGAACCTGTGCTGGAACGGGCTGACGAATCTGGAGGCGGACCCTCGACTGGCCGAGGAATGACAACTCTGTTTCGGCTCTCACCGAGGAAAAAAGGGGGTATCGTCCCCTTTGTCGGGCGGGAGGGCCGCAACACATCAGGGGCGATTGTCATCCGGACCGATGCATGTTGGCGTCAAACGTAAAGCTGCTCAGTGGTACCGTTCGGGCGTAATTTGCGCAGTGGAAGTTCAATCGCAGAGGCGGATCCTATGGTCAGGCAGGCTCGCGCTGAGATCACTCGCGACACCGTGCTTGCAGGCGCAGCGAATGTCTTCCTGCGCCTCGGGTACGCGAACGCAAGCCTCAGTGAAATCATCTCTCAGTCCCAGGTCACCAAGGGCGCGTTGTACTTCCATTTCGGCTCGAAGGAAGAACTCGCACGTGCGGTCATCGACGAGGGCAATGCGCGTCTGAGCACGGCTTGCATGCAGTTCAACGACGGGCGCATCCCGGCCCTGGAAGCTGCGATCGGGATCTCCTACATCGTCGTCGACCTCTCCGTCACCGACCCGATGGTGTCGGCGATGCTGCGTCTGAGCCATCAGATCGGTGATTACCGCGGCACCGAGGGCAACGTCATGGCCGGCTGGAGCGTCGCGTTCGACAAGCTCGCCGCCAAGGCCATCGCACAGGGTGACATCGACCCCAGTTCGGATCCGAGCACCATCGGTTCGCTCGTGCTCGAAATCCTCACCGGCGTTCACATGGTCGCCGTCGCCACCTCCACCACCGAGGAACTGCCCTCGCGGATGGAGCGACTCTGGTACTACCTGCTCCCCGCGCTGGTGCCGACCAACAAGTTGGACTACTTCCGCGAATTCGCGGCCCGTCGCGTCATTCGCTTCGGTCCGTAGTTCGGGCCCCCCAGTTCCAGGCTCTGATTTCGAGGCTCTGATTTCGAGGCCCTGATTCTCGGGCTCGGTCCTGGTTCGACGGCATCTCCCGCGTGTCACGGTGTCGGTGCGCTCCCATAGACTCGACGGGACTGTGCGTGCGCAGCCATCGCCTCGACTCGTTCAGGAGCATTGCTGTTGTCTTCCGATTCCCTGCCTGCCATGACCACGTCCGGGCCGGCCCCGATCGTTCCCGACGCGGCGCTTCACCTTTCGGGGCTCGCCAGTGTCGCGTTGACGGATGCGTCGATGGTCGCGGTCGCCGACGCGATCGGAACGGCCGAGCACACGTTGATCGGGCCGCACTCGGTGCGCCCGTTCGTGGCCGCCGCAATCGCACAGCACACCCAACTTCTGATCGTCACGGCGACGGGACGCGAAGCCGACGACCTGACGAGTGAACTCACCCAGATTCTCGGTGACGGCGTCGCCATGTTCCCGTCGTGGGAGACGCTGCCGCACGAACGGCTCTCCCCGAGCGCCGATACCGTGGGCAAGCGGCTCGATGTGCTCCGTCGTCTCGCCCGCCCCGGCGACAGCGACTACGGCGATCCGCTGCGTGTCATCGTCACCACCGTCCGCTCGCTGGTGCAGCCGATGGCGCCGGGTCTCGGCGAGATCGAACCCGTCACGCTCAAAGTCGGTCTCGATCTGGACTTCGACGGCTTGATCCATCGACTCGTCGAGTTCGGCTACCTGCGCGTCGACATGGTGGGCAAGCGCGGCGAATTCGCCGTCCGCGGCGGCATTCTCGACCTGTTCTCGCCGACGGCCGATCATCCGGTCCGCGTCGAATTCTGGGGCGACGAGATCACCGAGCTCCGCGCATTCGCGGTCTCCGATCAGCGATCGCTCCCCGATCACGAGGTCGATCTCGTCATCGCGCCGCCGTGCCGAGAATTGCTTCTCACGCAGGAAGTTCGCGATCGCGCGGCCGTGCTCGCCGCCGACAATGCCGGTGACACCGCGTTGGTCGAGATGCTGGACAAGCTGTCGGCCGGAGTCCCGGTGGAGGGCATGGAGGCGCTGCTGCCGCTGCTGCAACCCGGCGAGTTGCAACTGCTCGCCGACACACTGCCCGCCGGAACCCACGTCCTGCTCTGCGATCCCGAGCGAATCCGAACTCGCGCAACCGATTTGGTCCGCACCGGACAGGAATTCCTAGAAGCGTCCTGGACTGCGGCATCCATCGGTGGAGCCGCGCCACTGGATACGTCCACCCTCGATACGTCCAGCCTCGAGGGGGCCTCGCTCGATCTCGGTGCCTCCGCGTACCGCTCGCTGCGGCAGGTACGCGAATCGGCCCAGGTGCACGGCCGGCCGTGGTGGACCATCAGCCCCTTGGCGTCGGGCAACGGCGAAGAAGTCGAGCTCGCCGTCGATCCCGTGCCCGAGGTGCGAGGTTCCGAGGAAGCGTTGACGGCGCTGTACGCCACTCTGCGAGCTCACATCGCCACCGGGGGACGGGCCGTCATCTCCGTGGCCGGAGCCGGTACCGCAAAGCGCATCATCGAACGCCTCGCCGAGGCCGAAGTTCCTGCCGCACATCTCGATTCCGGTGCCGTCCCGGTTCCGGACGTCGTCAACGTCCTGTGCGGTTCGCTGCACGACGGCCTGGTGTTTCCCGACGCGAAGCTCGTGGTCGTCACCGAGAGCGATCTCACCGGTAACCGTGTCGCGGCGGCGGGGGAGGGGCGCAAGCTACCGGCGAAGCGTCGCAATCAGGTCGATCCGCTGGCTCTCGTCGCCGGCGACAGCGTCGTGCATGACCAGCACGGCATCGGCCGGTTCGTCGAGATGGTCGAGCGCACCATCGGCGGTGCCAGGCGCGAATACCTCGTCGTCGAATACGCGCCGAGCAAGCGCGGTCATCCCGGCGACCGACTGTTCGTGCCGATGGATTCGCTCGATCAACTCTCGCGCTACGTCGGTGGCGAACTCCCGACACTGAGCAAGCTCGGCGGTTCCGATTGGGCGAACACCAAACGCAAGGCGCGCAAGGCGGTTCGCGAGATCGCCGGCGAACTCGTGCAACTGTATGCCGCTCGCCAGGCGGCTCCGGGGCACGCCTTCGGGGCCGACACTCCGTGGCAGCGCGAGATGGAAGATGCGTTCGGGTTCACCGAGACGGTCGATCAGATGACGGCCATCACCGAGGTCAAGGCCGACATGGAGAAGGCCGTACCGATGGACCGCGTCATCCTGGGCGACGTGGGTTACGGCAAGACCGAGATCGCTGTGCGTGCCGCGTTCAAGGCAGTTCAGGACGGCAAGCAGGTGGCCGTCCTGGTCCCGACAACCCTTCTCGCTCAACAGCATCTGCAGACGTTCACCGCGCGGATGGCGTCGTTCCCGGTGACGGTCAAAGGGCTCTCGCGCTTCACCCACGGTGCCGATTCCAAAGAAGTGATGGCCGGATTGGCCGACGGCACCGTCGACATCGTCGTCGGCACGCACAGGTTGCTGCAGACCGGTGTCGCCTGGAAGGACCTCGGCCTGGTCATCGTCGACGAGGAGCAGCGTTTCGGCGTCGAGCACAAGGAGCACATCAAGTCGCTCCGTACTCACGTCGACGTGCTGACGATGTCGGCCACCCCGATTCCGCGAACGCTGGAGATGAGCCTGGCGGGCATTCGCGAGATGTCGACCATCCTCACCCCGCCCGAGGAGCGGCATCCGGTGCTGACCTACGTCGGTGCCTACAACGACAAGCAGGTTGCCGCCGCCATTCGGCGTGAATTGCTGCGCGACGGCCAGGTGTTCTTCGTGCACAACCGAGTGAGCTCGATCGACAAGGCCGCCAAGAAGATTCGGGATCTCGTCCCCGAGGCGCGAGTGGCGACCGCACACGGTCAAATGAACGAGGAAACTCTCGAACGCACCGTGCAGGGTTTCTGGCAACGCGAGACCGACGTGTTGGTGTGCACCACCATCATCGAGACCGGTCTCGACATCTCCAACGCCAACACGCTGATCGTCGAACGCTCCGATTCGCTCGGCCTGTCCCAGCTGCATCAGCTGCGCGGTCGAGTGGGTCGTAGCCGCGAACGCGGGTACGCGTACTTCCTGTACCCGCCGGAGAAGCCGCTCACCGAAACCGCCTACGACCGGTTGGCGACCATCTCGCAGAACTCCGACCTCGGAGCCGGTATGGCCGTGGCGATGAAGGACCTCGAAATTCGTGGTGCCGGAAACGTTCTGGGAGCCGAGCAGTCGGGCCACGTCGCCGGCGTCGGATTCGATCTGTACGTGCGGCTCGTCGGTGAAGCGGTCGAGGCCTACCGCGCTGCCGCCGACGGTAAGCCGATCACGACGGACGAGGCACCCAAGGAAGTGCGTATCGACCTCCCCGTCGATGCGAACATCCCGCCGGATTACGTCACCAGCGACCGGCTTCGGCTCGAGGGCTACCGGAAGCTCGCCGCCGCGGCCGACTCCGAGGGCATCGACGCCGTCATCGACGAACTCGTCGATCGCTACGGCCCGCTACCCGAGGAGGTCGGCCGCCTGGTCTCCATCGCGAAGCTGCGCTTGATCGCTAAGGAGTACGGCCTGACCGACGTCAATGTGGCCGGGACACAGGTGAAATTGGCTCCGATGGACCTGCCCGATTCCAAGCAGATCAGGCTCAAGCGCCTCTACCCGAGCGCGACGTATCGTGCGACCACCGGAGTGGTGCAGCTGCCGTTGCCCCGCGTCGAAGGCGGCGGTGTCGGAGCGGCGCGCGTCCGCGATGTCGAATTGGTGCAGTTTATCGCCGATCTCATCCTATCCTTGGACGGGAAGCCATCTCGGTCCGTCCTGTTGGAGCAAACTGTGGGGGTGTAGCGGTGACGATCGTTCTGCTCGACCCTGTTCGTCCTACTCAGGTACCGGTGGACGCCGTCGAATTTCTCGGTGGCGCAGTGCAGTTCACCGAAGAGGTTCCGGTGAAGGTGCGCTGGTTGTTCTCCGGCACCGCCGCGCCCGACGACGTCGATGCCGTGTTGGTGAGCACCGACCGGACCAATCCCGATGTACAGAACCGGATCGCCCGCGGCGAATGCGTCGTCGCGGCCGAGAAGCTTCCTGGCGACGACGTCATCGCGGCGGTCCAGCTGATGGACCGTTTGCGTAGCGTCGGCGGCTGGGAAGCTCAGCAGACGCACGAGTCGCTGCGCGGCTATCTTCTGGAAGAAACCTACGAGCTGCTCGATGCCATCGCCGCAGGCAACTTGGTCGACCTCCGTGAGGAGCTGGGAGACCTGTTGTTACAGGTGCTCTTTCACTCCCGGATCGCTCAGGACGCCGCCGAGGACCCCTTCGACGTCGATGACGTTGCCGCAGGTCTGGTGCGGAAGCTGACACACCGCAGCCCGCATCTGAGCCGAACCGACACCGGACCGATCGACATCGTCGAGCAGGAGCGGATGTGGGAAGAGAAGAAGGCGTCGGAAAAAGCCAGGGGCTCCTGCCTGGACGGCATCGCGATGTCTCAGCCGTCACTTGCATTGGCGCAGAAGGTGATCGGACGCGCCAGCAAGGCGGGACTGCCCGACGAGCTCGTTCCGGACGGTCTACGGGTCGTCCACATCGGCGTCGACCATTCGAACGGCGGGGACAGTGCCGAGGACGCATTACGGCGTCGAGTACTCGATTTCGCGGCGTTGATCCGTAATGCCGAGGCATCGGCCCGCAATGCGGGCGTCACGCCGGGAGAGATGAGTGCGTTGGATTGGATCGAACACTGGGGTCTACGGGGCTGACCGGGACGCTTTCTGCTTCCAGGCACGCGAGGACAGCAATCGCATCCCGTTCAAAGCGACGATGATTGTGGAGCTTTCGTGACCGGCCACGCCGATCGGTAGCGGAAGGGTACCGATCAGATCCCAGGCGACCAACACCACGATGAACGTCGCCGCAATCGCCAGGTTCGCGACCACGATGCGGTGAGCCCGCCGCGAAAGCGCGATGACGGACGCCAGGGCCCCGAGGTCGTCGCGGATCAGGACGGCATCGGCGGTGTCGAGCGCGAGATCGGATCCTCGACGTCCCATGGCGACACCGATGTCGGCCGTGGCCATCGCCGGCGCGTCGTTGACGCCGTCGCCGACCAACAGCACTCGCCGCGGGGTCTCGCCGTCGGTACGTTCGTTCTGCAGTTGTGTGACGGCCTCGGCCTTGTCCTGGGGCAGCAGTCCCGCGCGTACGTCGACAATGCCGGCGCGCGCTGCCACTGCTCGAGCGACGCGGTCGTTGTCGCCGGTGAGGAGCACCGGTCGGGTGCCGACCAGACGTTCGAGACCTGCGACCGTGGTGTCGGCTTCGGCGCGAACGATGTCGACGAGTCCGATCACCGCGATCGCTTCTCCGTCGAGGTGCACGATCACCGCCGTCATGCCCTCGGCTTCTCGAAGGGCGGCTGTGCGCTCGGCCGGGGCGTTCGTGTTGTGCGGTGCGGCTTCGGGTTTGGTGACCGTGACGGTGCGGCCGTCGACCGTGGCCGTGACTCCCATGCCGGGTGTCGAATCGAAGTGCGTTGCCGTGGTGATCGCGACGCCTCGCCTCGTGGCGTAGTCGACGACAGCGAGTCCGATCGGGTGCTCGCTTCCGTTCTCGGCCGCAGCTGCCAGGCGGAGCACTTCGTGCTCGTCCAGGGTTCCCAGAATATCGATGCACTCCACCCGGGGTGTTCCCTCGGTGAGGGTCCCCGTCTTGTCGAAGGCGACCGTGTCGATGGAGCGCAGCTGTTCCATCGCCACGGCAGACTTGACCAGTACGCCGTTTCTGCCCGCGGTGGCCATCGCTGCGAGTAGGGGCGGCATGGTCGCCAGGACCACCGCGCACGGCGAGGCGACGATCATGAACGTCATCGCCCGCAGCAACGACGATTCGAGGTCGTGGCCGAGCAGCATCGGCACCGCGAATATCGCTGCGGTACAGAGCACGACGGTCTTCGAGTAGTACTGCTCGACTTTCTCGATGAACAGTTGCTTCTCGGCCTTGGTCTCGGACGCATGCTCGACCATGGTGACGATGCGCGCGATGATCGTGTCGGACGGGTCGACGTCGATCCTGATCCGTAGTGCGCCGGTGCCGTTGATGGTTCCGGCGAACACCTCGTCGCCCACGGATTTCGAGACGGGTACCGATTCCCCCGTGATCGAGGCCTGATCGATGTCGGATGCGCCGTCGACTATGGTGCCTTCACCCGAAATGCGTTCGCCGGGGCGCACTGTCACGATGTCGCCCGGGCGGAGGTCGGATGCGGCGACCGTTCGTTCGTGGCCGGCGGTGTCGAGCACGGTCGCGGTCTCGGGTGCCAGATCGAGCAAACTCCGAATCGAGTCGGCGGTGCGTCTGGTGAGCACCGCTTCGAGGGCACCGGACGTGGCGAAGATGACGATCAGCAGTGCGCCGTCGAAGATCTGCCCGATCGCGGCGGCACCGAGTGCGGCGACGATCATCAGTAGGTCGACGTCGAGAGTTCGGTCCCGCAACGCCCGGAGTCCTTCGAGCGCAGGCTCCCACCCACCCGTGGCGTAGCAGGCGAGGTACAGCGCCCAGTACGTCCATGTCGGCGCGTCGATCAATTGCGCGAGAAGTCCGAGGGCGAACAGTGCTGTCGCGGCCAGCGCCCATCTGACTTCGGCGATGTCGACTAGACGGGTGCGGCTTGCGCCGGCTGGATGTCGCACGTCGGCCGGTGCCGGGGCGGTGCTGGTGGAAGTCATGCGGGCCTTCGTTCCGTCGGACAGGGCAAACCTCACCGTACAGGATTACATGAAGACCTTTACATGTGTACATAAACTATAGTTGTCGCATGGGACATGGAGTCGAGGGACGCAGCACGCCACCTGCGCAGCTCGATGCCGAATCTGCCGCCACGGTGGCCGCGACCCTCCAGGCTCTGGCCACACCGAGCCGACTGCGCATTCTGACGCAGCTACGGCAGGGGCCGAGCGGGGTCAACGATTTGGCCGACGCAGTGGAAATGGAACAGTCGGCGGTGTCGCATCAGCTCCGGCTGTTACGCGCCATGGGACTGGTCACCGGGACTCGCTCGGGCCGAAGCGTCATCTATCGCCTGTACGACAACCACGTCGCGATGTTGCTCGACGAGGCCGTCTATCACATCGAGCACCTCGGAATGTCGGCATCGGATTTCCCCTCCGACGCCGACTCCGCCTGAGATGTTCTCACTCGCCCCAATACTCGCGCTGGGGGTATTCCTCGTCCCTCTGGTCGGGATCAATGTGGGTTTCAGTGGGTCAGAGTGCAACAAAGGCGCATTGATCCGGCCCGGCTACCTACGCCAGAACAGGTGATGAGTCATACCGCTGCTACTCGGGACAACTTCGTGCTCGAATCTGTCGTTCAGTTCGTCGGGTGAATCCCACAGCTTCAGACCCGAGCCGAATTCGATGGGTGTGACGGCGATGTGCATGGTGTCGACCAGATCGGCGTCGAGGAATTCGCGGATACTCGTGACGCCACCGCCGAGTCGCACGTCCTTGCCGTCGGCCGCCTCCTTCGCCTGTTTCAGTACGTCGGCGGGCTCGCCGTCGACGAAGTGAAAAGTGGTGTCGGAGAGTGTGATCGACGGCCGTTCGTGGTGGGTGAGCACAAAGACGGGCGTGTGGAACGGCGGCTCGTCGCCCCACCAGCCCTGCCACTCGTGATCGGCCCACGGTCCGCGTTGTGGCCCGAACTTGTGTCGGCCCATGATCTCGGCACCGATGTTGCGGGCGAAGTCGCGGGCGAAGTAGTCGTCGAGTCCGCGGCTTCCGCTCGAACCGGCGTTTCCAGGAAAACTGGCGGTGGCGAAGTACCACCTCATCAGTGCCAGATGGTCGAGACCGAACGGGCTCTCGAAGCTCTGGTTTTCGCCCGCAGCGATCCCGTCGCTCGAGACGGTGAAATTCTGTACCCGAACCAGCTGACCCATATGTGCTCCCGATGTCGATGACGAAAACATACGACGATGTAGACCGAACCGCGTGCACGAACTCACCGCCCGGACGGGGTGGGGCCGGCGAAGAATCACTCGAACAGTGTCGAACCCCAGTATTCGGATTCTCCGACGCCGGGTGGGCACGCGAATACCGCAGACCCGACGTGTTGGATGTATTCGTTCAGTGCGTCCTTGCGAGACAGGGCCAACTGCATCGGGACGAATTGGGTCAGGGGATCGCGGCAGTAGGCGATGAAGAACAGTCCGGCGTCGAGGTGTCCGAAGCCGTCCGATCCGTCGGTGAAGTTGTATCCCCGACGCAGGATCTGGACGCCGCCGAGGTTTTCCTTCGACGCCAGACGCACGTGCGCGGTCTTGTCGATGAAGGTGCCCTCGGGTCCCTGTGACTCGAAATCGAGTGCGTCGAATTCGTCCTTCTGGCCGAGCGGTGCGCCGGTTCCCTTGCTGCGTCCGATCACTCGCTCTTGTTCCTTGAGCGTGGTGCGGTCCCACGATTCGATGAGCATGCGGATGCGGCGGGCGACGAGGTAGGAGCCACCTGCCATCCATTCCTGATCGTCGTCAGGGGCAACCCAGACGTTCTCGTCCAGCAAAGTCGGGTCCTCGGCCTTGAGGTTGGCGGTCCCGTCCTTGAAGCCGAACAGGTTTCGCGGGGTGTCCTGGGTGGTCGAGGTGGACGAGGTGCGTCCGAAGCCCAGCTGAGACCACTTGACCGAGACCGTGCCGAAGCCGACGCGGGCGAGGTTCCGAATGGCGTGCACGGCAACCTGCGGGTCGTTTGCACAGGCCTGGATGCAGAGGTCGCCACCCGAGCGGCGCGGGTCGAGGTTGTCGGCCGGAAAGTGCTGCAGATCAGCAAGGGAGGCAGGTCTTTTCGACGTCAGATCGAACCGATCGAACAGTGCCGGACCGAAACCGATCGTCAACGTCAAAGACGATGCGGTCAGGCCCAGCGCCTCACCGGTGTCGGCGGGCGGGTTGTACTGGCCGCCGTCGACAGCTCCGCCGTCGAACGTCTCCTCGCCATGCACCAACCGCTCGGCCATCAGGGTCCACTTCTTCAGCAGCGCAACGAAATCCTCGCGCGAGTCGGTGGTGACGTCGAACGCGACGAAGTGCATGCGGTCCTGTGCCGGGGTGACGATGCCGGCCTGATGTTCACCGCGAAATTCGACGACGTCCGACGTCGGCACCTCGGCTCCCGAGGCCGTCGCGTGTCCCGCGATGGCCCCGACTCCGACGAGTGCAGCCCCGGTCCCGACAGCACCGAACAGTCGCCGCCGGGAGAACTGTCCAGTCTTACTGTCCGGCAACGACACCCTGCACCTGGCTCACTTCGGCGGACAGTGCGTCGATCTTGTTCGACAGTTCCTGTCGCTGCGGTTCGGTCACGGTGTCGTAGAAGACGAAGCCGTCGCCGCTGCGGTACTTGGCGAGTTCGGCGTCGAGTTCTGCGAAGCGGGCGTCGATCGCGGTGCCCAGTTCGGCGTTGCGTTCGTCGAGGATCGGACGCACGGCCGCGATGGCTGCCTGCGAGCCGTCGACGTTGGCCTGGAAGTCCCACAGGTCGGTGTGCGAGAAGAAGTCCTCTTCACCGCTGATCTTGGTCTTGGCGACCTCGTCGAGCAATCCCTGTGCGCCACCGGCGACCTGGACGGGGTCGATGGTGAAGTCGTCGGCCTTGATCTTGTCTGCGAGTTCGGTGATGTCGGCCTCGAGCTGATCGGCCATCGCGTTGGTGTCGGTCTGCAGTCCCTGCGTCCACAGGTCCTTCTCGATGCGGTGGAAGCCGGTCCACTCCGCGCCGGGCTCGACGTCGGGCTCGCGCAAGTCGATGCGCGGATCGAGATCGTCCGGGAAGCTCTCGGCGACCGGCTCGATGCGCTCGTAATAGCTACGCGCGATGGGGAACTGGGCCTTGGCGGCGGCAACGTCGCCGCTCTTGACCGCGGTGACGAACGACGTCGTGGTCTCTTGCAACGCGTCGATCTGACTGACGACGTAGCGCTTGTAGCCGTCGGCTGCCTCGGTGAGCAAGCCGTCCTCGTCCGTCTGGCGAACCGAATCGCCGGTCACGACGAAATCGGCCCGGACGCCGTCGCCCACCATGCCTGCCTTGCAGGCGGTTTGGTACGTGCCGGGGTCGGGCAGAGCGACGATGAGCTGACGCGTCAGACCCGGTCCGATGTTCTCGACCTCGCCCATGACGCGGTCGCCCTCGCCGTAGACGTAGAACTCGGTGACCTTGCTGCCGTTGTTGGTGATCTGGAACGTGGAGTTTCCGGTGGTGCCCTCGGTTGCACCGACGTCGCAGGACGAGTCGGTGGCCGTGACGGCGATATCGCCCGATGCGGCCTCGGTCGAGGACTTCTCGGTGCATCCGGCCAGGGCCATCGGTAGAACCGCGACCGCGGCCAGAGCGTAGGTGGTACGACGCATGGTGGTGGTGCCTTTCAGGAGTTCTGAAGTACAGGCTCGGGAGCCGCGGGAACGCGGACCGGGCGGAGGAAGAGGAACAACACGACGACGATGTACAGCACCCACGCGATCGCTTGGAAGACAGTGGGTTCGGGGCGGAAGTTGAAGATGCCGGCGAGCACGGTGCCGTACCAGCTCGAGGCATCGAAGTGTGCGGTGATGTCGAAGGCGACAGCGCTGCCACCGGGTAGGACTCCGCCGATCTGCAGGGCGCGGATGCCGTAGGCCAGGATTCCGGCGGCGACCACGATGAGGAAGATGCCGGTGTACTTGAAGAACACGGCAAAGTTGATGCGCACCGCGCCGAAGTACAGGAACACCGTCAGTACTGCGGCGACGACGATGCCCAGTAGAAGTCCGAGCAGTGGCCACAGGCTGCCGTTGGTGTTCTCGGCGTACCCGACCATGAGCAGTGCCGTCTCGACGCCCTCACGGCCGACGGCGAAGAACGAGAGCGTCAGCACTGCCGCAGGCCCGACGGTGAGAGCTTTCTCCATGTTCGCCCGCAGCTCGCCGGAGATGTTCTTGGCGGCGGTGCGCATCCACAGGACCATGGCCGTGACGATGACGACGGCGACCAGCGAGGCCGCTCCCGCGATGATCTCGGCCGTCAGTCCGGTGACGGTGGACGTGCCGTAGTGGATCACGAAGAAGATCGCCGCCACCATCGCGACGGCCAGGCCGACTCCCAGCCACACCCACTTGAGGGCGTCGCGGCGGTTCGCCTTGACGAGGAACGCCACGAGAATCATCACCACGATGCCGGTCTCGAGACCCTCGCGAAGACCGATCAGACCGCTGCCGAACATCTGGGTAGCGATCGACGGCGCAGATCCTGCGGCAGCCAGTACGGACACGGAAGGTGCTCCTGTTGTGCGTCGAACATTGGTACGCCTTGCCTCGCGAAGGGTAGGCGACCCTCATGCGTGAAGGTTGACAGAAACATACACCCTGCAACCTGGTCCTTATGCACGTTGTACTGGGGTTTTATCGGTCTTTAGCTTTCTATTACCTTCCGTGTGCAGGATGGTGAGGTGATCTCACGAATCTGCGTGCTCGCCACCGCATCGGTACTCCTTGCGCTCACCGCATGTGGCAGCAGCGAGCCGAAGCGTGAGATTCCCGAGGGCATTCCGCCCGGCCCGGGCACGGAGGTGCCGATCATCGACTTCAATGCCCCCGGCCGAACGGCCGATCTGCTCATTGCCTGGGCAGAGCCGCAGACCGATGCGCTCGGTATCTCGGTGACCGCACTCGCGTCGTACGGGCACGCTGCCGCGATCATGGCCGAGACCGACGCGGACTGCGGCATCGCCTGGACGACACTGGCCGGGATCGGGTACATCGAGAGTCGGCACGGCACCTACCAGGGATCTTCCGTGCAACCCGACGGACTCGTCGCACCGCCGATTCGCGGAATCCCACTCGACGGCGGCCCGGGCGTCGCCGAGATCCCGGACACCGACGGCGGATCGATGGACGGTGATGCCGAGTTCGATCGTGCGATGGGACCCATGCAGTTCATCCCCGAGACGTGGAAGAAATGGGGAGTCGACGCCAACGGCGACGGCATCGCAGATCCGGACAACATCGACGACGCCGCTCTGACGGCTGCGCGTTATCTCTGCGCGCGCGGCGGTGATCTGCGGACGGCGCAGGGGTGGGAGAGCGCGTTGATGGCGTACAACCTCTCGGGCCAGTACCTGCGCGACGTGCGAGATCGAGCGGCCGCGTACTCGGTAGGCACCAGGCCGTAGAAACTCCGTGCATCGCGGGCACCATGCAACAGCGGCTAGTCTTGCACCCGGCACAGTCCGCCGGTCCCCGTTACTAGGAGAAGCATTCGTGGCCATCATTGAGCAGGTCGGAGCTCGCGAGATCCTCGATTCCCGTGGCAACCCCACGGTTGAGGTCGAGGTCGCATTGGACGACGGGACGTTGACCCGTGCAGCCGTTCCCTCCGGCGCATCCACCGGTGAGCACGAGGCCGTCGAGCTTCGTGACGGCGGAGACCGCTACGGCGGCAAGGGCGTCGAGAAGGCCGTCAACGCGGTGCTCGACGAGATTGCACCCGCCGTCATCGGCCTCGACGCCATCGAGCAGCGCACCGTCGACCAGGCCCTCCTGGACCTCGACGGCACTCCCGACAAGTCCCGCCTCGGCGCGAACTCCCTGCTGGGTGTTTCGCTCGCTGTCGCCAAGGCTGCTGCGGAGTCCACCGGACTCGAGCTCTTCCGCTACCTGGGTGGCCCGAACGCGCACATCCTGCCGGTGCCGATGATGAACATCATCAACGGTGGCGCGCACGCAGACAGTGGCGTCGACGTCCAGGAATTCATGATCGCGCCGATCGGTGCGGCCACGTTCAAGGAGTCGCTGCGCTGGGGTGCCGAGGTCTACCACGCACTCAAGGCAGTGCTCAAGGCCAAGGGCCTGTCCACCGGCCTCGGCGACGAGGGCGGCTTCGCTCCCGATCTCGCCGGAACCAAGGCAGCTCTCGACCTGATCCTCGAGGCCATCGGCAAGACCGGTCTCAAGCCCGGCCAGGATGTCGCGCTCGCCCTCGACGTGGCGGCCACCGAGTTCTACACCGCGGGCACCGGCTACGCCTTCGAGCGTGAGACCAAGTCCGCCGAGCAGATGTCGGCCTTCTACGGCGAGCTCGTCGACGCCTACCCGCTGGTATCCATCGAGGATCCGCTCGACGAGAACGACTGGGACGGCTGGGTCGCACTCACCGAATCGATCGGCGACAAGGTTCAGCTCGTCGGCGATGACCTGTTCGTCACCAACCCCGAGCGTCTCGAAGACGGCATCGTCAAGGGTGCGGCCAACGCACTGCTGGTCAAGGTCAACCAGATCGGCACGCTGACCGAGACCCTCGATGCAGTGGATCTGGCCCACCGCAACGGCTACAAGACGATGATGAGCCACCGTTCCGGCGAAACCGAGGACACCACCATCGCTGACCTGGCAGTTGCCGTCGGCAGCGGGCAGATCAAGACCGGTGCCCCCGCCCGAAGCGAGCGCGTCGCCAAGTACAACCAGTTGCTGCGAATCGAAGAAGCTCTGGGTGACGCGGCGCGTTACGCAGGCGAGCTGGCTTTCCCCCGGTTCAATTACGAGGGCTGAGTCAACCGATACGTATGCACGAAGTGGAGAGTGAATGATGGCACGACGCGGGAGGTCCGGGACCAGTCCAGGTGGACGGGATCCCCGACCCCGCGGCCGTCCTTCCTCTCCGAATCGCTCGAAGCCGACCGGGGGTGCGTCTCGCGACGAGACCGCCTCCGGCCGGCCGGCCACTCCACCGGAGCCGTCCGATCAGGCGCGTGACGCGGTGGTGGGTGGCAAAGCTGCTCCGAGGCGCGTCGGTGTTCGTAGGCCCAAGATGCCCGAGCGCACGTTCTTCGGGCTGTCCACCGGCCGCGCAGTCATTCTCGGTGTCGTGGTGTGCGCGTTGGCACTGACGCTGGCCGTGCCGCTCAGGACCTACTTCTCGCAGCGCGGTGAGCTCGAGTCCGTGCTGGCCGAGCGTCAGACCCTGCAGGACGAGGTGGACGCGCTCGAGACCCAGAAATCTCAGCTGAACGAACCGTCCCGCATCGCCGCCGATGCTCGCGAGCGGCTGCGGTTCGTCATGCCGGGGGAGACGCCGTATCAGGTGCAGCTCCCCGGCGACTACTCGCCGAGCTCCAAGGATCTCGAGGTGGACAACACCCCGACCGGGCCGTGGTACACCGACCTGTGGAACACCGCGGTGCAGCCGCAGGGATCGGACGAGCCGTCGGAGCCCACGTCCGCGCCCATGCCCGTCGTACAGCCAGAACCCGCTCCGGCCCCGCCGGTGCCAGAACCAGAAGGGGGACCCGTCGGGTGAATTCCTCGGCAGTCTCGCAGGAAGATCTCGATGCGGTCGCATCGCAGCTCGGACGTGAACCGCGTGGCGTACTCGAAATCGCGTATCGATCTCCGGACGGCAGGCCGGGTGTGGTGAAAACTGCCCCGAAGCTTCCCGACGGCACTCCGTTTCCCACCCTGTACTACTTGACCGACCCGCGATTGACGGCGGAAGCAAGTCGGCAGGAATCGGCCGGAGTCATGCGTGAGATGACCGAACGCTTGGGCACCGATCCGGAATTGGCTGCCGCGTATTTGCGTGCCCACGAGTCGTACTTGGCTGAGCGCAACGAGATCGAATCTCTCGGAACGGATTTCACCGGCGGCGGTATGCCCGACCGCGTCAAGTGCCTGCACGTGTTGATCGCGCATTCGTTGGCCAAGGGGCCAGGAGTCAATCCGCTCGGCGACGAGTCGGTGGCATTGGCAGCCGAGAACTCGTTGCGCGGCAAAGCTATTCCGGCCGATTGGCCGACCATCGAAGAACTACGTGCGGAGAAATCATGACCAGGGTTGCAGCGATCGATTGCGGCACCAACTCCATCCGCCTGCTCGTCGCAGACAACAACGGTAAGACCCTCGCCGACGTCGCTCGTGAGATGCGGGTCGTGCGCTTGGGGCAAGGCGTCGACGCGACCGGAGCCTTCGTGCCCGAGGCCATCGAGCGCACCCGTGTTGCATTGGTGGAGTACGCGGAGATCATCCGTAAGACCGGGGCCACCGCGGTGCGCATGGTCGCCACCTCCGCCACCCGTGATGCGTCGAATCGCGAGGATTTCTTCTCGATGGTGCGTGAGGTACTCGGCAAGGTCGTTCCCGGTGCCGAGGCCGAGGTGATCACCGGAGACGAAGAAGCGCGGCTGTCTTTCGCGGGAGCGGTCGGTGAACTCGATTCTGCCGCAGGACCTTTCCTGGTCGTCGATCTGGGCGGCGGTTCTACCGAGCTCGTACTGGGCGACGCCAAAGGCGTGAAAGCGGCGTTCTCGGCGAACATCGGCTGCGTCCGTCTGACCGAACGATTCCTGCATTCGGATCCGCCCACCGCAGACGAGATCAACGGTGCGCGTGAGTACGCCCGCGAGAAGTTGGCGGAGGCGTTCGAGGACGTGTCGATCGGCGACGCGTCGAGCTGGGTGGGGGTGGCCGGCACGATGACGACCATCGCGGCCATCGCCAAGGAACTACCCGAGTACGACGCGGATGCGGTGCACCTGTCGCGGGTGCCGTTCGATCAGCTCTTCGAGGTGTGCGAGCGACTGATCGGCATGACGCATACGCAGCGAAGTGCGTTGGGCCCCATGCATCCCGGTCGGGTCGACGTCATCGGCGGCGGTGCGATTGTCTGCAGCGTGCTGGCCGAAGAGTTCGAGCGACGCGGTGCCGTGAGCTCGTTGACGGTCAGTGAGCACGACATCCTCGACGGCATCGCGATGTCCATCAAGATCTGACCTGCAAATCTGCAGACGCGGTCTGCGGCGATGTAGGTTGCATCGCTACGTCTTTCGGTGAAACCTTACGGGTGCTGTGGCTCACGTCACGGCTACCTACGAGGTGAGGACCACCGATGACGTCACCCGCCGAGCAGGCACCGGCCGAACAGGCTCCGGCCGAGAAAGGTCTGGCGCGCGTAGCGCAAGCGCTCGCCAAGGGAACCGAGAAGTGGTTTCCCGATGCCTACATCTTCGCTCTCGTCGGCGTGGTCGTGGTGGCGGTTGCTGCCTTCGCGAACGGGTCGTCTCCCCAGAATGTGGTCGACGCATTCGGTAACGGCTTCTGGGACCTGACCGCCTTCACGCTGCAGATGGCGATGGTCGTTCTCACCGGCTACGTCGTCGCGACATCGCCGCCGGTCGCCAGACTGATCACCCGATTGGCGCGGGTACCGAAAAGCTCCAGCAGCGCAGTCAGTTTCGTCGCTCTGCTGTCCTGCTCGGTGTCGTTCCTCAACTGGGGGCTGAGCCTGGTGTTCGCCGGTCTGCTGGCCCGTGCCATCGCGCGCCGTGACGATCTGCGCACGGACTACCGGGCTCTGGGTGCTGCCGCGTTCATGGGCCTCGGCGCGGTGTGGGCCCTCGGAATGTCGTCCTCGGCTGCGCAGCTGCAGGCGACGGCGAGTTCGCTTCCGGCGACACTGCTTTCGGTCACCGGTGTACTCGACTTCGGCACCACCATCTTCACGTGGCAGTCGTTGCTGATGTGCGCGATCATCATCGTGTTGACGGTCGTCATCGCACACGTGTCTGCTCCGAAGGGTGCAGCGATCAAGACTGCCGCCGACATGGAGGTCGATCTCGACGACACCGTCGCGGAGCCGGCACCGCGCACCCGGCCGGGGGAGTGGCTCGAGTACAGTCGGATTCTTCCGCTCTTCGCTGGGGCAATGACGTTGGGATGGCTTGTCTCCCAGTTGTTGACGCTGCCGGTGCTGTCGGTGGTCAGCAGCCTGAACGGGTACCTTCTGGTCTTCCTGATGCTCGGGCTCGTACTGCACGGTACTCCGCGCCGCTTCCTCGATTCCGTCAGCAAGGCTGTCCCTGCAACCGCGGGCATCTTGGTGCAGTTTCCCCTGTACGCCGCGATGGCGGCCATGCTGACCAAGGCGGAGGGCAGAGGAGGCGTCACGATCTCCGAACACCTCGCGAACTTCTTCACCGACATCGGCAGTGGCGGCGGATTCGCCGTGGTCATCGCGGTGTACACCGTCGTGCTCGGTCTGTTCGTTCCGTCCGGTGGTGGCAAGTGGCTCGTCGAAGCGCCGTACGTGATGCAGTCGGCGACCGACGTGCAGATGAACCTGGGCTGGACCGTCCAGATCTACAACGTCGCCGAGGCGCTGCCGAACCTGATTAACCCGTTCTTCATGCTCCCGTTGCTGGCCGTTCTGGGTCTGCGAGCACGGGATCTGATCGGATTCACGTTCCTGCAGTTCATCTTTCATTTTCCGGTCGTCCTGCTGCTCGTGTGGCTCCTCGGTATGACCTTCGACTTCGTGCCGCCGGTCATCCCGGCTCAGTAGCTGCCCGATATGATCGTCACCGCTGGAGCGAACCTCCGGCGGTGGCCCCTATAGCCCAATTGGCAGAGGCAGCGGACTTAAAATCCGCACAGTGTCGGTTCGAGTCCGACTGGGGGCACCACTGTTCCGCAGGTCAGGGGCGGTTTAGGACGTGCATGGACGTTCGAACGCTCGTGAGAGTGACACATATTGACACAACTGGATTTAACTGCCTGCGAGAGCTTGAGTGGCCTTGCATAGACACACTTGGATTCCCGCCCCGTTCTGGGCCTGCACACGTGGCGGTTCGCCCACTCGGTCGGTGATGCGAGATCGAACTCGACCTTCTCCTCGTTAGCGAGGTGGCCGACGTCTGCCCCGCCCTAGTCGCTACCTATGTCGTCAGGCGTCAGTAGTTCCTTGAACCTGTAGATCGTCTTTTTTTGGGGCGCGGTCTGTTCCGACACTTTGATACGGACGTACCTTCCGAAAGCTAATTGTCCGCTATCGAGCAAGTCGGAAGGGACGTCCTTGATGCGACGTTTCCCGCGTGTCCCCTGGGTCGTGACTTCGATCCAGCCGGCGTCGCTCAAACCTCGGACGTTGCCAGCGATAATCTGATCGTCAACAAGCTTCTCACGATGGGCAAAAAACTTGATTGCGTCAGCCCGACCGCGTTTCGTGAGCGAAGAGTGCAATCGGTCACCATTGGTCGCGAACGCATCAACTTCTACATCGGCATGAAACTCGTCCAGGGCCAAGACGAATTTACGAACTGAATCTAGTAAAGCGTCAGGCTGCTCCAGCAGATGTCCCCACGCGTCTCCATGCTCAAAGTCGTCGTGCAGACTCAGGATTTTGTTCAGCGCTTCTTCAAATGCGTCCGGTTGCAGATGAGGCGTCAGCGACTGGTCTGCTGGACCCGCGACACGGGGCCTGAGGTGAACGACAACGCTTCCTTCGCTGATTCCGGAAATGTTGAGGTCCCCCAATCCGGCCTCGACAAGCGCAGGAGGCATGGCCGCTTGCAACTCGGCCTGAAACTTTTTAACCAGGCCGCTCATGTCGGCGCTTAAAGAGCCGCCCTCGAGAACCGTTGCGCTAGAAAACCGGAGGTCGATCAGACCTGGAAGTGACGCGGCCAGGTCGAGACCACGAAGGGACTCAGCTAGAGCCTTCCTGGCGCTTGCCACTAAGTCGACATCGTCGTCGATGTCTTGTCCGAGCCAGCTGGGAAGTTCTCTCCCCCGCAGCTCAGGGAACTGGTCCGCAATGTTCACAAGACCACCTCCAGATAGCCGCGTCGGGGGACCGCTGTATCTACTGTAAACGCGCCCTTTGGTGACGTCGAATGCGTTCTCTGCCAGACATCGTCCATCAGCCCGCGGGTTCCGACGTAATCGTGTTCGACGAGTGACAGGTCGCCTCGACGCAGTGTTGTCACAGGCCACCACGTTATCGGGAAGGGCTCGACGCCGTACTCCCGAACCATACGTTCTCGTCGGACCCCTTGCAGTTCTGCGATGCGTCCCGCTCCAACTCGTCCTTTGATCTCCTGGAGCTTGGGCCCGTTGAGAATCGGCGAGACATCTATGTCGTCGGGATTCATTTCGCTACTGGCGAAGCTGCCGGCAATCCACATGGATCTGAGGATCTCGTCGGATCCCACGCGAGACTGCGCATGCTGCCAGTCGATCAGATATTTACCCAGGTTCATGAAAAGCTTTGCGCGCCGCTCAGAAGAGGTAAACCGAGGGTGGTCAACGAAATGTTCGCGAACGTCAGCGATGGTGCAGACGTGCCGTCCGAGAGGTAGGTGGCCGGTACCCGGATCGAGGTCGGGGATGGTCATGCGTAGCGTGTACCAATCTCGTCAGGCGGCCGTTGCCAGAGAACCATACCTAACCGTGCGGTTTCCCCGAGCGTGCCGCCGCTAAGAGCTCCTCTCAGTCGAGTAGCGAACCAGTCATGAGCGATACGGTGTCGGTATGTGGATCGGTCGGCATCGACAGGCGGGAGCAAAATGGACCGTGTCCGCCATCGATGCTCGACTCTGCGGAGTGCTCGCTGGAGTGGGCTGTTCCCGGTTGCTGCTACGTATCTGGGGGCGCGATACTTCTCGGGTAGAGCGGTGATGCTTGGCTCTCATCACATGCGAGTGGTGACGTTGTCGAAGCTTCTGGCAGCTTCCAACAGAGCATCTTCCTGCGAGTGTGCGTAGACGCTCAGGGTGAATGCTGCGGACGCATGGCCCAGCCACGCCGCGATGACAGCGATCGGCACACCCTGCAGATGCATAAGAGTCGCGCAAGTATGTCGGGCGTCGTGCAGACGGACGGACTTCAGGCCCGCTGCTTTAAGGACCTTCTTCCAGCGAAAGGTCAGGAGGTTCGGATGCACGGCCTCACCCGATGGAAGGCGAACTACGTATATCGAGTCGGTGTAGTCGACGCCCAGCGAGAGTTTGTCCTCCGCCTGCTGAGCTTTCGCGGCTTTCAGCGCTGCGGCCAGAGGTTTCGGGAGCGGGAGTCGTCGCTTGGAGCGACGACTCTTCGGTGTGCCTTCGACTATGCGAGAGCCGACTGCAACTCTGCTGTTCGCAATAGAGACGGTGTTCTTCTTGAAGTCGACGTCGGACCAGCGAAGGCCTGCAATCTCACCGCGTCTCAACCCGGAAAGCGCAAGATGCCAAGCGTGAGCCATTGGATCTCTGTCGACATACTTCAGTAGGCGTTTCGCCTCTACCTGCGACAGCGTTTCCATTTCGGCTGCCTCGGTCGGCAATCGATCGACCATCGCGGCGACGTTTCGGATTATGCTGCCCTGCTTGAGTTGATCGTCGAGGATCGCCGTCAGCAAGCTCAGCATGTAATTGACCGTGCGTGCGGACCAGGGCTTTCGAGCTCGACCGTTCGGCAAGGCAAGGCCACCCGCTCGGAGTTTTTTGACCAGGCTGTCGATGTCAGTCTTGGTCAGCTTCTGTACGGGGATGCCGCCAATCTCGGACATCACGGGCTGCAGGTTGACCCTATGTCCCCGAAGTGACGACTCTTTGAGCTTGTGTTTCGAATCCAGCCACCGCTCGCAGGCGTGAGCAAGAGTGAGCTCGGACGAATGAATGAACGTGCCGTTGGAAACCTTGTTCGTGGTCTCGGCGAGTGCTTGGCGGGCTGCCTGCTCGGTTGCAAATCTGCGCTTGCTCTGCGTTCGATTGACGATCTGTGTCGTCGTTCCGTCGGGGTTCTTTCGCGTTGTAGTTCTGCTACCGGTGTCGACTCTGACCTCGTACCGCACGATTGCACGACCGGTCTTGCGGTCCGTGATCGTCAGCTTTCTAATCTGTGGCGGCAGCTGAGTCCTAGCCATCGTTGTCGTCCTCGCCCATTGCCATCTGGAGATCTGTCATCCGGTGGAACAGCTCTTCTGCACGTCTGCGCGCGTCCTCGTAGGCCATCTGCATGGTCTCGATATGCTCCGTTGACTCCCGCGCGGACAAACCAGTTCGTAGCTGTACCCGTGCGCGCCGCATCGTATGAAGGGCCTGCAGCCACTCGCGCGTGACACCAACTCGGTCGTTGTTCGGATCGAACTGTTCCCGCGCCCATATTTCGACGGGCCGTTCTGTCTCCGCATCGGTCCAGTCGGCGGACGGTTTCATCAAGCCTGCCTCGCCGCTGAACCACTGCAAAGCACCGTGTGATTCCTGCTCCAGGCCAGGAAGCACCTCGACTTTGCCTCTGGGGAGATCTGGGAAGACGAGCTGGGCCGGCGAAACTCCAAGAGCTGCAGCAAGAACGAGGAGCTCGGGCACGTCAATGGTCTTCTTTCGCCCTGTCTCCAGATCGGCGACCACCGACCGCGAGATCCCATATCCGATCTCTACGGTGCGATCTGCAAGCTTCGCCGCTGACAGTGCCGAGTGCTCCTTACCTCGGAGCCGCCGAACTTCACCGGCGACGCGGGCCACTAGCTGTTCAGCCCAGGACTGTGTCATAAGCACGCAGTCTAACTGATTTCTTGCAAGTGTTGTGGCTGCGCTACTGAATTGCTACGTTGTGGTGGAACCACATGGACGGTGCTCAATCGGGTGCGCGATTGTGGTGGAGGTACGCAGAATGCGGGAGAGGAAACACCATGTCTCGACGGTTGTATTCGGTCCAGGAAGCGATGGCTCGGACGGGTCTCGGACGCTCCAACCTGTTCAACAAGCTTGCGGCCGGTGAGATTCGCAGCGTCAAGGTCGGTAAGCGCCGACTGATTCCCGACACGGCCATTGACGAGTACATCGTCGGACTGGAGGAGGCGGCACGCGTCAGCTCGGGCGTTGCCTGACATGCCTCTCGCCGCAGACCCTTACGAACTAGAGACGCCCCCGGCGAATTCCGGTGTTACGAGCACCGGTGCCGAGGGCGTCCTCGAAATTCCCACCTTGCAGGAAGGAGCTTCGTCCACGGATACTAATCGGTCCTGACGCGCCTCACAAGGCGTTTTGCCGCGCTCATGCACTCGCTTTGCTTCGAGATGTTGTCGACGTATAGCGGGGATGAGTAGAGGCTGTATTTACCCATGTCTCGGTGAATCCATCTGCGTACACGCTGTTTACGCGATTGTCTGCGTCACGCCGTACTCCTGCGTGGGTCCCGCGTGCCGCTGAAGACCGCCCGCAGTCGCTGTCGCGGCGTCGTTTTCTGGCAGAGCCCGACGAACAACCAGCCTGCCGCCGGCCTGTGCACCCTTTGTAAATCCTCGGAGACCGGCCCCGAGGCACCACCGGCTCGACTGATCATTGAACGGGTGGCGATACCGATTAGCCGCGCGCCCATCGAGGCGCGGGGCTATCGGGCGTGGAGCGGACAACGTGGGTGCGGAAATTGGCTCAGGGGCCATGGGGGGTCCGGAGGGAACGAACGAAGTCCCTTGTCTTTCATACGTCACCACTATGGAGGTACCAGTTGAGCTCTCGACCCATCTGTATTGCTGACACCAACGAGTTGCCTTTCATGGCGAACCGTCATTCGGGCCTCGATCGTTCAGTCCTTGCCGCTCTCTTGCTCTTATCCGTTGTGCACGTCGATTCTCCGAAGATCCGACCAGAGCAACACATTTGGTTGCTTGGACACGAGCGCAGCAGTGCGCCGGTGCAGGCCGCTCCCGCTAGCGGTACGGGGGCTTTCCCCGCCAGTCCCATACCTGAATTACCCGCAAAGAGTCCCTCAGATGACTCGCTGGCGACGGATGTCATACGTCCTGCGGTGGTTACACCTCCCATACACACAAGGGATGTCACCCACACCCGGGATGCATTGGTAGTAAACGCTTCTCATACCACTATGGCATGCATTTCGCCTTTGGAACGCGACTCGCGAATCGAACCCCTTACCTGCAATGCTTCCAGCACTTCTACGGGGCACGACTCATCCCTCGGTTCCAAAGCGTGCATGACATCCCATTCCCGCTATACCGCCAGTTCGTCCCATTCATCCATGGAAAGTGAAACCCACCATGCCCGCTGACATCCTTGCGTTCTGCAACCAGAAGGGCGGAGTGGGCAAGACCACCACTGTCTTTCACCTCGCCTACGCCGTGGCTCAAGCGGGTAAACGCGCGCTTGTTGTCGACGTGGATCCGCAAGGCAACGCCAGCACAGTCCTGACCAGGACCGAGCTAGAGAGCGACGATGTCGGTGTTGCCGACGTACTCGCCGAGTCGTCGAACGCGACCATCGCCGATGCTGTCGTCCCCACCATCTGGCCCGGCGTAGACCTGGTACCCACGTCGCCGGGAAACGAGTCCCTGGCCTACGTCCGCGATCAATTGGTCGTCGCCGGTGCCGGCCGAGAACGGCGGCTGCGCGACGCAATCGACGTCGTGCGAGGCGTGTACGACGTGATCCTCATCGATTGCCCACCAAGCCTCGATCTGCTGACTATCAACGCCCTTGTTGCAGCGCGCGCCGCCGTCGTCGTGACTCAGTCCGCGCTGTTCTCGGCCAATGGACTCGCGCGATTGCTGCGCACCATCGATGCAGTCAAGCGCAGCTACAACCCGGACCTCGCCATGCTCGGTGCGATCGTCAACCTCCACGAGATCGCGACGATCAGCGGTCGAGAACAACTGATCGAGATCGCCGCGAGCATCAACGTCCTCGGTGACGCCGTTCCCAAACGTGTTGTCATCAAGGACTCGATGGAGGCCCAAACCAGCCTGGTCGACTGGGGGACAACACAATCTCGCAGCCTGTCGACGATCTATCGCGACACTCTTGCGCTGCTCACGAGGGGACACCTGTGATGGCCCGGCCCGAACGTATGAAGAGCGCACTCGCAGGGTCGAGCCCTGTCGACCCGCCGGAGAACTCGCGGCAGCCCCACGACACTGTTTCGTCGGCCGAGACGGTTGCGCAACCGTCACCGGACAACGCAAAACAGAAGCGTTCGTACTACCTCTACCAGTCCACCGTCGACGATCTTCTCAACGCAGCCGAAGCACTGTCCGCAACACCCGGCGCGCCGCGGGGCCCGTCGGATCTCGTCAATGCGGCGATCGAAGAGTATTTGGAGTTGTTGCGCAACAGATTCAACGACGGTGCGCCCTTCCCGCAACGAACCGGCCCTCTCGCACGAGGACCGAGAATCCGATGAGCCGATCACATTCAGCGGCAATCCCGTTGACAACGAAGCCGTCGGATGTCGTTGCGCTGCATCCAGCGATTTTGCAGTGGGCCCTGGCAACGGCCGTTGCGCTGACAGTTGGCATCGCCGGGGCGTCCTTCTGGCTCAGTTTCGCTGTGTTGCGTGATCTCGCGGTGATGGCTGGGATAGGTCCCGGCGAGGCGTGGGTGATTCCAGTGGTGTTGGACGGGGCAATCGTCTCGACAACAGTGACAGCCATTGCGCTGTCCAACGACACGGACAACCGCACGATCAAGGGCCGTCGCTTCGTCGTCATGATTTTGCGTGTTGCCGCATCGGCGTCGATTGCGGGTAACTCATACCACGCAGTGTTGAGTGCGACCTTGCTTCCGGCCGTCGTCTCGGCGGGTATTGCCACCATTGCACCTATTGCGCTCCTTGCGATGACCGAAGTGCTGGCCGTCATACTTCGTGCGCCCCGCGGGGCCGTCAGAGTGGAATTCACTTCAAGTGCTGCCACAGAGGAGCCGGACTGGACAGACACCGAGTTCAGCCAAGAAGGCCCCAGCCCGAGCCGGGATGATTCAGAGGGCGAAGACCGCACGCGGGGAGAACACGTCGAGACGGCGGACTCGCCTCGACTCCAAGTAGACGGCCTCACACCGGAAGTTGCGGAAACAGCGCGGCTCCGACACGCCCACCGCGAATGGTCGTGGGCACGAATCGGTAGAGAAACGGACGGCTCCGTTGCATCGACCGCGATGCGCCGATATCGGAAGTGGGAAGAAGTCACCGCAGGGATCGTCGATGGCCACCAGGACGGGCAATCCAACTTTGATGTCAAGCCAGCCAGCGAGCGTGACCGCATGTCCGCAGGATAGAAGTGCTACCGCGACATCGAGCCTGGTTGCTTTCCGTCGCTCCCGCGCAATCACCCCAGGCTGTTGATGGCTGTGAGGTGGTCCCGCCCGGTTGGCTCAGTCTGTGTCGAGGCGCGCGCTGCCCTGGGACCACCTCCGGCGGTCTCCGGATTGAGCTCCGCTGCGCTCCGCACAGCAGAAAGAACAATTTCCTTCGCACATCTGGCTCCGATCGAGCATGCAACACCCTGACCCGTCTTACCCAACCCTGACTCCGCGTTACTCCGGCCCGATGGGCTCCGAAAAATTTTCAAAGCGCCTGCGGCTGAAAACTTTCCGGATCAGGGCCAGGACGCCGGTCCAGTGCGCCGCCTTCTCTCCTTCGAGCCAGATGACGGCGAAAGAAATTGGCAGAGCGAAAGGGCCGGGGGAGCCGGTTCCGCAACAGAAAGAGAGCCCGACATGCCGCAGCAGAATACTTCCAGCACAGGACGACGGGCCACCGCCGCACACAACGCGCGGACTACCGGAATCGTTACCCACACAACCGTCCTGGTCTCCGGACCCCAACAGGCCACTATCACCGCTACCTCCGCAGCCACCGACGAAGCGCAGATGATCGTCGCACTAGGTCACGTCATGATGACCTTCCGCAGCGCCGAGACAGTATCCGCAGTCATCACCGGATTTGCCACCGTCCGGGCCGCACTCGCCGGAGCCGATGGACAAGCCCCTCACCCCGCGCAACCAGGCGCAGAATTCGGGGCCGCCGCGATCTCTGTCCTGTGGCTCGATAGCCCCGAACACACCGCAGTGCCGTACCACCGCTACAGCTCCGAACAACGTCGCACCATCCACTGGGTAGACCTGCACATGGGACCTGTCACCTGGCGCATCACCGACCGCATCGGGTACGACACCCTGATGGCCGAACTCCGACGCGTTCACCGCGCTGCCGTCGGAGTATTTCTCGACGGCAGCCGCTACCGCCGCGACCCCGCCAAACTCCTCGATGTCTTCGACGACGTCTAGTACCACACGTTCGGCCCCAACCCCGGGGCCGAACGTCGTTTATCCACAGGCTGACTCGACACCACAGTTATCCACACCCTCGCCTGATCTGTCTCCGCAGCGAACGCTTTGTTATGGACCTCGTGTGACGCTCGATTAGAAGCAGCTGGCCGGCACGAGCGACAAGGAACCAACGATGATCACCTGGACCGTCACCACACACCCCGAGGACAACCCCGAAATTCTGAACGCAACCGGAGCAGAACCCAATCTCGAATGCGCGAAACTGGCCGCCGCGGATGCCGTCCGTTTCGCCCTCTTCGACGCACGCGAGCACGCATCGTCCGACAACGGGACCCCGCCGTCCTACCTCGTCACACTCGACGGAACCTGTGCCCTCATCATCGGACTCGGAAGCTGCAGGCCCGAGAACTACAACGCCGTCCTCGACAGCCTCGAGCAGTTCGACGGCACCGCACCACCGAACCTTCTCTACATCTGACCCACACCTCCGCAATGACGACGAACGCGGCATAACCAAGCAAAGCGCCACCGGAGTACCGAAGC
The DNA here is from genome assembly GCF_002258575.1 of Rhodococcus sp. 05-2254-5. NCBI lineage: Bacteria > Bacillati > Actinomycetota > Actinomycetes > Mycobacteriales > Nocardiaceae > Rhodococcus > Rhodococcus sp. 05-2254-5. The sequence continues at coordinate 138,353 of NZ_NOZG01000023.1, read as the reverse complement.
CAGTTCTCCCGCAACAGACCCGCACATAGAAACGAGGCGAACAGATGACCCCGTTGAGAGCAGTCGAACCCACCGACGACGACGATCACGTTGATCTGACGGACCATCCGGAGACGGCACCGGAAGCACTGGTCATCTGCGCACTGATGTGGTTGCAGGACACCGACGAGGCCGCCCGCATTGCAGCGTCATTGCAGGCCAACGACTTCCACGATCCCGTTTATCGCGAGCTGTACGGCATCGTGCAGGGGCTGATCATCGACAACCTCCCACACGACCCCGCGAGTGTTCTGGGCGTTCTTGTCCGGTCAGGTGCGAGTGGACACCGCGGTGCACGGCTGCGTCGAACACTGACCGACGTCACCGCAGCGAACGCATGCGGAGCATCGGCGACCGACTACGCCGGCATGGTCCTGTCGGAAAGCTACCGACGTAGTTTTTTCGACGCTGGGATCAGAATTCAGCAGCTCGCCGAGGAAGCGCCGGAAGAATTTCTGTTCGACCAGCTCGTCGAAATCGGAAGGGCGCAACGTGAAGCGACAAACCGCCTGAACGCCTTCCGCAGCGGTAGCACACTATGACGGCACGGGAAGAGACAGAGTCGGGCCATGAGCGGCGTCGAGCTGCCCTCGCTTCTGTCCGGCTGGCCGCCGCAGATGTCGCGCATCTCGATACAGACGAAGTCGAGGACCTCGCTACCGGGCGTGAGATAGATGAAGCGCTCGCCGCCGGCACGACGCTCATTGACGTCGCGCGGTCCATCGGCTACACCGAGGCAGTCGCCTCAGACCTTCTGCGCAAGTTCCGAGAACACCGCGAGAGTCTCGCGGCGCGCAACCAAATCCCTCTGTTCTGAGCAAGATTCAACGCACACCTCGCATTGCCGCCGTGACCCGAATAGGCCGACACTATGAACTTTATCCGCATCGACACCGACCGAGGGACCCTCTACGGGCCATCCTTCGCCGAGACGCTGACACACTTCTTCGGACAGAACCAGCACGTCGAGTGGGAATGCCACCAGCTGACCGCTGGATACTCCGGTGGGCGGTGCACAGTGTCGACTGCAATCCGAGTGCATCACCGTGGACAGTGGATTGTCGCAGCAAGGTCCTTCGGCACCCGCACAGTCGATGCAATCCCCGCATGCGCAATGCACTTCGGATCGAGCTTCGCTACCGCACCGTTCGATGCACCCAAGATGCCTCGCTGGGTGTACGAGTGGGCGTATGACCCGTTGATCTGAATTCACGGTATATATCGACCTGGTACAGATCGAAAGCGAACTTACTCCAGCGCTTCTGCGTTGACGCGGAGCGCTTCCGCGCACTGAACAACGTTCGGCCCAACGCCACAAGCCCGCCACGTGACGACACTTCGACGAGATGTCAGAAGGTGCTGCGCAGCGAGCCGCATTCGAACCCACCACACGGAAGGAACTCGGCCCGTGCCAGCACAAGCCTGGATCACCCTCATAGTGGGCGTCTTCGCCGTCTTCGCCGTCGTCGGCGTCGCCGGAACCGTCAACCAACGCACCCGAGCGGACAACCGCTCCCAATCCTGGCAACGAATTACCTGGTGCCTCGAACGGACCGTCAGCGACAACCCCGACGAGGTTGCGCTCGGCTGGACGGTGTTCGGCACCGTAGCCGCGACACCGTTCATCGCCAAGACCGACCGTCGCACACTCCGAGCAATCGCGGACCGTGACATCGACCCCGGCAGCGACGATCTGGCGGAAACCGACGTTAACAGTGACAATGGACCTACAGCAGACCGCGAGGAGCGCCCATGACCACCACCGAACCACGCCGGGCCTGGACCGCCGAGCAGCGCCGCAAGGTCCGCGCCGCAGCCGCAGGAGCCTCGATCAAGCTCCGTGAATACGACAACGATCCGGTCCCGCAGTGGCTACGCGACGTCGCCGCAGGCAAAGACACCAAGCCGCCGACTGACTGACCGCCCCATCAGCCCGACAAGGCCCGCCCCGAAACCAAGGGGCGGGCCTTCGTCATGTCGCGCACATCGGGAATCGATGCCGTCGACTACGCAGAACGAGTGGCCGCCATGCGGGCGGCAGGCGAATCGAACTACGCTGCGATCCGTCCTGCCACGGCCCGGGCAGTAAAGCGAACAGGAATCCGCCCGCTCACGTAGACGGAGGCAGCTCGCCGCCCGTCAGTGGGCGGCGTTGTACGCCTCTTCAATATCGGCCGGGATGCGGCCACGTTCGCTGATCTCATAGCCTTGATCGAACGCCCACTGCCGGATCGCCCGTGTCTGCTCCGGATCACGCTTTGGTGATACGTCGGCAGCTGTCGCGGCCGACGCCGCAGCGGGGGAGGGCTTGCGCTTGCGGCCACCGACTCGCGTCGCGTGTCCGACGTAGTAGTCGAGCTTCTTGTGAAACTCGTTCGCGTTCTTCGCCTTCAGGTCGATCGAGTACTCGACGCCGTTGATCGCGAATTCGATCGTCTCGCCGGACTCGTCCTCGATGACCGACCCGTCGATATCGTCCACCAATTGGGTTGTCACTCGTTTGGCCACAGCCGGAGAACCTTTCTTCGATGCATTCGCAATGCGCAACCGCATTTGTGTTCGTTAGCGTAACCAGCTCCGATATCCGCATTCTTCATCGACACGCAAACTCCGGCCAATATTGCTTGCTAAACAATCTTCACCTCGTGATGGTCGCTGGCGACTACCATGCCGTTCCGGACGACGTACGCCTCGACGTAGTGCGTGCCGCGGTACTCGGTGTACTCCTGGTGCAGGTTGCGGCTCTCGTTGCCGCCGTAACGGATCTCGCCTCGCAGCTTACCGAGCCGCTCGGCTTCGACGCCTCGGTTGCGTACCTTCCACAAGACGTCGTACGGCTCCGGGGCGTCGGTCTTGAGGTGGAACTTGATAGAGCGTCTACGACCGACCACCCTGCTGCGTCGCAGCAGCTCACTGCGACGCGAGCCCGGGATTCTGGCGTCGATCTGAGCGGTGTAACGCAGCTCAACGTGGCCATACTTGCTGGTGATGAACTCCTCGTGCGGGGCGATGTCGTCAATTGTCGACGTGAGTGACTTGCCGGACATGCTGGCGGCCAGAGCGGTTCGTGCCTCGGTGACCTCGCTGGCGGCGAACTCGGGGCCGAACATTTTCTGCCATGCCTTCAGCGCTGCAGCATCGTCGTCGCCCTGCAGGTCGTAGGCCTCGCGCGAGATCGCAGCGTAGTCGCTGACTTTTTGCTTAAAGTTCGCGTACTTGTCCTCGTCCCATCGGTGGTTGAAGCTCAGGCCTGGGCAACTAGGGTCGTCCAGGAGCGGCATCGTCAGGTGCCCGTCCAACCACAGCTTGAGGGCCTCGAGGAGGTTGACCAGGGCGGTCGGGATGTCCTGGTACTCCTCGTTTGAGTTCCACCACTGAACCCGATTGCCGAGCATCACGGTCAGGATTACCGACGGGCATGAGAACGTGTTCTTGAAGTCGCGGAGCCACTTGAAGAGTCGGATAACGCGACGCAGCTGGCCGTCGGTGATGTCGTCTCGTTCTTTCATCCAGTCCGCGAAGCCGACCGGGTTCGTCTCCTCGAACTCGTTGTCGCGGTAATAGATGATTGCCTCTCTGCCGTCGTCGAGAGTGATCGAAGGGACGACATCGACGTGGCAGTCGTTGGCGTACTGGATGCGGACGCAGCGGTTCTTCCGCTGGATTTTGTCCTTATATGTGGTGTTGCGCTTGAACGCTGCCCGCACCTGCTGGAGGTACGCCTTGGGGTTGTCGTTCCAGTCGGGGTTTTGTTCGAGGTGGAGCAGGATATCTGCGTCAAACTCGTCGAAGGCACCGACGGGATTGATGATCGTCTCATGGGCCCACGAGCCCTGAGGGGTGTGCTCCTTGTACATGTGGCCGACTGTGCCGTCGTTCTGGAACGCGTTGGTAATGGCGGCGACACGCCCTTCGAGCTGAATGAGCTTGTGCGGCTTCAGGTTGACGCTGTTGGTTAGGAACGCGTGGAAGTGCGTGTCGAAGTCGATCGTCATTTGCTCATACTTCCAGGGCGTAGCGGTAGCCGGTGGGGGTGCGGTCGTATAGGGCGACGACCGGCCGCAGGCTGTCGGACTTCAGGCAGATGCCGAACGCGAGCGCCGACGAGATTGGCATGGCGCCGAACAAGTGAAGGCGCTTGATGCCTTTGTGGGTGCTCTCCAGTCCTGTGAAGAACGCGCGGATCGTCTCCACGAACGCGGCCAGGTCGGCAGGGCTCCGGAAGACGTCCTCGGCCGTGTCGCCGTCAATGTCGATTGCCCAGTTCGGCAACCCGTCAAGGTCGGGCGGGAGGTCAGTGAGTGGGGTGGTGCCGGACAGGTTGGTGATAAGGACACCCTCCGCCGCGTCCTGGTTTCCATCGACGGAGGGGGTGACGGTGAAGCCTGCAGTAAGGACGTCGGTGGGCCAGCTCCAGGAACCGCTTGAGCGGTGCCGCTGGTACACGTCGAGGGGAAAGCTGTCGTCGAGCTTCGCGCCTAGGTAGACCAGTAGCGGAAGGCGGGCGAACGCGAAGACGCTCAGGTGGGTGATCGATCCCTCTTGTATGGCCGGACGGATCTGGTTGTCGACGGCGCGGTCGATCTTGGCCCGGGAGGTCTCGTAGTAGTTGTCGGTTAGAGGTTCTTCGCCGGGCAGATCCCGCAGGTCGATCTCGACTCCTTGGCGGTCGTAGGACTCGGCGAAGTGCGGGAAGCGTCCGGAGGACTGGATGACGGCTTCAGCCGCGGCGTCTCGTGGCATCTCCATGACCCGGCGGCCGCGGATCTCACCGGCCATCCGCACGATGGCGGTGCGGCGATCCTTCGCCAGCCCGGTGCGCTGCTTGATGTCCGCTTCGTGCTCGCGCTTCTTCGCAAGCAGAAAGTCCACATCCAGAAGGCCGGCAACCAGTTGCTTGTCGATTTCGTTGTGACACGACGGGCACGCCAGCATGAGGTTGTCGGCGGTGTCGCGCTCGTTCACAGGCAGCTCGTGCAGGCCACGAGCCGACTTCTCGGACTTCTCCCGTCCCACAATGTGCGCGCCTTCACCCAGGGGTACCTCTTTGGCGCTGAGATTGCCCTCAAGGAGGTAGGTCTTGCACAGGGTGCATCGCCCTCCCGCGCGCACCCACAGAAGGCGGCGGTCCACGTCCCCCAGGCTCATTTGGCTCCACCTCGCGTGCAGCGTAGATCGGTGACTGAAGGGCCGTCCACAAGAACTCCTTAGGTTGAGAGAACGTGACCAGCTGGCCAGGCGATAAGAGGCAAGTGGACTGCCCGGATGGGCCGCTCTCGTCCCGCTACCCTATGCGGCAACCACGCGTCCGCGTCAGCGCTTTCGCGGCAGCCGACCTCGCGGCCCTTTCTGGGACGCGTTTCTCGCACTGCTTCTAAATTTCGCCGGATTGCGAAGTAGTCCACCGGTAAAGTGCATGGTGGCGAATCTGCGTTGCGGGTGCTAAGCAACTGCTTGCAGCGTGGCATTCGTGAGCAAACCGTCTACACCGCCATCCGTTGAGAGACCGGGTGGCGGTGTAGACGGTTTGCGCGATGGTAGGGCAGTGTCTGCACCACCGCCAACTCCCTGACGGCGTTGATCGCATCCGGCAACCCCTTTAGTCCGTCACACATACGAACCATGCTGCAAGCTCGCTACGTGACGAAGCTTCGACGGCCTATTGGAAGGTGCTGCGCAACGCGCCGATGGCAACAGCAACGACTACGGAAAACATGATCGACGCAATAATCACGCCGATGCGAATCACGCCGCCGGCGATGAATCCCGTTGCCCGCAAGGGAGCGAACCGCCAACCTGACTCGGACTTCCCAGCGCGCCACAGCGCTCCTACGACGATCAAGCCGATGGCAACAAGTGCGATCACGATCGTTGACCTCCTACCTCGAGCTGGATTCAACACCAAGCCAACGGCATAACTATTTCGCCGTAGCCATGTGCAGTGGGCGTGCGTTCCCATTGCGTTCTCGAACTACCGTTGTGGTTGCATTGAGTTCGAACCTTCGATGTGGCGGGCGTGAAGCCTGCGGCGCTAGCTCAACTCGTTTGTCAGGCGATGCTGCGCGCGCCCTCTTCATCCGCCCCCGCGTCTCCATCTATCCAAGGCTCTGCAGACGCAGTTGATGCGGAATCCCCAGGGCTCTCGAAACTTTCCTCCGTGCCACCCGCGTCATCCTCTGCATCCGGATGAACATCGGGCATGGCGGTCGCACGTGACACCATCGTCGACTTGACCAACCGCGTCGCCTCCGGCACCGAGAGATCCACCAAGGCAGCGATACTGGCGTATGTTTCACCGCGGTTCTTGAGCTTCGCAAGAGCTCCAGCGCGTCTCTCATACGCCGCAGCAAGTTTGGCTTCCGCGTCCCGCCGCAACCGCTCGATCCTCGAGGTCACATCGTCGTTGATCCTTTGTTCGTCTCGGGTGGCATCGAAGTACGAAATCAAATCCTGCTCCTGATTCTTCAAACGCAACTGTGCCTCTGACAGCCGCTGCGCATTCGCTCGCCGAGCCCGTTCCCGAGCACTGACCGGTCCACCGTTCGAGGGAGTCATGCTGTACAGGCTACCGCCAAAAGGCTGGCCGGCGAAAGGGGCATACGCACCCAACGTCGCCTTGATTGATGTGTCCTGCAACAACTTTCGTCCCTCACCGTCCATGCACGTTCTAGTTCGTCCGAAATCTAGATACGATTGTCTTCAGATTCCCTGTATCTCTTAGAGAAATGAATAACTAAACGCCACACACCTCTTGCACTATTAGTGTCCATGGGCGGAATCTGCGTACTATCGCGACTGTGTCGCGCGATTCAGAAGCAGAATTCGAGCGAGTTCGGCCCGCGAGATCTCGTCGCACACCGACTCGCCGTCGGCGGCGGTGGCCGCGATGATGACCGTCCACGCGCTGCACGCAGGGGACGGCTACACCTACCTGACCCGCGAGGTCGCCAGCGCCGACATCCGTCTCGAACGCGGCCAAGACCTCAGCGACTACTACGCCGTCGAAGGCACCGAACCGGGCATCTGGGGAGGGCGGGCCTCGGCCGAGCTCGGCGTGTCCGGGTTTGTCCGCGAGGACCAGATGAAGGCGCTGTTCGGGGAGGGCCTGCACCCCGAAGCCCAAGCGTTGATCGAGGCAGCCGTCCTCGACGGTACGACGGCGAAAGCGGCGATCGAGAGCGTGCGTCTCGGCCGCAAGTTCGCGAGCTTCCGCAACGAGGTGCCGCTGATGAAGCGCATCCGCGCCGAGATCGACAACGACCGCGCCGCCGGCGGAAAGCCGCTCACCGCCGAGCAGTGCCAGCAGATCCGCTACCGCGTCGGAGCCGACGAGTTCCACCGCGAAGTTGGCCGATCACCGGCCAGCGAAGCCGAGCTCGTCCGCTACATAGCCTCGCAGCAACGCCGCGAACGCCAACCCGTCGCCGGCTACGACTGCGTGTTCACTCCACAGAAATCGGTGTCCGTTCTCTGGGGGCTGGGCGACGATGACACCCGCGTGGCGATCGAGCGCGCACACAGCGCCGCGGTCAGCGATGTCATCGGCTGGGTCGAGGACAACGCCTCCTACACCCGCGTCGGCAAAGCTGGTGTTGGACAGATCGAATCGACCGGCCTGATGTACACCCGGTTCGATCACCGTGACAATCGCAACGGTGACCCGAACCTGCACACTCACGTCGCAATCTCCACCAAAGTGCGAGGCGTCGACGGCAAATGGCGCAGCCTGGATGGCCGCGTGCTGCACAAGCTCGCCGTCGCCGCATCCGAGCGCTACAACACCCTCATCGAGGAGTACGTCACCCTCGAGCTGGGCACCGTGTTCGCCGACCGACCCGGCACCGGAATCAACAAACGCGCCGTCCGCGAAATAGAGGGCATCCCCACGCAACTTCTCAGCGAGTTCTCCCGCCGCGACGCCATCGAGTCACGCCTGGAGCAGCTCGTCTCGGACTACCGCAAGACCCACGGCAAAGACCCCTCGACCGCGATGCAGATGCGCCTCGCCGACCAAGCGACCCTGGAAACCCGCAACGAGAAAGCACCCCCGAAATCGCTCGGTGCCCAGCGCGCGGAATGGCGCGAACGTGCACTCGACGTCGTCGGCCGCCGCGCCCTGAACTCCGCCTTGAAGAAGAGCACCGGGAACACGATCACCGTCACCGATACCGCCTCGATCGACCACCGCGAGATCGCCCGCACCGCCGTCGCACGCATTGCACAGCAACGCTCGAGCTGGAACCGTTGGCACATCCAAGCCGAAGTCCAACGACAACTACGGCCACTGGTGTTCGCCACCGCCGCCGAGCGTGACGCGGTCGCCGAGAAGGTCACCGAAGCCGCGCTCGGCGCAGAGTCCATCCGATTGACTCGCCAGGTCGTCGCGACCCCGGCAGCGTTGCAGCGCAGCGACGGTGCGTCGATCCTGACCGTGCACGGCAACGAGACCTACACCAGCGCAGCGATCCTCGCCGCCGAACACCGCCTCGTCGGTGCCGCCCACACCCCGACCGCGGTCATGGCACCTGCCCACGCCTACACCGCTGCCCTCGCCGCGCACACCCAACGCAAAGGCTGGGACCTCGGCGCGGACAAGAAAGCACTCGTCGAGCACTTCCTGTTCTCCGGTGCCCTCCTGGCCGCCGGCGTCGGTCCGGCCGGGACCGGCAAGACCACCGCCATGCGCGTCGTCGTCGACGCCTGGCGCAGCACCGGATACGACGTGATCGCCCTCGGACCGTCCGCGAAAGCCGCCGGCGTCCTCGGCGACGAACTCGGTGTCACCGGCCGCACCATCGCCGACGTCCTCACCCGCTACGAAAACGAACTCGACACCGGCATCACCCCGGGATCGATGATTCTCGTCGATGAAGCAGGCATGGCCTCGACACACGATCTGGACCGGCTGACCTACATCGCCGCCGAGCACGGCGCAGCGGTCCGGCTACTCGGTGACCCGCAGCAGCTCGCCGCCGTCGACACCGGTGGTGCACTGCGACTGGTCGCCCGATCGAGCGCGGCACCGGAACTGGTCGACGTCCACCGCTTCCGCGACAAGGAAGAGGCGGAGATCTCGCTGCGGCTGCGGGACGGTGATACCTCCGTCGCCGCCTGGTACGCCGCGAAAGACCGCGTGCAGCACGGCATGGCCGACGACCTCGCCGAGAAAGTCTTCACCGCGTGGGCGAAGACCTCCGACACCGACACGACGTCGCTGATGATCGCCAGCAGCAACCACGCCGTCCGCGATCTCAACGACCGGGCCCGCACCGAACGACTCGCCAAAGGACTGGTCAAGAAGGGCGGCAACGACCTCCCCGACGGACTGCGCGCCAGCGCAGGGGACCGCATCGTCACCCGCCGCAACGACACCAGCCTGCGGGTCACCGGCACGCGGGGGGAACGAGTGCGCAACGGTGACCTGTGGACGGTCAAGACCGCGCACCGCGACGGATCGCTGACCGTGCGCCACCTCGAACACGGAGGGAGAATCCGCCTGCCGGCCGACTATGTCAAGGAGTATTGCGAGCTCGGTTACGCCGCCACCATCCACCGGTCGCAAGGGATGACCGTCGACCAGGTTCATGTCCTCGTCGAAGACACCATGAACCGGCAAGCCCTCTACGTCGCTCTCACGCGCGGCCGCGAGAGAAGCCAGCTGTACGTGCCGATCGACCGGATCGTCGACCCGCACCTGATCCACGTGCATCCGGACAAGAAGATCGCCGACGAAGTCGTGCGGACCATCATCGGTCGCGACGGCTCGGACGTCTCGGCGACCGAACAACAACGCGACGCCGCCGTCGCACACCGCAAGCTCGACTACAACGTCGGCGGATACGAGTACGTGGGCGAACTCATCGACGCGCACCGCATCGAGGCCATCGTGCGCGAGAACATGGGTCCGGCACTGGCGAACACGATGATCGCCGAAGCTGAATGGGACGCCTTCGTTCACCAGTACCGCCGCGCCGAGCAGCTCGGCCTCGACGCTGCCCCCACCCTCGCCGCCGCTCGCTCGCAACGTGAACTCGCCAGCGCCGACTCCGTCTCCGCCGTGATGCACTGGCGACTCGAAAAGCACATCGAGAACGGCGCAGAAGACATGCACGCCTGGGCTCAGAGCATCGAACCGACGTTGCGCACCCAGTTCGGCGAGCACGCCGGCACCATCCTCGCTGACGACGGGGCGTGGCCCGACCTCGCCGCCCATCTACGCAATGCCGAACGCGCCGGCAAAGACCCCCACGCCGCAATCGTCGAGCTGCGTCGCGGTGTCACCGACCCCGACCCGAGCGCAGCGGATCTGCTTGACGACGCCGAACGGCGCTGGCCCCTCGGCCGAGAAGCACGCGACCACAGTGCCCCCAGTTGGGTCCTGCCGCCGATGCAGGACCGGGAAGGAATCGACCCCGAACTCGTCGCCTGGAGTCGCCGCCGATACACCGAGATCGCCGAACGCACCCGCGAGCTCGGACAGCACGCCGTCGACGAACAACCCGCCTGGACTCGCCACCTCGGCGAGGTTCCCGACTCCGGCGGTGCCCGACTGCGCTGGCAGATCACCGCCGGGCAAGTCGGGGCCTACCGAGAACAATTCGGCATCGACACCGACCGCACCCTCATAGGCGACCGACCCGAACACGGGGAATCCGCCCGAGCATGGGATCAGGTCAACGCCCGCATCAAAACAGTCACCGCGCCCGCGCCCGCGCCGGTGCCCGCACACGCAGGCCCCGCACAGCAGTCGACACCGACCCCGCAACCCGCGACGCCCGATCCGATCGTCGCCACCGACCGGGCGCGACGACAGGCCGCTGAGCAACGCGCGGCCGAACAACGCCGCCTCGCCGAGCAACGTAAAGCCGAACGGCGCGAACAACTGCGCCAGCAACAGGCCCGCCGATCCGGGCCGACCCGCGGCCCACGCATCTAAGCCCGCCGAACCTTCCGTCGCCAGTCGTGCCACCCAGCCAGAAGTCCGACCACGCCAGCAGCACGTCCCCTGCGTGGACCGACCTGGCACGCGCGAACAGCGACTTCGAAGGAACACCTCGACATGGCCCACTACCTCCCGGCGAACGACCCGTATGCACTGACACACGCCGCCGATATCGACGTCGTCGAGCAGCACGACTTCCCACCCCGCACTATCGACCTGCCGGACGGGCGCACCCTGCGCCTGTTCACCACCCGGGCGCGACTGTGCCCCGAACTGTTCGACCATCTCGACAACACATTCGGCATCGCCGAAGACACCCTGAGCTCGATCGACATTCGCGAGCTGTCCCGGCCGACCTTCCACGCATCCCTCGTGGGGCCGGACCACCCGATCGAGGCATGGGAATGCATGCGCAGCCCCGACGAGCTGGCACATCACTTGGACGTGGACGCCGGCGTCGAGCTGCCCGTCGCAATCCGACGGGAAATGCACGCCGACTCAACCCTCGCCGAGTACGCAGATTTGCACCTCGACAACCTCGGTCTGGTCTTTCAGGTGGAGTCACTGCGCCGCGATCTCGCAGTGCTGAGTGGGAACACCACCGATGACGCTGCGATTGCGGCCCAGATCCATACCCCCGCGCTGCTGCAACACATGCAGACAGTGGAAGCGCAGCTCGACGTACACCGCGCTGCAACCGGCCTCGGAGGAGCATCGATGTACGAGCTCATCGGCACGCTCGACGACGAGGTCACCCGGGAGGCACGTGTTGCAGAACTCCGCTCCTGGCCGGGAGGAGACCACACCCGCAGGACCGTCGAGAACCTCGACGAAGCGATCGAGGTCTCCAAGGCGGCCGCGCACCACGACGTCGTCGACCACATCGACCGCAGCGTCGACCTCAAACGAGACTTCTCCACGCACATGTCCCACGCGCGGATCCGCGAATGGAGCGAACAAGCAACTGGACTCGGGCGATCAAAGCCCGTCCAGGTCGAGCCTCTTACGACCCGCAGCCAGGCGAGCGGACTCCGCTACGAACCCAAACCCGCCGCTGATCGTCTGAACCAGCCAATCGCTGAGTCACACCCACGCGGCCCTCACACTCCATCCCGGCGGCGGCCTGGCCTTTAACGGCCGTGCAGCCAGGCCGAGGCGCTCGCCCAATATTGGACTTCGGTGCTGAGCGGACCGAGAAAAACCTTACAACCACTCGGCGATCTGCTGCCATACAGCTGCACCGCTCGTGATGAGGACTGTCGTTGTCAGATGCCATACGGCGGCTCCGTTGGCAGTGAGAATGGTGGTGGCGGACACCGCAAGTGAAGTGACGGATACGAACAATGCGCGGCGGCCAAGGCGGGCGCTTGCTGCGCTTGAGCCGAGGGCCGACGCAGTAGAGAGGACATCTCGGTACGCGACATCCTCCTCCAGAAGTTTGTCGAATGCGTCAGTGCGCTGGTCACTGAGATACTCGATGAAGTCGAACTCGTCCGGAGGTCGGGGTATCCCGGGAATCGGTACCGCCTTGACGCTAAAGTCACCTGGATATCTCCGTTTCCACAGGAGCGCAGTGTCACGGGATACAACTGGCAAGTCCAGGCTTGTTGTAAGCATTTCCTGCCTGAGTTTATCGAGCTGGCTGGGCTTGAATTTATGGTGCTTCTTCCGAGCAGTATCGCGGGCATCCGAAAACGTCTCCCGCAGCTGTCTGGTGTATTCCAGGACCGCAGTGTGGAGGAGGAAACTTCGGATCATATCGTCGGCTATGTGAGCGAAAGTGGAAACAGAATATGGCTTTGTCCCAAAGCCGTCGTCGTCGTAGAAGCCGGCGAAAGTATCATAATTACCGACTACACCCCAACAATTCCGGAGTAGCACGTCCGGTTGACGTAAAGCTTCGCCTCGAACGAATACCGCCCCCGGAAGCTGTGGCGAAATGAAGTTATACAAGTGATCGCCCTCCATGCCAAGTGCACGGAGCGCCTCACCAATCTCCTGGGAGGGACGACCCGAAGTCGGATCGAAATTCTTGAATAAACTGAAGTCAACCACGGGCTGTCGAGTCTTGGTCGTGGCGAAATACCCTCCGCATCGTTCCGCCAGCCAGGACCGACCGAGGTCGTGCATCCTCTGACGCTCCCGTTGCGTGGCGTTGATCGCCGCAAAATGGCGGTCCTCGACGTGAGGTGGCCGGAGTCCCTGCCATGTGAGGGTGGGTTCGTGCTGAGCTTTCCATACTGAGTTGAGAGCGTTCTTGCCGTGATCGCTCAACTGGATAAACGCCACTACTGCCGTGAGGCTAGGGCCGATGTGAACGGCAGTCACTTCGATGAGTGAGAACTCATCTGGAAGATGCTCTTGTTTGTCGATGAGAAAATATCCGGAACCAGGGTTCGCGATTGTGCCAATTTTAGTCCACCCAAATTTTTGCCCTCGTCGCGCCTGTGTCACTCGTTCCGAGTTGGTACCGTCAATTGCACGCAGATGGTTATTCTCGTCCCACCGATTCGCATCTAAAGCGTCGTGAAGATCCGAGTACAAGCTGGGAGGAAAGAACTCGACGACCCACATTCCTCCCTGCGTTACTTGCTCGTCAGACGGGATAAGAAGGTTGTCCAAGGGGTCGTCCAAAGGCATCACTTTGAGACGTCTGTGATGGTTGAAAGCACTTAGAAAGATCCGGCCATTATTCAGTCGACGGCGCAGACGCCAGGGAACTATGCGGCGTCGCCAAGAAGTCAGGAGCCATGACAGTACTCGATAGGGTATGTCGTACCACCTCAGCCACCGCGTGCCGATGTGCGGTACAAGTTCGTAGCTGCGATCGACCCTAGCTCTAATCGCGTCGTGGCGGACCTTGCGCGCTGCAACGGACTGTTCCCCTTGCGCCTCACTGGGAACGTCACGTTCGGAGTCGACGGCATCGGAGGAATCGTCACTGCTCTCGGCATCGCGAGTCGGTTCGTCGTGTCGCGTCATCGTCGCCTCTGCAAGTACTTCGGACCCAGGTCGCTTGACTACGGTCGAGTTTCGCCACCGTATCGTGCCGCCTGCGTCGTAGACAGGCAAGGTGCCGACGCTGGCCTCTCAGGCTAGAGAGAGGCGCGCACCGCATCTCTTCTCACCCGGACTACCGATCACATGTCCGGGCGGGTGACGTGCGATCGGTAGCCGGGCTCGGCAAGCCCGCGGCAAGTTGCTGCGGTTCTGTCGTATCCGGGCGGGATGTACGGCAGATCCGCCGCGCTCTTTCTGCGCAGGCTTGGAGCTCAGGGAGTGGGAATGCGGTCAGGTGGAAGGAACCCATGCACCCATGCGGGCGTTGAAGGTCCATTCGGTGCCCTCGAAGCTGACGGGGCTGTCGGGGTCGGCGGGGTCGAGCGGTTCGGCGAGGCCGGAGTCGATGGCCATGTCCATGTCGTCGGCGGGGATGGTGCGTACTTCCTCGGCCGCGGTGACGTCGACGACCGGTGCAGGCGGGGCCGGTGATGGTTCGGGGCGGGCGTCGACGTCGGCGTCGACGAACTCCTCGATGCCGGCGAGCGTGGCCGGCGGCAGCGGGCGGTGCGCGCACCGATCGTGGGTGCAGCTGTCGAAGTCCGAGATGTCGCGGATGCGCGCCATGAGCGGGCGAAACCACTGGGTATGCCAGGCGGTCAGGTCATCCCGGTACTGGTCACCGCGGTAGTAGGCATCGGTCCACGCCGCCATCAGGGCGGTCAGTTCCTCGACGACGGGATCGTGGCGGTACCAGCACGGCGGGATCTTGGTGCCGAGCTCGTAGCGCTCGCGCAGCCACGTGGTCCAGTCGATCAGCTCTGACCACAGGGCCCGCGCCTGCTCGGCGTCGAGGTAGCGCCAGGTGAACCGGGACGGCACCAACTCTTCTTGCTCGCCGCCTGGTGTGGTCACGACAGTGTCGTCCCTTCACTGACCTTGTCGAGCACCACCGCGTCGGACCGGACCTCGGCATGAGGCGCGGTGCCCGATGCCACGATCGCGTCGAACACCTTCTGCGACTGCAGCACCGCGGCACGCGACGGTTTCTCGTCCCACACCGTCGGCAGGTGCACCAGGATCGGCGGAGCGGTCCGGTAGATGAGCAGGCCTTGGTCGGGGTCCATCTGGCGGATCTGCGCCGGTGACATCACCGGTACCTCTCGCAGCGTCGGGCCGGACTGGGCGTTGCCGGAGGGCTGCCACTCGTATCGGTCGCCGAGCATCTTCGAGATCGCCTGCAGCTCGTCGCCTTTGAGGCCGGGCAGGATGAGTCGGGCGGGGGAGTTGTCGGCGAACATCTTGCCCGCGACCGCGCCCCAGCGGAGCTTGTTCTGCTCTTCGTTGTGGGCGTAGGCGTGGATGGTGATGCCTCGGCCGCCCGAGTCCGACATCAGATCCGGCAGGCCGGGGATCGGGGCGACGTTGTTGACTTCGTCGAGCTCGAATCGGATCGGGGGATCGAATCGGCCACCGGGCAGGGACTGTGAGTGGCGATCGGCGAGGTAGTGCACTTCGCTGGCCAGGGCCGCGATGAACGGTGCCGCAGAATTGTCTTTGCCCTTGGAAACCAGATACAGCGTGTCCGCGCCGGATCGAATGAACTCGTCGATGTCGAACGACTCGCTCATCGGTACATCGACGGCCTTGAGCAGTGCGGGGGAGGCGAGCGGGGCGAGGAGTCTGCTGGCTGCGCCGATCATGTCGTCGGAGGAGTCCGATCCGGAGTCGAGGATCTGGCCGAGTTCGGCTTCCCAGCCGGGCATCGTCCGCGTCAGGATCTCGCGTGGTTCGCGGCCTTTACGCGAGTTCACCCATACGCGCAGCGTGGCCAGATCCGCGCCGCTGATCGCGGCCGCGTGCAGGTAGCAGCGCAGCAGCACGACTGCTTTGTCTTCCCAGTAGCCGCCGTTCTTGGTGTCTCCCATCGGCATTGCCGACACCAAGCTCTGGGCGCGGCGGATCGCCACGTCCGGATCCTGGCATCCGGAGAGGATCGACCAGCGGATCGGGTCGGGCCATCCGGTGATGTTGTCCGGATCGAAGATCGACACCCGCCCGAGTGCGGCGCGGTGCTCGTACGTCGCCGAGATCAGGTCCACTTTCGTCGAGGTCACCAGCAGTGTGCCGGGTGCGTCCATGCAACGTTGATATGCCACGCGCCAGGTCTTACCCGAGCCGGTGACGCCTTCGACGAGCATGCAGTCGTTCTGTTTGATGTAGACGATCTTGTCGGGGTCGACCATGTTGCGGCCCAACGCGATCGCGACCTCGCTCGCGTCCAGTCTCGATGCCCGCGTGCCCTTCAGCGAGGAACGGGTGGCGACGGCGGCTTTGCGGACACTCTTGTCGTCGATACCCGCACGGGCGAGCTCACGTCGACCGGCGAATCCACGTTGCGCCTGACCGCGGTGGTGTTGCCAGTCGTCGATTTCGGAGCTGATCCACAGGGCGACAGCGGTATACAGCGCACCGAGCACCAGAATGCACACCCAGGTCACCCACGCCGGGCCCGGCTGCGCGGTCGCCGGCCACGCGGCCGCGGGGTTAGATGGGTTCGTGACCAATCCGCGGAAGATCGAGAACAGCTCACCGAGGCTGGTGGGCATCGCGATCACCTTGCTCGAGACTAGCGAGGAGACCATGCCGCCGCCGGCGACGGCGAACACCAGACCCACGATCAGAGTTGCGCCCACCCACACTTCGGCCGGGATGAACGGGTCGCTGGGCCTGCGCGGAGGGGATTGCATCGCACTCATCGAACTGTCCTGTCGTCGGTGGAAGGTGTGCGGCGGGAATAGCTTTCGAGCACGTGCAGCTCGGCGGCGAGACCGACTGCGCAGTCCGCGTCGGCGATCGGGTCGAGGGCGGCGAGGTTGGCTCG
Source organism: Rhodococcus sp. 05-2254-5 (assembly GCF_002258575.1). Classification (NCBI taxonomy): domain Bacteria; kingdom Bacillati; phylum Actinomycetota; class Actinomycetes; order Mycobacteriales; family Nocardiaceae; genus Rhodococcus; species Rhodococcus sp. 05-2254-5. The sequence continues at coordinate 121,488 of NZ_NOZG01000023.1, read as the reverse complement.
CAGTTGGATGATCCGGATGTACCGGGCCACCGCGGCGGCGTCGGTATCGGAGATCGGGGCGGGATGGGTGATCTCGTACCGTTCATGGTCGGGGCGGTAGGTCACGGTCGCCGGGCTGCGCTGGCCACTGCGCTCGGTGATCGCGCGCGCGAGGTCGTGCGCGAGCGTGTGGGCGACGTCCGGTGGCCACTGTCCGAGCGGCAGCGTCGAGTTCGGTAGCGGGTCGGGCCGGGTCGAGAGCACACGCACATCGACGGTGGTCTCCGCGCTCACGCGGCCATCGGGGTCCGCACGTCCCTCCCGCTGGATCGGCAGTGCGACCTCGTCGACCGCGGCATGGAGAAAGTCCGGTGCCGGTATCCGCATCGGTTCCCCGCCCAGTTCGGCGGACGGCGAGGTCCGCGCTTTTCGGACGCCAGCGGTGTAGGTCGGGATGGCGGCGAGCGCGCAGGCGATCTCACCGGGGGTCCCGGACACGCAGACGTCGTCGGCTCCGTCGATGGTGATAGTGACGGTGATGTCGGCACTGTCGAAGTCGAGGGCGGCGGATTGGGTGACGGCGAATCGTGCTGCGGCAGAGGGGGTAGCGAACCGACGCTCGCTGCTCAGCGAGGTCTCGTCGGGCCCGATCGGGGCCGCGGAGCTCACGTGCACGTCGATGGTGCGGCCGGTACGGATTCGCCGTGCCGGCCGCGACGATGAGCGTGGCGATGATGACGGTGGCGATGATTCGGTCATGCGAGTCTCGTTCCTTTGACGGCGGCATCGGTGTCGGTGAGGGCGATTTCCTGCGGGGAGCGGACGTGTTCCATCAAGATCGGGTCGGACGAGCCGATCTTGACCAGGCATTCGCCCTGGCCCAGGCCCATGATGATCTCGATCGACCCGGGCGGCAGGTGATACATCTCCGCTGTCTCGCGGGCGTCGTCGAAGCGTTCCTGCGCGAACAGGAACACGATTCCCGCTTCCTGCATGAGCGCCCGGGCGGGGGAGTCGGGGGACATATCGGAGGGGTGATGGAAGGCCGAGACGGTCGACAGGCCTAGTCCGCGTGAGAGTTTCATGTTCGAGCGGAACACCGCGCCGGTCGATCCTTCGGCGACGTGCCAGCCTTCCTCGACGATGAGGATGGTCTGCTTGGACACCGACGAGCGCGCCGCGAGCAGGTTCGCGAGCCAGGTGTTGATCACGGTCATCACCACCCGCAGTGCGGGCCCTTCGGTCGGCAGAGCGGACACGTCGAAATGCGCGAACGGGTGCTCGAGCGCGTCCCGGACCTCCGGGGAAGTTTCTGCATCGACGAGGCCTTTGAGGTCCCGGTCGACCAGACGCAGCAGGGCCAGACCCGGTTCGTAGCCCCATTCGAGCGAGCGCTCGGACCAACGGTCACCGAAATAGGTGCCGTCGTCGGTGGCCGGTTCGACGAGGCGGCGGGCGAGATCCTTGAGTACCGGTGCGCGACGGGACGCGGCGGCGTCGGCATTGACCAGCTCCAACGCTCGGCCGACGGCACTCTTCTCCGGGGTGGTCAGCGGGCGTTCCATCGTGTCGGCGAGGACGGCGAGCACGAGGGCTTCCTGACCGGCCGGGGTGACACCGTCGAGACCGCCGGCATGTTCACCGCCGGTGGTGATCGCGGGGTCGAGCAGGTTCAGTCGCGCCCCGCCGCCACCGGTTTTGAACCGGACCGATTCCACTCCGAGGGTGCGGGCGAAGATGGAGTACTCGCCTTCGATGCCCTGGCGTTTCTTGTCGATGACCACCACCTGTCGGCCGAAGATGATCTGCCGCCACAAAAACGCGGTCTTGATCATCGAGGACTTGCCCTTGCCGATGTCCCCGACGACGCAGACGTTGATGTTGGAGATGTCGGTGCCGTAGAGCTCGAACGGATCGGTGATCACCAGGTCCTGGGAGATCCGGTTCAGGCCGGTCACTGCTCCCTGGTGGCGGGCACTGCGGCGGCTGATGGCCAGGTTCAGCGCTTCGGACTGCCTGGTCGTACTCCACGCGCCTTCGGTGCGGGGTTCGTACCAGCCGTAGCGGTCGAGGAGCGCGAACCGCCTAGGCGGCTTGCGGCGGGCAATCCGCTTGGGGATCGCCTCCGCGGCCTCGAGGACGGCGGTGTCGTCGCCGAGCAGGCGGCGGCGCGTCGATCGGGCCGGCTGCTCGGTCGCGGCCGGTCGGGTGGAGGGGCGATGGGTGGTGTGTTGCGGCATCGAAATCTCCTGGGCTACTTGGTGTAGCGCGTCACGGCGAGACCGCGAGCGAAGGGCAGGGTGGTGAACAAGGCGACGTCGTGCGTGTCGTCCTGCCAGGTGATGGTTTTGATGGCTGATTCGTCGGCGGCTTCCTCCACGCGCATGCAGGCCCGCTCGAGGTCGTCTTCGTCGCGGCCGGTCACTGCGACCGCGAGAGAGTAGATGGTGCCGTGATGGCCCGAGCCGGGCATCAGATCGGCGCGGCGACGCCCGGACGCGGTGGCCATCACTTCGGCCGAGCCGTCGCCGGTGATGCCTTTGCGTGCGGCGCTTTCCTGCGCCGCCTTGTCCTGAGTGAAGTCCTGGCTCGCCGCTTCCCGGGCGACCGCGTCGGGTACGAAATCGACTCGGACACTGACGGTTCGGATCGTCGGGGAGGGCGGTGTCTCGTCGTCGCCGATGTCGGGGGCGACCCCGGTCAGCAGCGGCGCGAGCCACAACGGGCCCAACGGAATGGGTTCGATGCTCGCCGGCGGGAGGAACCCGACACGGGTGTGCCAGCGTCCGGACACCACCACCGAGTCCTGGCCACCGATGTAGGAGGGCCAGCAGTTCGACCACCGCGCCCCTTGGTGGCGATCGAGTGGGTTCGACGGGTCGACGAACGCGCGGATCAGCGCGCAGGTGCGCTGCTCACCGAGAACCTGGACGCGGCCCAGGCCCGCGGCGACGAGTTTGCTCACTGCGCGCATCGTCTCGTCGCGGATCACCTGGGCAACACCGCCCTCGAATCGGGCACCCTTCCCGCCCGCCGCTCGCGCGGCTTCGTCCTCGAAGTGGTCGGTCTGGGGGAATTTGAGCACCACGTACGCCCGATGCTCTTCCGAGTGCGGCCGGATGGTGTCGATGAGGTCGCCGTAGGACTCCACCGGTGCCCGCAGACGCATGTCGCCGAGCTTTTCGACCTCCCGCTCCACCCAGTCCTCGTGCATGGTCAGATCCGCGGGAACGGAGCGGTGGATCAGTTGCACTCCGCGGATGAGCGAGGTCTTGCGGGCCATCGAGGCGCTGAACAGACCGAACTTCTCCGATGTCGTCGCCCAGGCCGCGTCGGTGCGTAGCCCCCCGGCCAGGCCCTGCACGGACAGTACGACCGTGTAGTAGGCCCGCTCGCCGGGGTTGGCGGTGCGGACGATGAACATCTCGTCCAGGCCGGTGCCGGCGACGTCGAGCGGGGCGGTCCGCCCGAGCGGGACCGGGTACTCCCAGCCGGGGTCGAGGTCGGTGATCCCGTAGGCAGGGTCGTCCGCGTTGCGGTAGACGTGCTCACCTCGCCGCATCCGCGCCCAGTTCCGCAACCGGTGCAACTGCCGCGACGCCAGCGAGGTCTCGGTGAATTCGTACGTCGAGGCGAACACCCCGACGTAGAACACCGCCACGAGCCCGACGGTCATCGCGCCGCCGCCGGCCGCGAAGTAGTACACCGCGCCGATGACCAGGGCCGCGGTCCAGGTGATGAGCACCGGTGCCGAGATCCCGGTCATTCCCCGGCGCGCGATCTCACCGCCCAGGATCGAGGTTCTCTGCTCGCTGTCGTGCTCGACGGTCTCGGTCGACATCGCTTACCTGCCTTCGGCTTCGGACGGTGCGGACTCGGCACTGGATTTGGCTTTGTTCATCGCCGCCGCTGCGGACTGTGCGGCGATCGGCACCGCCGCGGCCCCGGCCGAGGCGACCGTCGCGGCCGAGCCCATCGCGAGCTTTCCGCCGAGTCGCCCGGCCATGCCCACCGCGCCACGTGTGGGGGTGCCGCTCTTGTGTCCGGCACCGCCGCTGTGGGCGGCCCCGGTGGTGTGGCCGGGGGCGGAATTGGTCGACGGTGTCGAATGCCCGGATCGGGTGGCCTTGTCGACGCCGTCGCCGGAGCGGGTCGAGCGCGGTGTGACGGTCGACCCGCCTCCGCCGCCTCCGCCGCTGCGGCTGCGGAACAGGGCCGAGCTGCCCACGCCTCCGATGACACCACCGGCGACGGAGCCACCACCACCGCCGAATCCTTCGGAGTCGGCCTTGGTCGGCAGGATCGGTGCCCACTTGAGCATCGCCCACGGTGCCAGACCGACCACGACCATCGAGGCACCGACGAGTACGAGAGCGCCGAGCGAGGTCAGATCTCCCGAGCCGCCGCCGCCCGAGAGCAGAGCGTTGTTCGCCCCGGCGAGCACGATCGCGATCAACAGGAACAGCATCGGCTTGCTGAGCACGATGCCGACGAACGTGAACAGTGGCCGCAGAGCTTTGGTCCGCCACGTCGGGTGCACCCACATGCCGTAGCCGATTCCGGCGACGCACGCGGTCAGCGGAAGCCCGATCTGGTGCATGAGCAGACCCAGGTAGACCGACATCGCACCGAGCAGCAGGATGCCGAAGAAGACCAGTCCGACGATCGAGCCGCCGACGACGGTGTCCTTGTTCAGCGTGCCCATCGTGGCGTAGATGTTCTCCACCATCTCGGTGATCGTGGATCCGCTGAAACTGGCGATGCCCTCGGTGAGCACCGTCGCGAATTCGATCACCATTTGGGCCAGAGCGAGGGAGAACAGCATCATCACCACCCCGGCGGGCATGTAGCCGAAGACGTTGGCCACCAGCTCCGACGGTGAGCCCTTGTGCCGTGATCGCATGATCGCCAGCAGGACCGCCAGCGACATGACCATGATTCCCAGACCCGTTGATCCGGCGTAATAGGTCACGAACCATTGCTGGGTGGGATCGAAGTCGCCGGTCGAGGTCAACCCACGCAGCACGGCGTCGGTGAGCGAGAGTGCCCCGCTCTTGGTGGCGTTGACCCAGTCGTCGATGACGGTGGTCGGATCGGTGACGAAGTCGACGACGTCGTTCGCTGCCCCCGAGATCCACGAGAACGCCTGTAGGTAGGCCTTTCCGAGCTTGTACTGCAAGGTGGCGGCGATGACCTTGCCGAGAGTGTCGTCGAGGCGTTCGGTGAACGAGGTGTTCTTGTCGATCCAGTTCGCGGTGCCGGCGAACAATCGCCCGATCGACAAGTTCCAGTCCTGGCAGCGGCTGGCATCTGCCCGTTCGGCTTTCGAGCAGTCGACGAAGAAGGCATGCATGCAGTACTGGTCGCCCGAACCCTGCGAGCACGGGTCCGACCAGGCGGCGTCGGGCACCTTGTCGGCACCGGGCAGCGCCTTGATCGCGGTCAGCGAGTCCGCGTCCGGGCTCTGCGCCCAGGCGAAGCCCCACGTGCCCCATTCTTTGGTGCCCCACCGGGCGAGGTCGGCGGCGCAGGTTCCCGTCGGTGGGTGAAAGCTGGTGTCCCCGGCCGGGAATACGGTCGGCAGAGCGTCGGCCGGTGGTTCGGTCCCGTCGGCGACGGCCTGACGGGTGATCTCGGCCGTGGCCTGGGCCTGCGGGTCGGAGCCGACCGCGCCCGCACCGCCGAGCATGACGGCTTTGTTCTCGTCCGATGCGGTCCAGTACAGGAGCCGGTTTTCGTTCGTGAGTGCTTGGGAGATATAGGTTCCCAGGTCGCCGCCGTGGTCTGCGCAGTTCCCCGTGAACCAGGGCCCGCTCCGAAATTCCTCGGTACCGCCGATGAATTTCTTGAGATCGTCCGGGAAGTGCGCGGGCAGCCTCGATGCCGGTTGTTGGGCGGTGACCGCCCCCGGTGCGGGAGCGGGAACGGCGGAAGGCTGGGCGAGCGCAACAGCGGGCGATCCGAACAGAGCGACCAGTGCGGCGGTGACCGCGATGAGAACGAGACGGCGAATCATGTTCTCTCCTAGTCGATGTAGAAGGTGTAGTACCCGGCGGTCAGTTGACCGCCGAGCGCGGAATCGACGGCCGGGTAGGACGCGTCTTCCGGGCGCGGGCCCTGGCGGTAGGACCAGTCGGCGGCTTTCCAGTCCCCGTCCTGCCAGACCAACGAGATGTCGGTGGTCGCCCACAGCGTGCTCACGGCGACGGTGCCGGTGTTGTTGATGTCGGACTGGGTGGTGGTCATCGACCACACCGAGATCTGCGCGGCATCGGCGGAGAACGAGGACACGTGCACCGCGGCCGGCAGGGTGTTCATCACGTCGCTGCTCTCGTCGCGGTTGCTGCCGAGTTCGATCTCGCGGGCCAGCTCGGCACCGGGGTCGGCGGCGATCATCGCCGAGCGGACATCGTTCATGTCGATGCGGCCCTGGCTGGCCTGATCGAAGGCCTGGAGCACGTTCACCGCGGCCGTCGATGCGCCCTGGGTGTCGCGGGTATAGCCGCTGGGGACGCCGTTGTTCACCGTCGTGGGTCCGTGTACTGCGCGGATGGCATCGGAGCCACCGCCGCCGGAGTTGTCGGAGCGGCCCGACAGACCGACCACGATCACCGAGACGACGGCGAGGATCGCCAGGGCGACGGCCCCGAGAATGATCCAGCGCCTGGACCCGGACGTGCTGTCGGACTGTCGATCACCGCCGACGTTCTCGGTGTTGGGCGAGCTGGGGGGTTCGGAGCCGACGTTGCGGTAGTCGATGGCCATGATGGGGAACTCGTTTCTGCGGACGGTGCCGCGTCGGGGAGGAGGAAGAGCAGGGGGGCAGAGCCGCGATCGGCGATGCGCCGGACCGGAGCCGGGATCGGCTATGCGCCGGGTTGGACGAGGAGCAGGACTGCGCCGACGATTGGCGAGACAGCGGCCACTCCGCCCAAGATGATGAGCGAGAGCTTGAGATCCTCGCCCGACTCGCTCAGATCGCTGGACATCCCGCGCTTGCGGGCCTTCCGGGAGCTGAGGAACGAGGTGAGCACCCACAGTCCCGCGATGGCGATGCTGGCTCCCCAGATCGCCGCGAGGATGCGCTTCCATGTCTGGTTCAGGGCAGGCCCGAACAAGCTGATGTCCGGGTTGACCCCGTCGTACGGGTTGACCGTCTGGGCGGCGGCGACTCCGCCGGCCAGGACGGTCAGCGCGACAGTGAGAGCGAGGACGCCGAGTACGCGGCGTGCCCGGTGCGAGGTGCGGGTCGTGGGGGTGGTGGTGGTGACGGATTCTGTGTCCATCGGGGTTCCTTTCCGAAACATGGTGTTCTGCAGTGAAAGCACGTGAACGAGGTAATAGCTATTTGTCTTGAATGCGGCTCACCTCCCAGCCGTCGGGGCCGCGACGCAGGATCATCGCGACGACCCTTTCGCTCACCGGTGCACCGTCGATGCGTTGGGTGAGGTGGTAGGACCGGTAGGCCGTTGAATCGGTCTGCGGGGGAACGGGTTCGTCGTCGGGGACGAGGTCGGGGGTCAGGACCGCGCCGCGCGCGGCCCAGTCCAGCCATTGCGCGCCGGAGCTCGATTGCGCTGTGGTGGAGGTGATCTCACGCGCGTAGTCGGAGGTGAGCAGCGGTGCGGTGCGGGCGGCGGCGTCGTTGGGTCCGGCGTCGACGGCGGTGTTCCAGGTGAACCAGACCGTCAAGGCCGCGGTGGCCACCGAGTCCGGGTCCTGACTGTCCACCCCGGCGACGTCGGGCAGCGCGGTCGCGGCCGGCGCCGGGGTACGGGTGGGATCGCTGCCGCTCGGCGGGGGCGTACCCGGTGTCCACTGCTGCGCCGGGATCGACGGGGCGTCGGTGCCGCCGGTCTCCTGGCCACCGCACGCGGTGAGAACCGTTGCAGTGATGAGGATTGCGGCGAACGCGGTGTGGGTGGTTCTCATCCGAATCTCCGTGCTGTCAGGCCGCTCGCGGGCGGGGTCCAGTCCGATACCTTCACGACGTCGCCGGACTGCGGTGCCTCGACGACCTTGTTTCCGCCGAGCCAGATGAAGATGTGGCCCGAGTGGGGTTGGATGATGTCGCCGGGAGCGAGCTCGCCGGGGGTGACGATCACGCGGCCGCGGCTGTCGGCGATCTGTGCCGAGTCCTGGTGGGGGAGCACGATCGCACCGCCCGAGGCTTGTGCGACGGCGTAGAGGACCAGTCCGGAGCAGTCGAAGCCGACCTTGTCGAAGTCGCCGATCATGTCCGCGCGGCCGCCGCCGTCGCTGACACCGCGGGTGGGGCCGTTGCGGTCGCCTCCGCCCCAGGCGTAGGTGGTGCCGAGCCAGCGCATCGCGGCCGCGACGACGTTCTGACCGAACGGTCCACCGGGGACGATGCCCGGCGTGGCCTGGGGGACGGCGACGGAGAACGCTTCTGCTGCGCGGCGGGGAATCTTCGCGACGTAGTCGAGGGTTTCGGCGTTCTGGCACACCCGGCCCTGCGAGAGGGTCGCACCGGGCCCGCAGTTGTACATCGACAGGTACAGCTCGGTCAGGTCGCCGCTGACCTTGCCGGCGGCGAGCGAGTCCTTGGCGATGCCCGCTAGCTCGCAGTCGTAGGCGGCTTGACTCATCACCGCGTCGGCGATGCTGCGGGTGTCCTTGCGGCCGTCTCCGTCTCCGTCGACGCCATTCGCGGCCCAGGTGGCGGGCATGAACTGCGCCGGTCCGTCCGCGCCGGAACCGTTGTTGTGGGCGTTGACGTTGAAGCCGCCCTCTTGTTCGAGCTGCGCGGCGACGACCGGGGCGGTGACCTCTGCGCAGACGGTGCCGGCCTTGACGATCCACGGCTCGAAGTCCGCCGGGACCGACCCCGGTCGCAGTCCGGTCGATCCGGCCGGGACTCCGCAGCCGGGTTTGATGGCGGCGGCGAGTTTGACCGATCGACTCGATACGCCTTGCGCCGCGGCACCGGTGGTCGGGGTCGCGGCGGAGGGGCCGGCCGGGGCTGCGGCGAGGACGTCTGCGGTGGCGGTCGGTGCGGTGGCACCGGCGGCGGCGAGCCAGGCGACGGGATCGACCGGGCTCGATCCGGATGCGAGGCGGGTGCCGGGCCAGACCTCGAAGTGCAGGTGCGGGCCGGTGGACTGTCCGGCGTTGCCGACGCCGCCGATCGGGTCGCCGGCTTTGACGGTCTGGCCCGCGGTGACCCCGACGCCGTCGTCGTTCATGTGGCCGTAGACCGTCGAGAGCGACTGTCCGTCGACGGTGGTGTCGATGATGATCCAGTTGCCGAACCCGCTGGCGTGTTCGGCCTTGACGACCGTGCCGTCGGTGGCCGCGTAGATCGGGGTTCCGATCGGGGCGGAGTAGTCCTGGCCCTGGTGTCCTTCGGCTTCGCCGGTGACCGGGTTCGTGCGGGCACTGAAACCGCTCGTGGCCTGATAGGTGCCTTCACGCAGCGGCATCACCACTGTTCCCGAGTGCGGGGCCACTACGGCCGCGCCGGCAGGCAGGCAGGTGCCTTCGTCGACCGGCGGTGTGCGATCGCCCGAGAGGACACCGAACATGCCGATCGCAGCGACGGCGGCGATCAGCAGCAGGCTCAGTGCGCCGGCACTGCCCTTGCTGCCCTGCTGTGATGCTGCCATCGGTGCATGTCCTCACGAATCGAAAAAGATGATCAGTGCCCGCCCGGACACCTGTGGTGGTACGTGTAGTTCGGTTGTGGTGCTGTAGTTTTCGGCTGCTCTGCGTCATGCCCGCCCGGCTGCAGAGCCTGCTCGGTGGCCGCCGGTCAGCCCCCGATCTTCTGGGTGAAGAAGTCGATGAGCCATTGCAGGGCGCTGCGGCCGGTGGAGTCGACCTTGAAGTCGCCGTAGGACTGGTGCGCACCGGAGGCGAAGAACGTCGCGGCGTCGATACCGGCACCGACCAGCTCGGCGGCATCGCCGGCACTCGGTGACGAGGCCAGTGAGACGAGACTGCCTGCCAGACCGGCGAAATCGCCGGTGGAGGCTTGCTGGCCGATCGCTGCGGACTGTCCGGTGACCTGGGTCTGTGCGCCGAGTTGGTCGGGGCTGGTCTTGGCGGCCGAGCCGGTCAGGACTCCGACCGCGACCGAGGCGAGGTCGAGCCCGATGGGAAGCAGCTCGGCGGTGGCCGCGAGGTTGCCGGTTTCGAGGATCTTCCACGCGACTTCCTGAATCGCGCCGACATCGTTGGCCAGGCGGATCACGTCGACGTTGCCGAGCAAGCTCAGCACCAGGGAGGCGATCTGCGCCGAGCCGCTGGGGTCGGGGATCATCGCCACCAACACCGACAGGGTGTGCAGATCCACTCCCGCGGCCATCTTCACGATCGGTGCGAACTGGTTGTTGAGATCTCCGGCGATCTTGTGCGATCCCGTGACATCGAGTGCAGCGACCTTCTGCGGCAACGCGATCAGGTTGTCGACGATGCCTTGGTAGTCCAGACTCGTGAAGCCGGTCGCGACGTTGACGACCTGGTTGACCACCGTCTTCGGCTTGAGCAGCGAGAGCACCTGCGTTGCCGAGGTCAGCGCGTCCGGGGACACGGACTGCAACGGTGCGACCTGCCCGCCCAGGGTCGACGCAGTGCCTGCGAGGCCGGCGGTGGTGCCGGTGCCGCCCAGTACCGACGATGCGGTGTCGGCGATCGAGGTCGCTGTGCTCAGGACTGCGGGAATGTCGATCTGGTCCAGTGCGTCGAGCACCGTCGAGGTCTTGGCCTCCGGTGATCCTTCCGGGGCGGTGTCGAGAGTCGAGCGGATGCCGGGGTTCGCGGCGATCACCGACTGCACGTCGGCGACCGGTTCGAGGGTGTTGAGCAACGATGTCGCGGAGGCCCCGACGCTGGCGACCTGCGACTGAGTGCGGTTGGTTCCCACCGAGTCGGGCAGGGTGGCTACCCGCTCCCCGAGAGTCGATGCGGTGTTCGCGGCACCGGCCAGATCGACGCGGGAGAAGTCCGAGACCAGCGACGACGAGAAATCGCTGACCCCTCCGGCCTGTGTCGGCGTCGTTCCCGGCTGTGTCCCGGCACCGGTCACACCGCCCTGCGCGGTCGTCGACGGCACTGCGGCACTCGACGCTGCCGCGGTTGACCCGGTTCCGGCCTGTCCGCCGGTGGTGGCCGGGTCGACAGGCTTGTTCGCCAAGACCTTGCCCAGGCCCGCGAGCAGACCGTCCTTGCCGGCGTTCGTCGAGCAGTACAGGTCCGTGGGATTGCAGAGCTGCTTGACCACCGGGGCGAGAGAGCCGAAGCCTTCGGGCCGGACCCCGCCGATGCCCTGGCCGTCGACCTTCGGTCCGACCACGGTGCCGCCGGCGGTGCCCTGGTGCGGATCGGCGACCAGGCCGACGCCGAGAATCCGGGACGCGGGAACGACGCCGCGTCCGTTACCGATCTCGGCGGCGACGTCGCCGGCGGCGTCCGCGCCTTGGGAGTAGCCCGAGAGCAGGAACTTCGACGTCGCGCACGCCGAGGTGAGGATGTTGTTGATGGCGCTCTTGCCGGTTTCCTTGCTGTCGGCGTAGGTACGGCCCTTGTCGAACGCCGACGCCGCGTATGCCGGGTAGTAGACCTCGATGTCGTTGCCGTACTTCTGTTTCAGGGCGTTGCCGACGGTGGCGAGCATCCCGACCGGGGTGGTGGGATTCGCCGCGGCATTGGTCTCCCACGTACCCGGGGCCATGATCGCGACGTACTTCGCGCACGAGGTCGCCGCCGTCGCTGCCGGTGCGGCGTGTGCTGGGACAGCGCCCAAGGCCAGGACCACCGCGGCGGCTGCTGCCATCGCGGAGTGCGCCCAGCGCGGTCGTCGTAGCGCGGTGGTGAGCGTTCTCTGGCCGGTCATGGTGTTCTCCTCGTGTGCTCGAGCGGGATGGGGACGGGTCAGGCTCCGCGACGATCGCGGCTGCGCCGCTCCCACTGCGAGAGCTGTGGGGGTGGTGCGCTGTCGGGCTGGCGGTACACCGGCTGCGGGGAATACGGATCGGTGAACTGATAGGCCGCGCCGGCTCGTGCCGCGGCGACGTTGTCGGCGACCAGCGCGGTGACATTGGTGTAGGCCTCGATCGTGTCCGGGGGGAGGTCCTTATAGACGATCCGATCGCCGCGGGCGAGCGCTGATTCGTACGGGGCCTGAATGAAATTGCCTTCCTGGACACCGAGATTGCGCAGGTCCTCGAAGACCGCCGACGCCAACTGCGGGTTGGAATCGGGTGTTGCACAGGTCACGACGATCGTCGACGCCAACAGGTGACCGTAGCCGCGGGCGATGATGCCCTCGAGCATCTGATAGACCTGCCGGGCGATGTCGAGGCGTAGCGGGAGCGGAACGACCAGGGCATCGGAATGCTGCACGGCCCACTGCCAGGACTCGGCCAAGGGATTGGCGGCGGTGTCGATGACGATCAGGTCCCGGTGTCGGCGCAGCACTGCCATCACCGCGGCGCATTCGTCCCACCCCAGATTGCGCTCACGGTCGGCCGAATTGTCCGCAGCAAGAATGTCTTCCATCGTCGGTTGACGCCGCAGGAACGCGTTGAGCGATCCCGATACCGCCGACGAGGACGCCAGCTCGTGTGCATGGTCGAGCAGGTCCCACACCGTGAGCTCCGGATCGGTGGTGCGGGCGGCTCGATCGCCGAGACTGCCGAGCGATTCGCTGGCGTCGAACACCGTCACCCCGTGGCCACGGTGCTTACCGAACGTCGAACCGAGCAGCACCGATGTCGGAGTTTTGCCCGCTCCGCCCTTGGGATTGATGACCGAGACCACCGAGCATCCGGGAAGGGGTTGTTGCACAACGCGAATCGACTGACGCAGTCTGACTTCGGCCGAGGTGGGCTTGGGCTTGAGATGAGTTCCCAGGGCGGCGTTGATCCGGCCCCTCAGCCCTGCTTCGGCGGGCTCGGCGGTCGGGTCTTCTTCCTGGCGGTCGAACAGTCGTGCTCGGTAGAACGCTGCGGGGTCGACGTCGGGTGTTTCGACCGCTGCCAATGCGTCCTGCCCGACCCCGTACGGGTCCGGTGCCGTGTCGTCGGCCGGCTCTTCCGCAGGCTGTTCGTCCGGTTCGGATTCGGGTCGTCGTAGGCGTTGAGCGCGGAGGTTGACGGTGTCCTCGGCTTCGTACCCCGCGACGGGGTTGTCGACGTCTGGGCGCGGGTGCTGTTCGGCCATCAGCCGACCTCCGCTTGATCGTCGACGAGCAGATCGGAGAGCCGGATGGCCTGCCACGGACGGTGTCCGGGAACCTCGCACCACACGGTGGCCGGGTTCTCGTCGTCGATCTCGAGGCGTTCGAGGTGCACTCCGTATCGCGCGGCGAGAGCTGCGAGCCGTGTGCCGTCGAGGTGCGGGTTGGAGATATGCAGTATCAGCCGGATCGCGGGGGCGTCGAGCTCTTCGCGTAGCTTGCCGGCGAGAAAGGCTGCCTTGCCGGCCGCCGAGTCGTCGGCCGATGCTTGATCGCCCTGCCGAAAGACCGCGTCCTTGGCGTGAAATGTTCCGTACCAGGCTGTTTCGTCACCGTCTCCGACCACTGCGAAGCTGCCACGCTCATCACCTGCGGCGTAGAGCTCGACCACCGGTGCGGCCGATGCCGCGGAGGCGACGGCGTCGGTGACCTGCTCGGCTTCGCTGGCGCGCAATCCGTCGTAGTCGAGGTCGAGCTGCTTGTAGAGCTCTCGTTTGATCTTCTGCCACATCGACCAGTCGGTCAGCCCGGACTTTTCGGCCCATGCGCGGATCTCGCTCGCGGTCGACGCCTCGAGGGTCTCGCGTGCCTGTCGTACTGCGGTGGCGGCCTCGGCCCATTCGCTCGCTGCATCGCTCATGTCCTGACGTTCCTTTCGTGGTGGCTGTTCGCCGCGGTGCTGCGGCGATCTCGCGCTGTGGCGGCGGTGGGTGATCACGCTTGCTCGATGGCGGCGATGACGTAGCGACCGTCGACCTTGTCGGTGGTGATCCGTTGGCGGTACTGCGTCCCAGGCCCGTTCGGGCCGCTCTCGGTGAGAGTGAGGGTGTAGCAGCCGGTGCGCAGCGGGTCGATGTCGAGGCAGTAGGTGGTGCCGACCGGGACGGTGGCGATACCTGCGTCGAGGTTGGCTTCGACGGTGAACGGGGCACTTGCCGGGGCGTTCGGTGACACCAGAGCGTGCGCGGCCGCGCCCGATCGCTGGACGTAGTACGCGTGCTCGAACGCGGCGATGACCCCGGGGCCGCTGTTCTGATCACCGGTCGGCATCGAGCAATCCGGCCCGGCCGCAACGGTTGTCGGCGCGACGGAGGAAGCGGCTATCGTGTCGGTGGCTGTCGTGTCCGGCTCGGAGTCGCCACCGCTGAGCAACACAGCGGCGGCGACGGCTACGAACACGACAGCAGCCCCGGCGGCCGCGATCGCGCGTCGGCGCGATCGCGGCACACGGGGCGAGCTCGACGGCACCCCTGATCGGGCTGGGCCGGTGGCACTGGCAATCGGAGATGTCGTCGAACGGCGGATCATCTGGAATGTGTCCTTCCTGGCTGGTTCAACTAGCTGGCTGTAGGGCGAATCAGGCGGGTGCGAACGCCGCCTGCAAGCCGCCGAGAGCGGCAGTGGCCTGATCGACGATGGGTGCGGCTGCGGTGTTGACCGCGGCGACGGTGTCGGCGACGGCAGGCTGCTCGAGGGCCTTCGAGGTGAACCCCTGTGCTGCTTCGACGGCCGGTGCGGTCCACACCGACGCATCGTTGACGGCTTTGTCTACGATCGGAGCCGCGTTCTGAACGGCTTTGTCGGCCGCCGCGAGAACCTGGCGGCCGTTCGGGTCGGCCGCGAGAGTGTCGCGAACTTGCCCGATGGGGCCGGGGAGATCGACTGTCGCGGCCGGCGGGATCGTCGGAACGCTGTCGGCAGCCGGGGGAACCACTGCCGGGGCGGGGGCCGGCTCTTCGATGATCTGCTGCTCGCCGCCGAGGACGGTGGCACCGAGGATGCCGCCCATGACAGCGCCTGCGCCGGTCAGGCCCAGCACGATCGGTGCCGACAGTGCTGCGCCGACGCCTGCACCGGCAAGTGCGGCTGCGCCGGGGATGAAGACCCAACCCACCGGTCCTCCCCAGACGACCGCACCGGTGCCGGTGGTAGCGGCGACTCCGAGTCCGCCGCCGACGGCAGCAGCGGTGCCGGTGATCACCGCGGCCGGGACCACCGATGCAGCGAGGCCGACAGCGCCACCGGTGATGACACCGGTCGCGGTACCCGCTGCGATCCGGTCGGCGCGGGGCGCGTCGGCGAATCCGTTGTCCACAAGCCAGTTTCCGCCATCGGCTTGTATCGCCTGCAACGTGTTGTTGGTACGTGTGAGCAGGTTCTGGTCGACGATGTTGGTATCGACCGGCACCAACGTGCCGCCGGCGATGAAGGTTCCGGGCGGGGCCTCGATCGGGGCGATGACCTTGCGCTGCACCGTCGGGACCGGCGGCGGTGGCGGCGGAGTCGCCTGCAGCGCCGGGGGTGCTTCACTCGGGGCAGCCGGCGGAGCGGGGGCCTGGTAGTAAGTGTTCTGGTAGTTCGAGGACTGCTGGTTACCGGCCAAGTAGTCGTCGTAGCTACGCGATGGGGTTTGCTGCACCTGTGGTGAGGGCTGGTAGCCGTCCAAGTACTGGCGCGGTTTCGGAGCTGGCGGCGGCGGGATGGCCGGTGCCGTCTGCGGTGTGCTCGTGACCCCCGGTTGTGATCCTCGAGGACTGGTCACTCCCGGCTGAGATGGTGCAGCCTGCGCGGGAGCGGCCTGCACGGTCAGGCCGGCGATCGTCACCGCGGCCACGGCGGGCAGCGATTTGATCACCCGCCCTCGCTTCTTGGATGAGCGGTGGTGTCCGGTGCCCTGTGATGCTGGCATTGGTGCCGATCCTCTCCTGGTGCGACCCGGCGATCGGGTCGTGCTGGTGAATGCGTCTGCGGGACAATCACTCTGGCGACAATTGGTTTTAGTGAGTCGGTGGGGAGAAGTGGATGGGTGCGTGCGATCGATAGGTTGTGGGCCAGTTGCACGCACCCATCACGTGCTAGAGGCACAGAGCCAGCCGAAGACCACCGACCAGAACCAAGGCTGCTGGAAAATCCACATCAGGTACGGAATCCTTTCTGTGCGAACGGGTGTGGGTTCGAGGGGCGATGTCCCGGCGGGGCCACGCAGCGCTGAACATGATGAAATGCGCTTACTACGCGACCCTCGCGCCGGTCCACCGGTCGAGCTACAAGGCGCGGGGGAGCTCCTGTAGCTCACGAGTGGGGCTATCAGCGAAAGCCCACTCGAGTCGGGGCAGTCCGAACTGCCAGGTCTACGGCATACGGGTAGGAATGGACCGCTCGTTGCACGATGTGGATGGCTTCCACTCGGCTAGCAGTGCTCCGTCGTCACCGATGTATTGATGGCGACCGGAATGCCCGTGGTCGAGCGAGCATGCAATCAAGTCGCCATGTGTCCGATTCACGACGATCGCCGCGCAGAACTGATGCTCTGGGAGGAAATTCGGCTCCATCGCATCCCGTGCGGTGCTCACTTCGGTTCGGCCCCGTGACTTCGACGGAAACGGCAATGTCGGTCGAATGCGCTTGCTGTCGCACCTCGTCCGTAACGGCTCAACGCTGAACTTCGACGACGGTAAATGCTGGTCTGAGCCGTCGATGGCATGTGCGATGCGGCAAGGGCGAGCGACGCGAACATGTGGAACTCCCGACAGGAATGATCGGACGGATTCTTTGAATAGACCGACCTGATGTCCCGCGCTACAAGCAGTGCCGAGATAGGCAAGCACCGAGGAATCCCTTTTGGGCGCGCATCAGGACTGTAGAACAGGTTCAGTGCACCGCGCAATTGGTTCAGCTCCGTAGCACCGAGATCGAAGGGATGCATGACAGCAACTGTAACGCGCAACTATAAAACGCACAAGAGTCCAAGGTCATGACGGATCGAGGAAGATGGGACTGTCTTGAAAGGTCGACAGGGAGTTGGGGACAGTGCCGCGAAGCGGAGTTCGTGGGTTTCGCGCCGACCGGTTGCGTGAGCTACGGGTACGGGCGGGGTTCAGTGCAGACGACCTCGCGGCGAAGGTGGGCGCGACGAGGCAGGCGGTATCGACCTGGGAAACTGGACGCTCGACGCCACCGCCTGCGACGCTTGGCCGAATCGCGAACGCCCTGCACACGTCCGTAGCGGCGCTGGTTCCGATCCCGCAGTCTCAGCTCAAATTGTCCGACCTGAGGGTGCATGCGGCGCTGTCCCAGGGTGACGCTGCGCAGCTGCTCGGGATGTCGACTACCGTTCTCGCCGACATCGAGCGTGGGCGAAAGTCCGAGACCGAGGAGCGCATCGAGTCGTTCGCCGAAACGTATGGTGTGTCGACTCGAACAGTGGCAGCTGCGTGGAGTCGAACTCGCGATGCCCGCACGACACGCGCACAATCCTTGTAAAAAACGCAACTATTAAACGCACCTTCGGAGTTCACGCTTCAACTGCACTCAGTCCGGAGTGGGCTATGTGGGTCCGCATGGGTCCGCGAACTTATTTACTCCTCGCACAATTCGGTCAGAGTGACGAGTGCGGCCGTGGTGTGCTGATCGAGTGAAACTAGAACGGCATCAATTGTCATCGGCTTCCAGTCGCCGTCAAGAGTTCTGAACCGAAGCACGCCGTTGGTGCGTTCGCGTGCGAGTGCGTTCGACATTTGCTTCGCAATTGGTATGTCGTCCGGATGAATCGCCGGTACCGGTTCGTCAGGAAGGTTTTCCCAGCAGATACTCGGTGCAGGTTCAGAGTTGTACCAGCGCAGCAAGCTCAGATTTCTAAGGTTGACCAGTGCGCGGTACTCGCCCTCCTTGGTGGAAGCCTCCAGAACGCGATGCTCGAGAATCGTGGGTGGGGGAGCGATATTGATTTCACCTGCGGGGCCGATGTCCTGGGTGATACCCCTCAGGATGACTTCGGTGCCCGAAATCCCGTCTTCGGCAATCATCCGGCACGAGAAATGCGCGGCTCGAAGTTCGCCGTCGTCCCGCCTCACTGTCCAGACCGCTTGGTGAGTGGTGCCCGGCGCTGATTGCACGATCTTGGCCATAGCTTCGCTCTCGTCCCGGTTGGTGACAAGTCGGGTGAACGCTCCGGCGAGTGCACGCTGCGTCTCGCGCTCGTCTTGCGGAACGCAGTAAAGGTCGAGTAGATCGTTGCTACCGCTTGCTGTGCTCTTGGTTAGGTTGAACTGCCACGCCCCGGCGGCGTCTCGTCGAGGTGGAGTCTCGTCGCGCTGGCCGAGCCACACCCATGCGCCATGTGTACGGCCCGCGAAGGTGTGCAGTGGTTCGGCCAGAATTCGCCTGTAGCGGTCTTTGCATGGCCGATCCACTACGGTGCCTGTGGAAAGCGCCTCAGCTACCGCGGCGACTGCCTCTTCGCGGCTGGTGGAGCTGCGGAGAACTTTACGAGGTGGAACAAAGGATTTGGGCGAAGACCCAACTCCAATCACGGTAGGCTCCGCGTCTCCGAACGTCTCTATCAGGATCCAGCTGTTCGACATAGTTGACCGACCCCCGCAGGTCTGGTGAATGGTTTCTGTTGATGACGACTTGTTAGGTCCGTCGTAGTGCTTGGAGCGAAGGCAGCAGCCGTTGGTACTGAGGGCCAAGTACGCGCGTGGTCGCGGTGACGAGGCGGGCGTCGTTCCCTATAGTCACCTGCGACTTCCCCCTCCACGCACCCGCAATGATCTGTCGGGCCGCCACTTCGGGGGTGGTTCGGGCTATGCGGCTATCGAAAAAATCGGCAGTCCGCGCGTGATCAACGCCTGGTGCCGCCCGCGCCGTCCGAGCGATCGACGTCTTGAGTCCACCAGGTATCACACAGGTCGCACGCGCGGTTCGTGACGCCAGCCGCAGTTCTTGGTTGAGGGCCTCGGTGAAACCTCGTACGGCAAACTTGGATGCGTTGTACGCCGAATAGCCGGGTGCAGACATGACACCAAATGCAGACGACACGTTGACGATTCGACCTCGACGCGACTTCAGGATGTCCGGCAAAAAAGCGCGAGAGCTGTTGACGACACTCTCGAAGTTGGTCGCCATCACTAGATCGAAGTCAGCTGGGGGAGTGTCGATGACATCGCCGCTGTAGAGAACGCCTGCGACGTTGAAGACCGCATCGATACCGCCCAGTGCGGAGCGTGACGACGCCGCCCACGAATCGATTTCGATTCGGTTGGTGACATCCAGGTGAGTCGCGTGTGCGGTGTTGGTGGTAGCCGCGCACTCTGACTGTGTGTCGAGGAGGGCATCAAAGTTATTGTCTGCGAGAGAAAGAGACCAGTTCGAGCGTGCTAGTTGCAGAGCGACCTCACGGCCCACTCCCGAACCTGCCCCGGTGACCGCTGCTTTCCATTCCCCCGGCATCTGCTCTGCCTCCTAGATCTCGGTGCCATCGGTAACTAGGCACCGTAACGACTCCTCGCTCATCGCGCTAGCAACCAGCTGGTCTGTATCCGGTCGCTCGGATGAGCTGTGTCCGACAGCCACCTCCGGCACCTCGATCGTGGCGATCAACTATCGTCGTCACACCGCCGGACGTCTGTCCCCGTCCGCGAATGACCCCGTCGCCGAGAAGCCCTCCGGGGTACGGCGCGAGTAGGCCGGAGCCGGGGATCGACCATCTCCATGCGACCCACTGCTCGTCGAGGACACGAGCTGTTTGTAGGACTCGACCGAGAACGGTGTCGGGGCTGTGCAAACGCATTCCCTGAGCGCCGTGACTTGGCCATCCTGCTGCTTCTAGTTGACCGATGCTTGCGGCCGAAGCGAGTTGGTGGAGATGGTGTGCTGAGTCGCAGTAGTCGACGCTCAAGCACAAGTGCCGCAACCTTCGTAGGATCTGCGCGGGCGCCGCCGAATCCCGTGTCGCACGCGGGACTCTCGTGAATACTGTCAGATTGGTTGCTGATGTGTTGTCAGGTTCGCGAACCCCTGTCTGCGGGCGCGGGCAGAGTTATAGCGCTGTATGGCGATCTCACCGCTCGGATGCAGTGGTGGAACAGGTGCGGGATTGCCGGCCCCGTCTACGGCAACCATCGTGAAGTAAGAACTGTTGGCATGTCTGAGTTGCCCCGACCGAATGTTCTCGGCATCCACGCGAATACCGATTTCCATTGAGGTCCGTCCGGTGTAGTTGACCGAAGCGGAGAAAGTCACGAGCTCACCGACGTGTATTGCCTCTCGAAAAATTACTCGGTCAACTGAGATTGTCACGACATAGGTTTGCGCGTATCTACTCGCGCAAGCATAGGCAACTTGATCCAGTAATTTCAGTAGCGCACCACCATGAACATTTCCCGAGAAATTGCTCATGTCCGGTGTCATGAGGACAGACATTGAGAGTGCCACTTGGCCGCGCGGGACGGCCTGATCGGATGAGACGTGGTCGGTCTCGGTACTATGCTGCATTGCACTCCTGATAACGTCAATAATTGAGGCGTAGATCCGACTGAGTAAGCGATTCCGTGAAGCAAATCCAGTGGTCACTTCGAAGCGCTTCCTTGCGAACAGTTCGGAGACGGCGAACGCTCAGTGCATGTTGGTGGGTGGTGATAGGGCCACTTTGGCGTAAGTCAGTCTGCCTATACGGGGACCGAAGTGTAGCCGACAATCTACGTTCGATCTGACGATGTGTACCAGCAAACGTGCTACACAGGCGCTGTCCTCGGCGACCTTGATGGGTCCGGCCGCGCCACGATATTGAACCGCGAGACGGTCGTCATCGGGACCTTTCACTTCTCGAAGTCCTTTGCGCTCAGGCGTGTACCTAGCCGATCGGCCAGATTCGACATTGTTTCGATCGCGCGAGCTTCGTAGAGTCCACCTTGGAAAACTGATCTGCGCAGCGGTTGTGACGATGCCAGGAATGGCGTTGGTGTCCGACGTGGGGGGAGTGCCAAGTGTGGGAACCGTGGAAATGCTGGCGACGCCGTGCACGGGAATTGCGCTCCACGTAGAAGTAGGGATTACATCACTGCTCGCCGTCCGGAACTAGTAAACGCGATGCTGCGTACAATTCGAGGCTGAGATGACGAGCTTCGAGGGGCTTACTGATGACGCAGATCAACCGGCCGGCAAGCGCTGCTAACCAGTCCCCGGCCGCGTTGGCAGGACGTGCGTGTGGAGTCGAAGCGGCCGGCATCTACAGTCCTACTCTGTACGTCCGCCAGCATTTTGGATCAGCGATCACAGAGTTGTTTCTCATTGAAGCGAGTTTGTACACGTGTAAAGATCGAACAACGAATGATCGTGCTGACTTCGGCCGGCATGAGTGCATCGGCTTCACGGACCAGATATCCACCGTCGACGGGCAAATATGTGCCGGTTGCTGAAGGTTCGGGATGGGTATGGACGATTTCAGAATTGGCGTCATTATTGTTGTCCTAGGTTCATGAGATCGATCGGAAATCGGCGAAGTCCGGCGAATCAAAGGCGAATGGCTTGGCTTCGCCTCTTCCGAAGCCGGCAGCGCATCATTCGGCGCACTCGTGTATTGGTCTGCTGGTTAACCTCGGGTTCCTTGCAGTGGGCGCGTAACGGATTTTGGGTCCGGTGCAGTGACTTCGATACCGGCGTCGCTCGGGTCGGGCGCATTGAAACGGACCATCGCGGCCCGTGCGTCCACCTGCTGCTCGGTCATCGCGAGTTGGCCACGGCCGCGGGAGAAGAACGCCGTGAGCCACGAGATGACGGTCGTCAGACGGCTACGGAAGCCAACGATGTACACCAGGTGCACCAGCAACCACATCATCCAGGCGATGAACCCGGTGACCTTGATCGGTCCGACCTGCGCAACGGCACTGAATCGCGAGACGGTCGCCATCGAGCCCTTGTCGAAGTATTTGAAGTCCTTGCGCGTCGGTACGTCCCGGCCTGCGCGGACGGCTTCGACTCCCGCGGATATGGTACGTGCTGCGTAGCGGCCACCCTGAATCGCAACCTGTGCAACGCCGGGGAGCTTGTCGAGACTCATCATGTCGCCGACGACGAAAACTTCGGGGCGGCCGGGGAGCGTCAGGTCCTTGTTCACCACTACGCGTCCGGCGCGGTCGATCTTGGCACCGGACTGCTCGGCGAGTTGCTTACCGAGCGGGCTCGCCGCAACTCCTGCGGACCACACCTTCGTGCGGGCCGCGATGCGTCGAACAGTGCCGTCACCGTCCTTGACCGACAAGCCGTCGGCATCGACGTCGGTGACCATCGCGCCTAGCTGGATGTCGACGCCCATCTTTGTCAGACGCTTTGCGGCGGCCTGGCTGAGGGAATCGGCGAACGGCGGCAGTACCTTCGGTGCGGCGTCGAGCAGGATGATGCGGGCACTGCGGCTGTCGATGTGGCGGTAGGTGCCACGGAGCGTCTTGTGCGCCAACTCGGCTATCTGACCGGCCATTTCGACTCCGGTCGGTCCTGCGCCGACGACGACGAAGGTAAGAAGCTTCTCGATCTCGGCTGGATCCGTTGCGAGTTCGGCCTGGTCGAATGCGCCGAGAATACGGCCGCGGAGTTCGAGGGCGTCGTCGATGGTCTTCATGCCGGGTGCATAGTCGGCGAAGTGGTCGTTGCCGAAATAAGACTGACCCGCGCCCGCGGCGACGATGATGCTGTCGTAATGGGTGACGGTGACGCGCTCGAGGAAGCGGGACGTGACGGCCTTCGCGTCGAGGTCGACGGCGGTGACATCGCCGAGGATGACCGATGCGTTGTGCTGATCCTTGAGGATCAACCGGGTCGACGGGGCGATCTCGCCTTCGGACAGGATCCCGGTTGCCACCTGGTACAGCAGGGGCTGGAACAGGTGATGAGTGGTCTTGGCAATGAGCGTGACGTCGACGTTGGCTTTACGCAACTGTTTCGCCGCGAACAATCCACCGAACCCGGAGCCAATAATAACGACCTGGTGTCTGTGGATGCGCTCCGCGAGAGCAGGGGTTAGCTCGGGCGTGTCAGATGCGAGAATGGTCAGGTCCTTCCACGTTCGGGACGGCCGGGATACGGCTGTCGAGCACTCGCTGATGCAGCGAACCATCGGGGTCACTACTGTTTGCATCGGCTGCATTGGTAGATTCCGTCACCGTCAGCCTTCTTTATCCACTATCTGGTGAGCCAAGTCCAATATCGAAACTCGATACGGCTTATCAGTCTCAGCAATTCAGGCTGAGTCGTGGGGATTGGCCCGCGACCAACGCCCCTCGAAGTCGCGACTTGGTGGCACCGTAAGAGGATGAATCATCAGTGTGAACTGGTCATGTCGACCTCCGATCTGCTCCTACCGGTTTGTTGGTACGGGGAGCGACGTCAGGGAGAAGTCACTACCAGGCCTATAAGTGGTATCGGCTTTCGATACTGGATTTTGATATAAGGAAGTTGTGAAATTGGTCTGAAAAAATCTTGAAGTTCCGATCTCCGAGGTTAGCCGACGCTCATATGATCCCGAAAGCAGCTGAATGACCGCGAAAACGAGAGAAACGATCGCAAAAGACTGTCAGGTCTCGAACCGCAGCTGTATCCACGTGATCAGCGATGGGGGAGCAGACTGCTACCCAAATGCATACCTCATTCGCGTGATGCAAGGCGGAGATCTGCTGGTACTTGACCATGATCGGGTACGAGTGGCTTCGTACACGCCTGGAATGTGGACAATCGACGTCCTCACGAGCGGTTGAACGAGCTGACCGATGACGCTACTGCTCTAAGAGCAACCTCGAGATGCAGAGTCGGATCCAAACGGTTGGACGGTCGACTTGATGTGGGCCGTCATCTGCCCGGCACCGCCGACTTGTCATCAACAATTCTGAAACGCCTCTCCGTCGGCGACGATGGTTCACCGACTAGCCGTCCATGGTCGGTGCCACCCGTCGCCACCGCAAACTTGGAGTCGTAGTAGAAATGCCGTTCGGGCCCGTTCGCTTCGACTTGGATCCCGCGTTGATTGGTGCCCATTTCGCCGATGAGCTCAGGCAGCGCGCGGTTGTTTGGGCCCGTCCTGCCTCGGACAAGAGCAACAGTACGGACGAAGGTGCAGCTCCACCTCAATCCGGAACGAAGTACCGGGCCGAGGTATTCAGCAACTGATAGCGGGCGATGTCGGCTCGCCGACCTTCGCAAAGTAGGGGAGCGTGCTCCGCTTGGCCCAGCGCATTGGTTACCGCAAAGTCGATTCGCACGTTGCGCAGAACCACCGCTGACGTAGTCATGCAATCCGGCAACCCTTGCAATTGCAGCCGGGATGGCTCCCACTTTTCGTCGCCGCGGAGCTGTGCTCGTGGGCCGCGGAGCCGGAGCGCGGTCGACCAGATACCGCCGTTCGGCGGCATCGAATTCACAACGCGCGCGCTACGGATCGAGTACCTCATCCGACTTACCCACGACGTGTGCCTTTTCGGTGGATCTGCCACGCGAGTGTCACCTGGTGTGCGAGTCGGCGGGCACCCGACCTTGACGCAACCGTCTACATATGAAACTGTCTTTCACAGGCGAACGTGCGTCACGTCACATCCAGAGCTGGCTGTGACCTCGACGCCCCTGACAATTCATAGGAGATTGAGTGATGTTGCGATTTGAAGGCCGGACTGTCGTTGTGACAGGCGCGGGTAGTGGAATCGGTGCCGCGACCTCGGCTCGATTGATCGACGAGGGTGCGACTGTCGTCGTCGTGGACGTCGCGCAGGAGGCGGTCGACGCGGCGATCGCCAACGTGTCCAACGCCGACCGCGTGCACGGAGCGGTGCTGGATGTCTGCGATCACGCCGCAGCCGTGAAACTTCTCGACACGATGCACCAGAAGTTCGGCAGTATCAACGGGCTCGTCAATTGCGCCGGCATCACCGGTGCAGGAACAATTGTCGACCTCGACCCTGAGGCTCATCGCAAGATCATGTCTGTCAATCTCGACGGCACGATAAACATGTGCCAGGCCTTCGTGCTGGCCGAGAAAGACACCCAAGGTCCGCGGGCGATCGTGAATATCTCCTCAGGGGCAGGGATTCTCGGTGTGCCGAATCGGCTCTCGTACGTCGCGTCCAAGTTTGCGATCTCCGGAATCACGAAATCGATGTGCCCTGAGCTGGGTCCCCTAGGTATACGCGTCAATGCGGTGGCTCCCGGAATGACCAGAACGCCTCTCACCGATTACATGATGAACGACCCGGTGAAGGCCGCATCGATCAATGCAAAACATCCAATTGGTCGAATCGGTTATCCCGAAGAAATCGCGGCGGCAATCGTCTTTCTGCTCAGCGATGACGCCAGCTTCATGACGGGCTCGGTCGTTTCGGTGGACGGCGGGCAGACAGCATGCCTGTAGGGGCGCAGAAGTGTTGGTCATGGGCCACTACCGACACTTTGTATCGGCCGATCACTGTTTCGAGATCTGGATTGCCAACGAAACGGCCACCCCGACAAACCGACAACACCAATCACCCAATCGGAGAAAACCGACGATGACGAACCGTGACCTCTCTCAGGACCTTGCTGAGTTCGCTGCAAACACGCGATATGTGGACTTGCCGGCGGGCGCGGTCGAGGCCGCCAAGAAGAGCATTCTCGACACACTCGGGGTAATCCTGGGCGCAAGTGGCATGGAGCCCGCTGTCAGACCGATCATCGAGCTTGTCACCGATGCGGGCGGTAAGGAAGAAGCAACCATCCTCGGTTTCGGTGGCCGCGTTCCCGCCGCAGCCGCAGCCTTCGCGAACGGCACTCTCGCACACGGTCTCGACTACGACAGCCAGACTCCGTGGGGTGCACACCCGGACAGCTCACTTGTGCCGGCTCTCCTTGCTCTGGCCGAACGCAAGGGCTCCGTGACCGGCAGGGACCTCATCACCGCGGTGGCCATCGGTCAAGAGTTGTTCATCCGGCTACGGTGCAACGTCGGATGGAACATGGACTGGAATCTGTCGAGTGTCGTCGGGACGTACTCGGGCACTGCCGCCTGTGGCTCATTGATGGGGCTGACCGCAGAGCAAATAGCCCACTCGTTGGGCATTGCAAGCCTTACCGCAGGCGGCACCATGGAGCAAATATTCGGTGTCGGTAGCGACGTCCGGGGTCTGTACGCGGGATTCATCGCTCAAAGCTGTGTGAACGCAACCCTCCTGGCCGGGAAAGGTATGCATGGAATGCGGAACCTCTTCGAGGGGGAGGCCGGAATTTTCAACGTCTACTTCGGCGGCAAGTACGACCGCGAGAAAATGCTTGAAGGCCTGGGAGTCGACTACCTTAGCGAAGGCATGACGTACAAGTACTGGCCAGCGGTCGGAAACGCGCATACATACATTCATGCCGCAATCGAGCTGGTGCGCGAAAACCCCTTCGACGCTGCCGACATCGCCGAGGTCAGAGTGTACGTCGGCAACTTCGCAGAACGGATGACTCTCCCACTCCACGCTCGACAAGCACCGCAAACCATGATGGACGCTAAATTCTCGCTACCGTTCACAGTCGCAGTAGCACTGGTGAAGGGCTCGATGCTGTTGTCCGACTTCTCTATTGACACATTGAAAGATGCTGAAGTCCTTTCTGTGGCGAGCAAGGTGGTTCCGGTACAGGATGCCGAACTCAACTGGGATCTGAAATTGCCGGATGGCAAAGTCGAGGTGCAACTCCGTAACGGACAAGTATTCACCCGCCGGGGTTCTGATGTTCCTGGCACGCCGGAGCGACCGATGACCGTGGAAGAACTGTCGAAGAAGTTCGATGACTGTGCCCGCGTTTCTGTTCGACCACTACCGACGGAGGACATCGACCGGGTGACGACACTGCTCTGGGGGTTGGAGGCGTGCAACGACCTGACCGAAATCATCGAGCTCCTTCGCTGAGCGATGATTCTTTTAGATGTACCGAGTTCCGAAAGTTCTGTTCAAAAAATTCTGGTCGAATCAAGATGGAGGTAGTGCGGTGACTACAAATCCTCAGCCGGTCAGTTCGCCGGTCGACGGCAAGGCAGTTGTCAGGAAAGTGCGAAAGACGATCCTGCCGATTGTCTTTCTGCTTTATGCGTTCAACTACATGGATCGTTCATCGATCAGCTATGCCCAACTCACAATGGGCAGTGAGCTCGGCATCGATGTGGCAACCTACGGTGCTATTGCGGCAATCTTCTTTCTGGCCTACGTGCTCTTGGAAGTTCCGAGCAATATCATCCTCGCTCGGGTCGGTGCGAGGGTTTGGCTGGCGCGTATTGCGATTACCTGGGGCTTGGTCACTGTTGCGACCGGATTCGTACACTCTGTTACTCAGCTGTACGTCGCACGAATATTGCTCGGGATCGCTGAAGCGGGGTTGTTCCCCGGTCTGATTCTGTTTCTGACATTTTGGTTCCTCAACCACGATCGTGGCCGCGCCATAGGTGTTATGGCGCTGGCAATGCCGTTTGCCCTCATCGTCGGTAGCCTCAGCGGTGGGCTTATTCTCGATCATGTCGATTGGTTCGGGCTCAGTTCGTGGCGCTGGATCTTCATCTTGCAAGGTTTGCCGCCGGTCCTGCTCGGAGTGTGGATATTGCTGACGTTGGCGGACCGTCCGAACAAGGCAAAGTGGCTCAATGCCGACGAGAAGAATTGGCTGGAGAATTCGATTGCGGACGAGTACGCGGCCATGCCGGAAGGCGACCAGGACCACTCGAGCGAGCTCAAGACGCTGAAGAATCGCAAAGTTCTGTATCTCGGACTCATCAATGCTCTCGCAGGAGTTGCCACCTACGGAATGACGTTCTTCCTTCCGCAGGTCGTATCCCAGCTGAATCCGGAATACTCACCCACCAGCATCGGAATTTACGGAGCGATTCCGTACGTCTGCGGCGCCATCGTGATGTTGCTTTTGGTTCGGTATGCCGATATCAGCGGTCGACGAAAGCCAATTGTTCTGTTCTGCTTCGCCACTGCGATAGTAGGTCTTGTTACAACTGGTGTGTTCCGGGACTCGCCGCTGCTGGGGATGATTGGTTTGATACTTCTTGCATGCGGTGTCATCGGGAACATTCCGACATATTGGGCCCTGATCAGTGAGGTTCTGACCAAGCGTCAGGCCGTTGTCGGTATTGCAGTGATCAACTCGCTCGCCTCCGCGGGCGGATTTTTCGGACCGTTCCTCATCGGCAAGATAGCGACCCCCGGCGACATCATCGTCGGAATGAGCGTCCCGTTGGTTGCACTAACTCTGGCCTTCGTCTTATTGCTTTTCGTCAAGGTTCCGCAGCGAGACCCCTTCGCAGTAGCCGGATCGAGAAAGCGCAAAGAAGCTGAGTCGACAATTTAGAGATGCGTCTCCGATTCGACATCAGTGCTTGGCACTCGCTCCCGCTCCCATTCTGCGGGAAAGGCTTTCGCAGGTCTGCACCAACAACATCCGAGCATGGTCCGGGTCTACATTCTCGGTTCCCGTCAGTCGGTGAATGAACGGGGTGGTCATTGCGGCCACGGCATTGCCCGTGAAGTCGAAGACAGGTGCAGAAATGTTGGTGATACCTTCGATTGTAAGCGACCTGCCTTGGCAGTAGCCTGCTCCCCGTACTTGGGCGAGATCTGCTAGAAACCTAGTGCGCTGGTCATTATCACCGGGCCCGGCAAGGGTAAGCAAAATCTCTAGGTCGGCGGGATCCATCTGCGAAGCGAGTACCCGACCGGACGCAGAGTTGTCGATCGGAATGAGCGCACCCAGTCGAACGGTGTGCACGTTGGTATCGGGGCAATCGACCTGAGCGACGACGAGTAATTGACCAGAATGAAGGATGCAGAGGTGGATGCTCTGGCCGATACGATTGGCAAGCTTCTGCATCTCGCTCCCTGCAATTGCAGTGAGACGCTGAATGGTAGGGGTGCGGTGCGCCATTTCGAACAACTTTGTCGTCAGTCGGTATCTGTCGGCTTCATCGACCTGGACGTAGTCTCGCTCGCGTAGCACCATCAGAACTCGGAAGATCTCGGATGTCGTTCGCCCCAGTTGCTTACCGATTTCGGCCTGAGCAAGACCGTTTTCGGTGGAAGCGAGAAGCTCCAGAATGTCGAGGCCCTTCGCCAGCGCGGGCGCTCGGTACTTCTGATCCTGTGCTTCTGCGGTCAACGTCTTAGCCCATCTTTCGCGGTAGTCATCGTAACTGCCAAATAGTTTCATATATGAAACATCGCGTCAAGAAGAATCGAGGAGAGGCGTTGGCGATAGGAAGTGGCTATCCGGGTGTTCGGATGTCGGTATTGGACGCGGGTCCTGGGAGAGGGGTTAATGGGTCAGGGGAGTTGTGATCGAGGCAACATCAATACCGAAATCGAGCAGCCATTCCGTATCGGGACCTCCTGGGCCCGGTCCACCGCAGCGACCGCCCGGCGACTCGATGAAGAGATTCGGAGAGTGAAGTGAACACAGATAGTCAACCGGAGTCGGCCGCTCCTATCCCGGCCGCGCGTATGCAGCCCAGAACGATGGAGACTCGCGCCGTCGTGAGTGGCACCCTAGGGTCTGCTCTGGAATATTTCGATTTTGCCGTCTACGGCGCTCTCGCAGCAACACTGTTCCCGGCCTTGTTCTTTCACAGTCTGGGGTCCACTGGTGCGCTCCTGGCATCGTTCGCGACGTTCGGCGTCGGTTTCGTCGCACGACCGGTAGGCGCGGTGGTATTCGGCCATCTCGGCGATCGACATGGGCGGAAGCCCATCTTGTTCGCCACGCTGATTCTCATGGGCGGTTCGTCGATCCTGATCGGTTTTCTGCCGACGGGACAGGGGTTCGGCATTGCCGCTGTGCTCGTGGGTCTGAGGTTCGTTCAAGGATTTTCGTTGGGCGGCGAAGCCATCGGAAACCAACTCATGACGATGGAACACGGCGACAAGAGCCGGCGAGGACTACTGGGCTCGTTCATCATAGTTGGCTCGCCGGTCAGTCAGGTACTCGCGAACCTCGCTTTGGTCGTTCTCAGTGCAACACTCAGCCAGGAGCAGTTCGAGTCGTGGGGTTGGCGCGTGCCGTTCCTCGGCAGCATCCTTATCGTCGTCGTAGCCGTCTTCATCAGAACGAAGCTCGAGGAAACCCCAGCGTTCGTAGTCAACAGTGCTGTCGAGCAAAGGATCGAGAAGACTCGCGGTGCCGGACTGTCGGTGCTGAGGACGCATCCACGCACGGTTTTCATGCTCACGCTGGCCTGGGGCGGCTCGTCACTCAGTTTCTACTTGATCGCTGTGTACGGGCTGAGCTACCTTCCGAGTGAGACGGGGATGTCCTCGCAGACGGCGTTCGTGATCCTGATGATTGCCAACGGCGTATCCATCTTCTTCTCGATCGCCGGTGGATGGGTATGTGACCGCATCGGACGCAGGAAAGTCTTTTACATCGGACTCGCAAGCTGCTTCGCTGGAATTTTACTCTTCTTCACCCTTGCCAGCGCGAACGGATTCGTGACAGGCCTGATAGTGACCTTGGTCTTGTGCTCGATTCAATTCCTCAGTGGCGCTCAGCCTGCATTGTTCGCGGAGCAGTTTCCGACCGAGGTGCGATTTTCAGGCGCTGCCATGTCACATACGTTTTCCAACTTGATCTTCTCTGCCCCGGCACCTTTCGTTGCAGCAGCTCTCGCTGCCCTAGGTGGCACCAGCTCGGTGATGGTGTTCACGCTGGCAGTGATTGTCGGCTCGGCATACGCGGTGTCCAATCTCGACGAGGGCCGTCACATCGAGCTGTCCGAATACACGACCGACCGAGTTGCCGCCACCGCGCACGGTACAGCCGGAGCTCGACCTGCGCCGTGACCGAATTCGCGTGGCCAACTCTCGCATGACAATAAAACGAAGGGATCGACTATGAAGAAGTACCAGATGTTCGTCGACGGAGATTGGGTCGACCCCGACGGAGGGCAGTGGACCGACACCGTCGATCCCTATCGAGGGGAAGCGTGGGCGCAGATCCCTCTCGGTAATCAGAACGACGTCACACGGACGGTTTCGGTAGCCCGCCGCGCGATGACCGACGGACCGTGGTCGTCGATGTCGGCGTCGGCGCGCGGAAAGATCATGCGCCGTTTGGGAGATCTCGTACTCGCGAACGCCGATCACTTGGCGGCCGTCGAGGTTCGTGACAACGGAAAGCTACTCGCTGAGGTCAACGGACAGTTGGCATCGCTTGCCGATGTTTGGTACTACTACGCCGGGTTGGCCGACAAAATTCAGGGATCGACAATCCCCATCGAGAAGTCCGATTCGGTTGCCTTCACGTACCGAGAGCCGATCGGGGTTGTCGCAGCTCTCACCGCGTGGAATTCGCCACTGTGGTTTGCGGCGGTCAAGTGTGCACCGGCGCTGGCCGCCGGGTGCACCGTCATCGTGAAGCCGTCGGAGTTCGCTTCTGCCAGTACGTTGGAATTCGCCGAGCTGACCAGGCAGGCCGGGTTGCCTGCCGGTGTGTTCAATGTCGTGACAGGACTCGGCCCGGATGTCGGCTCGGCGCTCGTGGAACATCCCGATGTCGCGAAGATTACGTTCACTGGGTCCGATACGACCGGGGCCAGGGTCTACGAGAGCGCCGCTCGCACGATGAAGCGTGTGTCGCTCGAACTGGGCGGAAAATCACCGAACATCGTGTTCGAGGACGCGGATCTGGACAAGGCCGCGACAGGAGTGGTCTCGGGGATTTTCGGTGCCTCAGGGCAGATGTGTTCCGCCGGCTCGAGGCTGCTCGTCCACAGTTCCATCAAGGACGCGTTCACCGAGAAGTTGGTGGAGATTGCCCGCAGCATCCGACTCGGCGATCCGAACGATCCACTGACCAATGTGGGCCCCATCGCTACGCCACCGCAGTATCGAAAAGTACTGGACTACATCGACATTGCGAACGCCGAGGGAGCTCGTTGCCTTCTCGGCGGTAAGCCGGCCAGTGGCGCTGATCTCACCGGTGGTCAGTTCATCGAGCCGACGATCTACACAGACGTCACCAACGACATGCGGATCGCGCAGGAGGAAGTGTTCGGCCCCATCCTTTCGATCATCGAATTCGAGGACGAGAAGCACGCGATCGCCCTCGGTAATGACGTGGCGTATGGCCTTGTTGCAGGCGTGTGGACCGAAAACGTTGGACGCGCGCTACGAATGTCGAAGGCCCTCGACGTCGGGACCGTGTGGGTGAACACCTACCGTACGTACAGCTACATGGTTCCATTCGGCGGTACCAAACAGTCCGGTTTAGGTCGCGAACACGGAATAGAAGCCGTGGACGGATATCTCGATACCAAGAGCATTGTCATCTCCACCGATGACGGTGCGCCATCCAATGCTTTCGTGATGCGCTGAGTCGGATCGTCGTTGGTTGCTGAGATCGGAAGACAGAGGAGAGGGACGCGGCATCATGACGCCTTCGATAGGCATGGAAGCTCATTCGACGACCCCCGGGCAACGATTGCTCGGACGCAAAATAGTTGTGACCGGCGCAGCGTCGGGAATCGGCAAGTCGACTGCCCAGCTCTTCGCGAGCGAGGGTGCTTCGCTCGCGCTACTGGATCGTGACGAACGTGGCGTAATGCAGTCTGCCGAACTTACCGGTGGAACCGGTTACGCGGTCGATATCACCGACGAGGAGGCGGTTGGGTATACGGTCGATCGAGCGGGCACTGCGCTGGGCGGCATAGACGGTGTAGTCAATGCCGCAGGAATTATGTTCCGCGGCCTGGCATCCGACGTCACGGCGGCGGACTGGCGGCACGTGCTGGAGGTCAATTTGACCGGTGCTTACATAGTTCTGCGTAGTTGTATCCCCTGGCTGCAGAAGGAGGAGACCGCGACAATCGTGAATATCGCGTCAGCGCAAGGCTTGCTACCCAATGCCCCCGGATACACCGCATACGCCGCCTCCAAGGGTGGAGTGTTGAACCTGACTCGCGTTCTCGCCGCCGAGCTGGCACCGACAGTGCGAGTCAACAGTGTGTGCCCCGGGATGGTGGACACCGCGATGGCAGACGGACACCGAAACAACGTTGGGAACTATGCGCTGGGCCGTTTGGCTGAGCCGATCGAAATTGCTCGTTCGATTCTGTTCTTGACCAGCTCGGAATCTTCGTACGTCACAGGCTCAGCGCTCGCGACCGATGGAGGCCGGTCCTTCCACTGAACCGGCTACTGCCAAGCGCATCGGAACTATCTGGGGCTGGTCGACTCATCGACCAGCCCCAGATCGCTCGATGTGACTGCGGTTCGGCGCCTGTGACGCACGCAGACCACGCACAACACCGCGATGTCGACGGCAATGAGTATCGATGCGATCATGGCGACAGCAGGCGTCTGGCCGAGCCCGTAAGCAAGAGGCGCCAGGACGGCACCCGTCGAACCACCCGCAAAGACGGCGACCATGAACATGGTGTTGGCTCGCGCCTCGTACTGCTCGTTTGCGGAGAGCACCCTCGTCTGGTTTGCTGCCTGCAGCGATTGGTTGCAGGCAGTTACGACGAACAGTGATACCGCGAACAACGCGATGTGATCGGAATCGAGTGCGACGGATATGCAGGCGCACAACAAGATCGGCAGGCTCACTGCGATCACCCCAAGGGATCCGAATCGGTCGATAGCCGGGCCGAAAAGTGGGGTTATCACAACCGCTGAAAGGCCGACCAATCCGAAGAGTCCCGCGGACGCAACCGACCAGCCGTGGGTCTCCGACGTCAGATGTATCACGCTGACAGTCCAGAACATGTTGAACGTCGCGAATGCGAAGAACTGTATGAACGAGGATTCGACGAGTTCGGGACTACGTGTGGTGAGCCTCAAAGTATCGGCCAGAAGCACGCGGTACTTACTGCCCGGTGCGGGAGTTACCCACTTCACCTGCAGAATTCGTCGAGTAAGCGGAATGGTGCAGAGGATCGTCGCGGCGAAAACAGCAACGACGAGCCTCCATCCGATCGAGTCGACAAGCAGACCGGCAATGATTCGGCCACCGAAGACCCCGATCAGAAGAGCGCCGACCATGGTCCCGGTAGCCCGGGACCGTTTGTCCTCCGGAGCCAATTTGCCCACCACCGGAATGAGGACCTGCGCAATATTGGCCACCAGCCCAACTGTGAAGAAGCTGATCGCTAGCGCAACGACATTGGGCACCACCGCGGACACTGCTAATGCCACGCCGAGCGCGGCCGACTGAATCGTGATGTGTCGACGCGGATGTACTCGGTCGGCAAGTGGAACGAACAGGAAGATTCCGATTGCGTAGCCGATTTGGACCGCGGTCGCCACTGCACCGGTGACCAACGGTGAGATACCGAACGACGCCGCCATGGCGGTCAATAGCGCCTGTGGCAGATAGATGATGCTCACTGCAATGGAAGCCGAAGCCGCAAGAATCAGCAGACGGATGGTCCAGGTTCGTTCTCGCGATGCCAATGCCGATCCTTGCTGTGGGCGTCGAATACTCGTCGGTGAGGCGCATCAGGGGAGTGCGCCCATTCCAGACTGTCGACTCCACTCTACGTTGATCGGCACATATTCTGGTACGCGGGGGAATTGGGCGATCACGCTCGTTCGGCCGACGTGAGCCGCGTGGTTACGCACATCGCGGGTCCATAGAGGGAGGCTATATGGCTGATCACAAACCGATATTGGACATGGAATTGTGCATGCCTGTTAATGGTATGTGACCCGAAAGGACTTTCAGGGGAGGGAATGGTCGGATCGCGCTCGAGCGCCGATCGGGCTGACTCCCTACGACCACCCTTCGCCGCGGACCTGCCGTTTCGTGAGCGCGTCGACCGTCAGCCGGCTCGTGTTGTGACCAATTCACGGCCGTGCCACTGCGCCATGCAAATTGATTACGCGTCGCGATCTGCGGACGTAGCCGTTCGCCCCAATGAACCGTTCGCCGAACACGCTCTGATTCACAATCCGGTGCCACCTAGAAAGAGGATATCGTGACAAAGAAGATTGCAATTCTCCATACGAGTTTCGTTTTCGTCTCCGTCGAGCCTGTGATCAACGACTTGATCGCCGAGTTGATTCCCGATGCAGAGGTGATGCATTTCGTGGACTCCGATGTTCTGGCCACAGTCGTTCGCGAACAGGGAATCTCTCGGAAGAGTGAGGAACGGATGACCCGTCTTGCCCAGGCTGCGGAGGCCGCAGGTGCCGACATCATCTTTTCCGCGTGCTCCTCGCTCGGCCCGGCGTTGGATGTTGCCGCGCAGAACGTCAACACCCCCGTAGTTAAGATCGACGAGGCAATGGCACTCCAAGCCGCCAGCGACGGTCGACGGATCGGCGTTCTGGCAACGGTGCCGACCACTCTGGGCCCTACGTCCGATCTGATCGAAAAGAAGGCAGTCGAGATCGGCCGCGAGGTGGAAATCCAGCAGCGGTTGTGTGAGGGTGCGTTCGCGGTTCTGATGGCCGGAGACCGCGAAAAGCATGACGCACTGATTATCGAGCAGGCGACGAACCTCGCCGAAACGGTCGACCTGATCGTTCTGGCGCAAGCTTCGATGAACCGCCTCGCCGAGGTGTTGCAGGAGAAAACTGGGGTTACTGTGTTGTCCAGTCCGCGCATGGGTGTCGGTTACCTGGCTGAACGCGTCTCCGCAGTGGCCGTCTGACAGATCCGAGTTTGTCTACCTCGAAACCGAACTAGCCGTCACAATGGAGTGCGCAGTGTTGCTCGAACATGAAGTGTTGTCAGCTTTTCCCGAAGAGGTAACGAT
The DNA here is from genome assembly GCF_002258575.1 of Rhodococcus sp. 05-2254-5. Classification (NCBI taxonomy): domain Bacteria; kingdom Bacillati; phylum Actinomycetota; class Actinomycetes; order Mycobacteriales; family Nocardiaceae; genus Rhodococcus; species Rhodococcus sp. 05-2254-5. Next base: position 85,789 of record NZ_NOZG01000023.1, on the reverse strand, counting down.
TTCAGCGTCGGCCGTGTCGGAGAACATCGCGCACGACGGCGACAGTTTTCGCGTATTGGTCGTACTGGATGACGACCCCACAGGCACGCAGTCCGTGTGGGACGTACCGGTACTCACCCGGTGGGAGCCGAGTGATTTCGACTGGGCCTTCAAGCACATTCGAGAAGAGAAAACCAAACCGGCTGTCTACGTACTGACCAACACTCGAAGCCTCAGCCCTGCCGAGGCCGCTGCCCGCAACGAAGAGGCGGTACGAAACGCGCTGACATCGGCCGCGACCGTAGACGGACGCTTGACACTGTCGTTCGTAAGCCGGAGTGACTCGACTCTGCGTGGACACTACCCACTCGAGCCCGATGTCATCGCCGCCACCGTGAAAGCGGTGACCGGCGATGGCACCGATGGCGTTGTGGTCGTCCCTGCATTTCCCGACGCAGGTCGGATCACCATCGGTGGAGTCCACTACATGCGCGCAACGGGTACCGAGTCGGGAAACCTGATACCCGTCGGGGAAACGGAGTTTGCGAGCGATGCCAGCTTCGGCTTCGTCCACTCGTCGCTGCCCGAGTACATCGAAGAGAAGTCGGACGGTCGTTTTCCTGCGAAGTCCGTGATCGTCCTGGACCTGAACGTCATTCGAGCGGGTGCGGCCACACAGGACCCGAGCGTCTCGGCGAAAGCTATTGCCGATGCCATCGAGCCTGCAACGAACTCGACTCCGATCGTCGCAGACGTTGTCACGGAGAACGATCTTCGAGCCTTGGCGCTCGGACTGCTGGAAGCCGAACGCCGCGGAAAGAAGCTACTGTACCGAGTCGGTCCGCCATTCGTCCGGGCGCGCATCGGTCAGGAAATTCGTGCCGCTCTGGTGTCAGAGGACGTATACGCAAGCAATACTTCCGCCCAAGCCGGCGGATTGATCGTGGTGGGATCGCATGTTGCGATCACCACCCGTCAACTCAACGCCCTCACATCGGCTCACGGATCGGCTCGTGTCATCGAAATCGATGTCGAGCAGCTACTGCTTTCCGGTCGCCAAGCGCCCGACAATCCGTATATCGACGGAATCGTCGCCGATGTGGTCGATGGCCTGCATGACGGAGACGTCATCGTGCACACTTGCCGAGCACTCGTCAAGACCGATGAAGCGTCGTCGAGTTTGGAAATTGCTCGTACCGTCTCCGCTGCGGTCGTTGATGTCGTGAAGAGGACCCTCGAAGCCTTTCCGCCCCGGTTTGTCATCGCCAAGGGAGGGATTACGTCCTCCGACGTGGCCGCATACGGTATGGAGATCCGCCACGCGATCGTGCGCGGGCCCATGCTGCCCGGCATTGTCTCTCTGTGGGAGCCAGCCGAAGGTCCGGGTAAAGGCATCCCGTACATCGTATTTCCCGGCAACGTCGGCGACGATCGATCGCTGGTCGATGTGACTCGAAAACTGAGTAGCAAATTCGAGGAAAAAGTCGGCGGGACAGCATGAGCACATATCGCGGATCGAGCTCGTTCGTAATCCGACAGCTGGGTTCCACTGCTGGGTGTTGGCACGGTGTCCTCTGATGCGCACGCGACTCGATGATCTGGTTTCTGTGAGCCTGTTGCGTGGGTCGGCTGTGCCCGCCTTCACCTGTTACGACTTCACGACGGCGCTCGCCGTTGTCGCCGCTGCGGAGACTTCCGGCTGCGGGACGACGTTGCTGGTCGCTCCCAAGGTGGCGGCGACCGAGAACGGGTGCCGGCTGATCACGGCACTTCGAGGCCTCGCGGACGGAGCCGTCGTTCCGGTCGCAGTCCAGCTGGACCATGCTGGAGACTTGGAAGTGATCGCCGCGGCGGTGGCGGCGGGGGCCGATTCCGTTCTGGTAGACGGTTCTGCCCTCGCGTACGAGGACAACATCGCGTTGGTCCGAGCGGCACGAGAGCTCATCGGCCCGAACATCGTTATCGAAGCAGAGCTGGGTGGCCTCGCCGGCGACGAGGACCGTGCTCATGTCGCGTCCGATGCCGAGGAATCCAGTGCTGGCCTCACCGATCCCACATTGGTCACGGACTTCCTGGCTCGGACCGGTGCTCAACTTCTTGCCGTTGCAGTGGGCAATGTTCACGGCGCATATCGCGGCGAACCACAGTTGAAGTGGGATGTTCTGCGCGACGTCGCCACGCGCACCTCGATACCACTCGTCTTGCACGGTGCATCGGGAATCCCAGCGGAGGATCTGGCCAGGGCGAGAACGATGAACGTCGGCAAGATCAACTTCAACACAGAGCTGCGAACTGGCATTCTCGAGGTTCTCGAACTCGAAATCCGTTCGTACCGTGCGGACGGGGAGAACCTGCTCGGTCTGCTGGGGCGGTGGGATGATGCTGCCCGCGCATTCGGCGTTGCGACCCTGACGAACCTCACTCGTTGAGAGCCACAGAGCAATCGGCATCGAGCATCTTGTAGAGCGCGGCAGGGGTCCTCGCTCGATTATGGCGATCGGATGGACCGTACAACCGAATGAGCAGCGTCGGCGACGGTGTCCGCTATATCTTGTTCCGCCGCCAACACCGTTGGTTGTCATCGGAAATCGGGCGGTTGGGTTGATCATTCGGCGATCGTCGAGCCGGTCGTGGCCCCTGTCGACAGGCATGCTTGTAGACCCGCACTTTTCCACTCGAAATGGCTGCGCTGCGCGCGGGGGATATCTCGGCCGAGCAAAATTCCGAGCCGACCGGGTGCACCGCACATCGCGCCGATTCCTGCGCTCGGCCGACCGAAATTCGAGTAGGCGAAACGCATCCACTGTGTCCGGCACCTCGATCGACCAGCAGTTGGTCGGTGGAGATCGTAGTGGTCTATATGCCGAATCGGCTTTCGGTATTGGACGTGGGCGAGCTGTGACGACTTAATGGACATCGAGCTCAACGTGATCTGTACAACAAGAAAGACGATTGATATTGCACGCGACCAAGTGCAGCATCTCGCTGTTGCCTGCCAACGGATCCCGCGAAGACCACCTGGAGCTCGGTGCTTGCGCCCGACGAAATAAGAACACCAATCAAAGGTATGTTGCAGTGAAAGCTGAACTTCGAACGTGTCCGGTCGATCGAAGCAGGCGAGGTGTACGGCTTCTCGGTGTCGGTACTGAGCCAGTGTCGAGAGGGGCGGGGCAGTGAGCACACGCATCGATGTTGGTAGGCGACTCGACAACTTGCCGATGGGAAGATTCCATCGGCGCATGATCATTCTGGTAGGGCTCGGAATGTTCTGGGATGCATTCGACAACAAGCTCTCTGCTGCAGTTCTTGCTTCGATGCTGCCTACCGGCTTTTCTACGCTGGAACTGAACTCTCTGTTTCTGTCGTTCACGTTCGCTGGTCTGGCGATCGGGGCAGCGTTCGCGGGTTGGCTCAGCGACCGCGTCGGCCGAGGCTTCGCATTTCAGTTCAACCTGGGGTTGTTCGCAGTCTTGGCGTTGTGCGCCGCGATGGCACCAAACATGGAAATTCTGATTGCCCTGCGCTTTCTCATGAGTATCGGGATGGGTGCCGAATACGTCATCTGCTACGGCATGATCACCGAGTTCATTCCGCGTGCTCGTCGTGGTCGGTATCTGGGAATCCTCGGCTTCTTCGGTGGACTGGGGGTGACAGTGTCCGCTGTCTTGGGTTGGTTGGTGATTCCCACCTTCTCGTGGCGCGCGATGTTCGTTATCGGGGGCGTCGGTGCACTCGTTGCGTGGTGGCTGCGCCGGTCGATGCCGGAGTCGCCGCGGTGGTTGGAGTCACGCGGGCGGTACGAAGAAGCCGAAGCGGTCATGCAGGAGATCGAAAGGCAGAACGGCATCCCGCACAGCCTGAACAACTCACCGGAGAGCTCCGACGCCGCGTCGACCTCCGTCAGCGCGAAGGCCGAATGGGTACCGATCACGGTGCTGTTTTCCCGTCCGGTGATCGCTCGGACGGCAATGGCTTTGTTCCTCACTGTCATCTGCTTGTTCGGCTCCAACGTGATTACTGGTTGGATGCCCACTTTCTTCGTCGAGCAGGGGCTCACTGTGTCGCGGTCCTTGGGCTTCAACGCCGCGATAATGTCCGGATACGTTGTCGGGCCGTTGCTGTGCGTTCTGATCGCTGACCGCATCGGTCGTCGAAACAGCATCGTGATCTTCGGAACACTCGCTGCGATATTCGCGGGTATCTATCCCTTCATGCAGCATCCGGCTCTGATTGTCGTCATCGGTTTCATCCTGGTGGCCATGGCCGCATCGTTCTTGACGATGTGTCTCGGCACAGTGCCTGAGTTCTTCCCGACCGCCTTCCGGTTCCGCGGCGGGGGATTGACTCAGACCGTCGGTCGTGTGGGCTTGATCTTCTCCCCGTTCATCGTCCTTTGGTTGTACTCCCACTTCGGAATTGTCGGAGTAATCCTGGCTCTGTCGGGCTTGTATGTGATCGCAACCCTGATGTATGCCGTTGCGCGCGTCGACACTTCTCGAGAAGCTCTCAGCCAGATCTCCGAGGAGGCTCTGTCCAGAGACGATCGAGAGGCCGATTCTCGGACGCCGAAGGACGCCGACGTGTCGGTCGGACCGACGCGAACCGGCAACTGACCCCGTCAACCACACATGGGAGCCACAAAATGGATGCCGTAATTTTTCTTGGCGAGAACAAGATCGAGGTTCGTCGCTTACCGGATCCAGTGCCAGGTCCGGACGAGGTGGTCATCAGTGTCAAGGCCTCCGGGATGTGCGGCAGCGACCTGCATCACCTACACAGCCCGAAACGGCCCGCGGACGCACTGGTAATCGAAGGCCATGAGCCGTGCGGAGTTGTCGATTCCGTAGGAAATGCGGTCCGACCCACCGAGGCACAGGTGGGGGATCGCGTCATGGTCCATCACTACGACGGCTGCCGCGCATGTCGGTACTGTCGCTCCGGTTGGACGCAATACTGCCCGAACGGACGCATCGTGTACGGGGGCCTCAACGGCGATGGTGCACACGCTGACTTCATGAAGGTCCCTGCGCACACGCTGATCAAACTGCCGGATTCTTTGTCGTTCAAGACGGGTGCTGCGATCTCGTGCGGAACGGGTACTGCGTTTGCGGCGATCAAAAGGATCGACCTGACCGCTGCTGACACGGTCGCGATCTTCGGTCAGGGACCTGTCGGATTGAGTGCGACGTTGTTGGCCAAAGCATTCGGTGCTCGCGTCATTGCGGTGGACATCGATCCTGCACGACTCGAGATGGCGAAGCGGTTCGGTGCCGACTTCGTTGTCAACTCCGCGGAAGTCGATGCAGTGGAGGCCGTTCGAGCGTTGACAAGTGACGGCGAGGGTGCAGACAAGTCGATCGAATGCAGCGCCAACGCTACCGTGCGTCAACACGCAGTGCTGTCGATTCGGCCTTGGGGGACTGCGTGCATGGTCGGTGTATTCGGCCCCTTGGAGATCAGCAGTGACGAGCTGATCCATCTTCACAAGACGATCGTGGGGTCGCTTACGTTCAGCAAGAATCTCCAGGAGGAGTGCGCATCGTTCGTGGCGGAGCGTGACCTCGACATCGAGGCACTGTTCACAGACGAGTTCCGGATTTCCGAAGCTGAACGTGCTTACAGGTTGTTCGATCGACGCGAGATCGGCAAGGGCGTATTCGTCTTCGACTGACGCCTCGGTGTCGCACGGGCAGCAGGGGACCAGCGCTTTGGCCACAATCCTCGAGAGCTCCGGGTCTCATATCTTCAGGTTCGAGCAGTGAATGATGCCCTGTCGGTGCGCTCTTCGGCAGTGCCTTCCCTCCTCGGGCCTTACACGCCATGCTGGTGATATCGACCAGGAAGGATTGCCGTGACCGACCAACCAAAGCAAGTAGGAGGTGGGCGGGCGAGCTTCGGGGAGTTCGCCCCTAAGCTCGCCGAGCTCACCGACGACGTGCTCTTTGCCGATGTCTGGAACAGGACCGAACTTGCTGCCCGCGACCGAAGCCTGCTGACAGTAGCGGTGCTGACGGCCGGGGGCGACACCGAGCAGCTCGGGTTCCACCTCGGGCGCGCTGTTGAGAACGGCCTAACGCAGAACGAGCTGATCGAGGCGATCACGCACGTCATGATGTACGCGGGTTGGCCCAAGGGGATGGCTGCGATGGGCGTCGCTAAAGAATTGTTCGACGGGGATGCTGCCCAATAAGTTGGGCTGCAGGTGAGCTCAATCGAATCGATCGAGATTGCAGGATCGTGAAAATCGAGTCCGCTGTATTGTCGCGACGGTTCGTTTCGCCCCGGGAGCCAGCACGGCATGCACTTACACATGAACGGTCAACACTTACGCGTCATGCAAAGAATAGGACTGCCCCGTTGCCGCGTCGGGGGTGTTCGTGAAACACATCTCCGTGGTTCAGAAGGGCGAGGATCCTGCCAGCCAGCAGTGTTTTGACGCCGATCCGATGCGTTCAGGTGTCGATCGCCTGCCCGGACCGGCCCCATGGGCGGTCGCTGAATGTCCATGTTCGGTGTTGCAACGCGGCTGATCGGTACGACGGCGACAGAGGATGCGAGATAGGTGCCCTGGCAGGGACTCCCATTGTCCGATTTGTGCACCTACCGTGTGGAGAGACGATTTGTCTCACACTCAAAGGTAGGAACGATGAAGAAGCAAATACTTACGGGAGCAATCACATTGGGGTTGCTGGGTTCGATCGCTGCGTGCTCGCAAGGCTCGGACGAGGAGGGTAGCGACTCGCTGGTCGGCGAGTGGCGCATGACGTCACTCGAGGTCGGGACCGAGGGCGACCTGCAGCCGGTGCCTTACTCGGGCCAGATCACCTTCACCAGTGACACAGTGTCCGTCCAGGCCATGAACCCAGACACCGAGGCACCTGACACGGCTTTGACGGTGCAGGGATACGAGGCGTTCTACGGCGACCTGACCACCGATGCGGATGCCGGAACATTCACCATCACAGTCGAATCGGCGTTGGCACGCGATTTGATCGGGCAGACCCTCGATCGAAACTACGAGGTCGATGGCGACACGTTGGTCCTGACGCCGAGTGATCCGGCAGACGGATTTCGTGTGACCTACGAACGTCACTCCAGCTCGTGAGCGGGATGGGCACGACAGCCAGGGTCCGATCGAGAATGCGCGGGGCGTCGTCTGCGGTTGGACTGCTGTGCGTCCTTGCACTTGTGTCCTGCTCCGGGGGAACCGATTCCCCCGACGTCGCACCATCGGAATCTTTTGCCACGCCACGGACCGCGGATACCGCGACGACCAGCGGGGAGAATGTCACGACGGAGAATGGAGAATCCATGCGAGTCGAAATTCAGGTAGGCGGCACAACGGTCGGTGGAACGCTGAACGACAGCGCGGCAAGTCGTGAACTGCTGGCACAACTTCCACTGACGCTTACCCTGTCCGATCACGGCTCGGTGGAGAAGACCGGACCGCTACCTGCCGAATTGACAACCGACGGTTCACCTTCGGGAGCGGACCCCAACCCGGGTGACATCGGGTACTACTCTCCGGGAAACGATTTCGTCCTGTACTACGGGGACCAAAGCTACTTCCCCGGAATCGTTATCTTGGGGAGCATGGACGAGATCGGACCCGACGTCGTCGGGGCGATCGAAGGCAGCGTGACGGGTACAGTTGCTCGATCGGACCGATGAACAGCGGACAATAGGAGCGGTTCGTGCACCCGCCTTCCAGCCGGCGGGCGGGTGTTCGACGCGTAGCAGGTTCGGCGGTCGTGTCGTTGTCACTGAGCAGGTGACGGACCGGCAGCGGTCGAAATTCGCAGTGTTAGAACTGACTGTTGCTCGGGCTGTGTTCGGCGGCCCAAGACCCGAGTAGGTGCAGTCGCTCGGCACTCGGAGAACCTGGTTCGGCTGTGTAAACCATCAGGATGGAACCGGGATCGGCGGTGATGACCAATTCCTCGTAGGCGAGGTGGACCTCACCGACGATCGGGTGATTGAAGCGCTTCTTGCCAGCGCCATGCGACCGAACGTTGTGCGCCCCCCACAGCGTTCGGAAAGTTTCGTCTCGCGTCGAGAGTTCTCCCACCAAGTCTTGCAGGCCCTTATCGTGTGGATCGCGTCCGGCTTCTGCTCGCATGATGGACACGCACATCTGAGCGAATGCATCCCAATCGGGATAAAACTCGCGGGATATCGGGTCAAGAAATTGAAACCGCGCAAGGTTTGGAATTCGCCCACCGTCACCGATGATCGGCGCGTAGAACGCTTTGCCCAGGTTGTTCGTAGCGAGGAGATCCTGTCGCTGATTTCGTACGAAAGCGACGCCGTCGGTAATCGAATCCAGTGCCCACTGGAGGCTTATCCGAGGAGCAGCGGCGCGCCCGGCCTTTCGGCGCGGGCGTCCGGAGGTGGGGACCCCATCAGCAGCCCGCGTGAGGTCGAGTAGGTGTGCGTGCTCGGTATCATCGAGGCGCAGAGCGCGCGATAGCGCATCGAGTACGGATGACGACGCACCGCCGATCGCGCCGCGCTCGATGCGGGCATAGTATTCGACGGACAGACCGGCGAGAGCAGCTACCTCACTACGTCGCAAACCGGCTACGCGCCTGTTCCCGCCGCCTGTGATGCCCGCATCCTCCGGCGAGACCTTCGCTCGGCGGGTCATCAGAAACTCGCGTACCTCCGCTTTGTTGTCCATGTGTCGAGCGTAGAGCCATTCACGGCAATGAAGGATGCCCTATCCGTACACCTTTCGCGGAGGCACTGTCGCGACGTCGCATATTCCGACTTCGCGTGCGAAGCTTGACTCGTCACGAATCCGACCGGGTCAGGTCGCACAATGTGGATCGATCGATCATCTGAACTCTCCGTCCTTGCTGAGCGCCACTGCGGCTACGTCGACAACCGGCACCACCGCAACGGAGCCTGGTTGCGGTATTCAGCAATCTCGTCAAGAAGCTTGGAAAGGTTGGAGCGGTGCCCGATGTCGGACTTGTTCTCATCTGTCTGGCCGGAATCTGTGCGCCGTATCTGCTTGGTGCAGCCGGGATAGTCCTGCTGGCGGAGTCTGCGCTGCTCGTGGGGCTCGTTCTTCCGGGAACCAGCACCGTGCTCATCGTCGGGTCGGTTGTAGGGCTCGGTCGCGTAGACCCGATCGTTGCGGCAGTGGTGATGGTGTTGGCGTCGTCCGGGGGTGCACAAACTGCCTTCTTGTTGCGCCGCCGTCGTGGCGGCGAGAATGCGACACCGCTTCCCTCGAAGAGAGGTTCTTCAGCGAAATTTGTCAGGCGGGCACAGAGCGGTTTCGCTCGCCATGCCACCGTCGCCTCCATCGCCAGTCATCTGTTCGGCGGCACCAGAACCCTCGGTCCGCGACTAGCGGCTGCCTCCCCCATGTCGTTCCGCTCTTTCGCGCTGTGCAATTTTGCCGCCGCGGCGCTGTGGGTAACTATTCTGCTGGTGTTGGGCAGCACCGTCGGTGCCAATCCGAACATTGCCCCGTATCTCATCGCTGCCGGTGTCGGCCTAATGTCCATCACATACGGCATGGGACTCGTGCGCCGCCGGGCATGAACACCCTCTGCGTTGCCGATAGAGTCGGCACCGACCTTCGATGTAGCTGCATCCCCGTAAATGGATTCTTACGACTGCGATTTCAGCAGTCCAGTGGACGGTAGCCCCGTTGCCGATTGTCGAATCGCTGCCGCGTCGAAATGCCGTCTGTGGCCGACCTGTTTCATCCCACCTGCTCGCTCGGTATCTGATCAGACGTTGGGTGACCGCGGTCCTGCCTGCACCCCGTCGAGTCATATTCATTGTCAAACGTATGACAATTACTTTAGCACCTTATTGACATACAGATTGGTTTAGTACAGCATGTACTTGAATGTGTCGTCCGTTACATCATGCGAACCCGTCTGTGCCGTCAAAAAGGCCTGAGCGGGCAGAGGTTCTCGTCGCAGAACAAAGGAGAGCGAATGATCGCGTCGCACGAAGACAGTGACCGTCGAAAGAAGCTTGGCGGAGCGATAGGCGAAATCGGAACGCAGTTCGACTACTCGGTGTACGCGCTGATGGCGCCGACCATCGCGATTCACTTCTTCCCGGCAGGAAACCCAGCCGCCGCGATTCTGGGAACCTTTGCGGTGTATGCACTTTCATTCGTTGCGAGGCCGTTCGGCGGTGCACTCTTCGGGTATGTCGGCGACAAGTTCGGCCGCCTGGCCGTCTTGTCTTGGACCGTCGTGCTGATGGGTGTCGGAACGATGCTCATCGGAATGATCCCAACCTACGAGTCGATCGGCATCGCGGCGACACTCATCCTCATTTTCTGCCGCCTGCTGCAGGGCCTGTCGATCGGCGGTGAGACGACAGGAGTCGAGAGCTATATCGTGGAGTCGGCACCCGCGACGAAGCGAGCATCGTGGATGGGAGCAGTGAAGTCCTTCTCGTACTGGCCCGTCGCAGCGGTGGCGGCGATCATCTTTGGGCTTCGCTCGGCCTTGGGTGAAGAGGCGTTCGAGGCGTGGGGATGGAGGATCCCCTTCATCCTTGGTGGAGTCGTGGCCGTTGTCGGCTACGTGCTGCGGAGGACGTTGGAGGATCCCGACGAATTCCTCGAAGCAGCAGCGGAGTACGAGAAGATGACCCCCCGTGACGAATCGGGGAACGCGGTGGCTGGCGCACTGCGTGGGACCTTCAGCACACGTAAGTCCATGCTGCTCGTGATAATGCTGCAGCCCCCGTACGCGATCGGTGCCTACCTGCTCAGCGGCTACATGTACACATTCGTCGTCAGCCAGGGCGGTATCGCTGCAACGAGTGCCCTGCTGTCGAACATGGCTGCCATCATGGTGCTCGCGGCACTGCTTCCTGTGATGGGCATTCTGTGTGATCGGCTCGGCCGCAAGCCGATGTATTACGCCGGGGCAATCTGGCTCCTGGTCGCCGCATATCCCGCGTTTGCGCTTGCGGGGTCGGGAACGGTGGCCGGAGCCTTCGTCGGACAGGCGCTTCTCTCGATTGGCTTGTCCGTGTACGGAGCCGCGATGTTCACCGGAATGGTCGAGATCTTTCCGACCGCACTCCGGTGCCGGGGACACGGAATTTCGTACAACCTTTCCGTAGCCCTGTTCGGTGGCACAACGCCGTTGATCGCAGCAACGTTGATCAGCGTCACCGGAAATCCGGTATCGCCTGCCTTCTATGCAATGGCGCTCATCGGTCTGATCGGATTGGTGGGGGTGTGGCTCGTACCGGAAACCAAGAACACCGACCTGCGGACTTCTGTCTACGGACTGCCCCGTTCGGACTCGGAACCTGTCGTCGAAGCGTCCGACTCGACGAAGGTCGCAAATCGATCGTGAGTCACTTCATTCGATGAATCTGACAGAGAGAGCCGTCGGAGCGAAGGTCCCGGCGAAAGTCAGCGTCTCCGCTTCGGCGGCAAGTGTCTTGCAGCCGTTGAACTCTTCGATGATCGCGGTGGCAATGGTTGCCATCGTCACGCATTTCGGATCGACCACAGGCGCATCGTGGTTGATTTCCGGAATGTACATAGCCACAGCGGTTTCCGCGCCCGTCGGCGGAAAGCTCGGTTCGATCTTCGGGGCGCGCAGGATCTATCTCGTGGGGCTCGGGATCGTCGGAGTGGCAACGATCGTGGGCTCTTTCGCGCCCAATATCAACTGGCTCGTTGCCGCGTACGTGTTGCTCGGAACGGGCATGGCTACACATTTTCCGAACGCGATGACGATCATTCGCAACTATGCAGACCGTCACCGAAGTGACCCGAAATCGGCATTGCTGACGCTCGTACTGTGCAGTCAGTCCGTTGCTGCCCTCGGTCCCACTCTGGGGGGACTTCTGGTCGGGACTTTCGGATGGCAATCGATTCTGTGGATCAACCTTCCGGTAATCGCAGCCAGCGCGATCGCAGTACTTCGATACGTCGATCGGGGTTCGGCTTCAGCGCTGGGAAAGTCCCGACGCTCGGTGCTTCGAACGTTGGACCTCCTCGGTGTCGGGCTCTTCGTCGTCCTGACCGCTGGTGTCATGATGTTTCTGCTCTCCCTGGCCGAAACGCCTTCGTGGCTTCTGCTCGTGGTCCCCGCCCTAGCGCTGATCGCCTTCGTAGCGAGAGAATGGCACACCGACGAACCGTTCATCGATGTCAGGGCGCTGGTTCGGAATCGTTCACTCAGCGCGACTCTGGTCCGAACGCTCTTGACCTACGTGGCGTTCTATTCGGTGTTTTTCTCGGTCCCGCAGTGGCTGCAGTATCAGCGCGGAATGACGGCGACCGAAACAGGCCTCACTATGTTACCCGTTGCCATCGTGGCAATGGGGTCGACATACGTTGCCTCGAAGGTATTGGCACGCTGCGGAATTCGATTCACCCTCACCGTAGGGTCGCTTGCCCTGTCGATCGGTGGACTGCTATTGGCCACCGTGGAGCGTTCCACGGCCCCCATCGTCGTCGTGCTTCTAGTTGCAGCAGTCCTCGGCGTGCCCAGCGGGTTCAACAACCTGAGCAACCAGAGCATGGTCAACTCTGCGACCTCGGTGGACGAAGTCGGTACAGCTATGGGGATGTATCGCACGGTGCAGTTTCTGGGAGCGAATCTAGCCGCAGCAGTACTTCAGTTCACCGCCGGTCCGGACGTGGGTGACGACGGGATCCGTGACACCGGCTGGGTGGTCATCGCAATCTCGATCGCGCTGCTGTCCGGTGTTATGGTCACTCGAAGCCTCACCCGCGGAAAACGCGTTTCCCGCGGGTGAGAAGCTGGAGTCAGGCGAACCCGTAGATCGACTTGACCTCGAGGTACTCCTCGAGTCCGAACTCGCCCATTGATCGGCCGATGCCGGACTGCTTGTAGCCACCCATGGGCGTGAGCGAGTTGGTGTTGGCACCGTTGAACGACACCCGGCCAGCCTTGATGCCGCACGCGAACTCGTAACCACGATCACGATTCTCACTAAAGACGTAACCGCCGAGACCGAAGATCGAGTCGTTCGCGATATCGAGTGCCTCCTGCTCGGTGCGGTAGGGCATGACGACGAGCACGGGGCCGAAGATCTCTTCCTTGGCGAGTGTCATCTTGCGATCAACGTCGGCGAGAACGGTTGGCTTGCAGAAGAATCCGCGATCGAAACCGTCCGCCCTGCCCAAACCTCCGGTGACGAGCGTCCCGCCCTCGTTGATGCCCACTTCGATATGGTTTTGGACGCTGTCGTACTGATGGGAGTGCACGAGCGGACCGTGAGTTGTCGCCGGGTCTCGGGGATCGCCGAGGCGCATCCGTCCGATCTCGTCTTCGATGAAAGGCAGAATGTCTTTCACTTGGGACTCGTGCACCAAGAGCCTGCTGGGGGCGTGGCACGACTGCCCGGTATTCGAGAACCCGCGCTGTACGTTCCAACGAGCGGCCTTTACAAGATCACCGTCGGTGAGAACAATATTTGCGGACTTCCCGCCGAGTTCGAGACATACGCGCTTGACTGTGAGGGCCGCCGATTCGCCGACCTTTACTCCCGCGCCCGTAGAGCCGGTGAACGACACCATGTCGACGTCGGGGTGTCGCGAGAGGGCGTCGCCCACCACGCTTCCTCGCCCGATGACCAGGTTGAAGACGCCTGGAGGTGTTCCGGCTTCGTGCATGATCTCGGCGAGCGCGACGCCCGAGGCAGGCGAGGCGTCCGAAGGCTTGAGCACCATCGTGCAGCCGGCGGCAATTCCGTAGATCACCTTGATGACCGAAGTCTGAATGGGCCAGTTCCAGGGCGAGATGAGGGCGCAGACGCCGATGGCCTCGCGCCGGACAAGCGTATCGGCCAGCTCGCGCTGAAACTTGTAGTCGCGAATGAGGTCACGAGCGACCTTCATGTGACCGGCGGGGCCGCTCACCTGTGCTTTGAAGGAGACTGGAACGCCGACCTCCTGCGCAATGAGCTGAGCAAGTTGGGCTTCACGGCTTTCGTACACCGCGATGATGCGATCGATCAACTCGATCCGCTGGCCGACGGTCGTTTTGGAGTAGCTGGAGAATGCAGTTTTCGCCTCCGCTACAGCATGATCGACATCTGCGGTCCCACCCCCGGATGCCACCGTGGCCCAGGGCTCTTCGGATGTCGGATCGACCAGGGTCCGTGTTCCTTGGCCGCTGGGCGTGACCCATCGACCACCGATGTAGTGCTGTCCGAAATGCTCCACTTCAAGCCTCCGTGCGTTGAAAAAGTCAAACTGAATGTGAAATGTCAGACCGAAGCATACTCTGTATTGCAGACGCCAAGAAGTGTCTGAACGTTTTAATCACTTGACCAAAAATCAACTGTCTGACATTATGCATTTAACATGCCCTACCATCGAGCCACTCCACTCCACTGCACGGCTCCGGGCGCTCGACGACGTGAGGATTATTTCGTGGGTTCATTGACAGGTAAGAACGTCTTGATCACTGGCGCTCTCGGCACCATCGGCCAGGCACTGGTTGGCCGGTACGTAGAGGAAGGTGCCACTGTCATCGCGTTGGATCGACCTGACGCGCCCGACGCTCAGCAGACCCTGGACGGTATCGGCGATGGGATTCGATTCTTCGGGTGCGACCTGGGCGATCTGGAGGGTATCGAGACGTCGGTCAAAGCTCTGGCCGACGAGATCGGTGGGGTCGATGTCTTGGTCAACAATGCCGCGCTGGTGATCTTCAAGCCTCATGCCGAATTCACCATCAAGGAATACGAGGATCAGGTGAGGGTGAACTCCTCGGCCGTTTTCGTATTGTCGCGCGTGTGTTCGGAGCACATGAAGGAAAAGAACTACGGAAAGATAGTCAACATCACCTCGCTCACCCTCACCGGCCGCTGGACAGGTTATGTGCCCTACATTGCGTCCAAGGGAGCAATGTACGGACTGATCAAGGGTATGGCCCGTGAGCTTGGTGATTACCTGATCAATGTGAATGGAATCTCGCCCGGTGCGGTCCTCTCCGACGCGGAATACCGCGACCGTGGAGACAAGCAGCCGGAGTACGACGCGTGGGTGCTCGAGAACCAGAGTATGAAGAAGCGCATCGCAGCGGTCGACATAGCAAACCTTGCCGTCTTCCTGTCCACGCCGCAATCGGACATGATCACTGGCCAAGACATCGCTGTCGACGGCGGGATGTGATTCGATGCAATGCCTTCCGCCAATAGTCGTCGTCTGATCAGGACAAGGAGTTCTCTGTGTCAAGCATCATCGTTGTCGGAGTGGACGGCGGGGAGGCCTCGATGCGTGCTGCCCGCCGAGCGGCCGAGATCGCTCGGAGGCTGGGATCGAGTCTGCACGTTGTGAACGCCGTCGACCGTGGCACCGTCAAGGAGTATCCCGGCCGTCCGGGGTCTACTGCCGTGACCTCGGGTGAGTTTGCGGACGCCATCGTCGGTGACGCTGCGGACGAGCTTCGGACCACGGTCGAGCAGGTGACGACTTCGGTGGTGTACGGCCGCGCCGCGGTCGCTCTGTCAGAGGAGGCTGCTCGGCTCGATGCAGAGCTCATCGTCGTGGGAAACAAGCGGGCACAGGGACTTTCGCGTGTGCTCGGAAGTGTTGCCAGTGCCGTCGCTGCTCATGCGCCCTGCGACGTGTACATCGCGAAGACCGTCTGATCGCACAATCGCACATACAGGCCTGGACGTGACCCCCGTGAGGGTCACGTCCAGGCCTGTATGAGCGACAGGTGGTGCGGCGGAACGAGGGTGTGCTCGTCCCGCCGCACCACATTTCAGAGCTTGTACTCGGCGAGCATCGCTCGACCGATGATGATCTTCTGGATATCCGTCGTACCCTCGCCGATCAGCATGAAAGCTGCTTCGCGGTAAAGCCGTTCGATCTCGTATTCCTTCGAGTACCCGTAGCCACCGTGAATGCGGAACGAGGCCTGAACGACCTCGTTGCAGTATTCGCTGGCCACCATCTTCGCCATTCCCGCTTCGACGTCCATCCGCTCTCCGGCATCTTTCAGCCGAGCCGCGCGCACCACCATCGAGTGTGCGGTCTCGACCTTGGTGGCCATTTCGGCGATGCGGAACAAGATCGCCTGGTGTTGGGCGATCGGCTTGCCGAAGGTCTCGCGCTGCTGGGCATACTTGACGCCCAGTTCGAAGGCTCGATTGGCGATTCCCACTGCGCGCGCGCCGACATTGACACGTCCCACTTCGACGCCGTCCATCATCTGATAGAACCCCTTACCGGTTTCGCCGCCCAGCACCTGGGTTTCGTCCACCCGATGATGATCGAGGATCATCTCGGTGGTGTCGATGCCCTTGTAGCCCATCTTGTCGATTTTGCCGGGGATGGTCACGCCCTGTGCGGTCTCGCCGAATCCGGGTTCCTTCTCCACCAGGAATGTCGTCATGTTCCTATAGACCGAGTCGGAGCCGTCTTCCGTCTTGCACAGCACGGCGACGAGATTCGAGGAGCCACCATTGGTCAACCACATCTTCTGCCCGGTGATCTCGTATCCTTCGGCCGTCCGCTTGGCCTTGGTGGAGATGGCCGCCACGTCCGAACCGAGCCCGGGCTCGGACATCGAGAACGCGCCGCGAACCTCGCCGGTCGCCATCCGCGGCAGGTAGCGCAGCTTCTGTTCCTCGGTGCCGTGCTGAGTCAGCATGTACGCCACGATGAAGTGGGTGTTGATGACACCCGAGACACTCATCCAGCCACGGGCGATTTCTTCTACCACCAGCGCATAGGTCAGCAGTGACTCGCCGAGACCGCCGTACTCCTCCGGGATCATGAGTCCGAAAATTCCCAGATCCTTGAGTCCCTCGACGATTTCCGTCGGATACTCGTCTGCATGTTCCAACTCGGTTGCGACGGGAATGATCTTCTTCTCGACGAAGCGTCGAACGACATCGAGTATCTCGTCCTGCTCGGCAGTCAGTCCCGTTGTGCGCGCGAGTCGGCTCATGATCGGTATCTCCTCTGTAAATGCATTTGACTAAGGTACTAGATGTCAGACATATTACATGCATGTCTAATTCGGTAGTAGTGGTTACTGGTGCTGGGCGAGGGCTCGGTGAGGCGATAGCGCTCGAGGTTGCGCGTCAAGGCTCCCCGGTTGTCCTCGCCGGAAGATCGATCGAGCCGCTCGAAGAAGTGAAGTCCAGGATCGAAACGCAGGGCGGACGCGCGCTGGTGCGCGCAACGGATGTGACCGATTCCGACTCAGTGGCGGCATTGTTCGAGGACGCGGAGAATGCTTTCGGCCGGATTGACGTGCTGGTGAACAATGCGGGTATCGCCAACCGTGTCAACCTTGTCGATCTCGGCGAGGCCGAATGGGACCGCATCTTCGACACCAACGTCCGCGGGATGTTCCTGTGCAGTCGTGAGGCCGGACGGCGATTCGCTCTTGCCGGGTCCGGGCGCGCGGTGAACGTTGCTTCGGTGTTCGGCTTGCTTGGCCGGCCTGGATATTCCGCGTACTGCGCGTCCAAAGGTGCCGTCATCAACTTCACTCGGTCCGTCGCTGCGGAATGGGCGCGGTTCGGGGCGCAGATGAATGCCGTTGCGCCTGGCTACTTCGCAACCGATATCAATGCCGAACTCCGCGCCGACGACGCAGCCATGGCCAAGGTCATGCGCCGCATTCCGGCCTACCGCATGGGCACGCCGGACGAACTCGCCAACGTCGTGGCGTACCTGGCGCTTACGGCACCGGATTTTTTGACCGGGCAGACCATCGCGGTCGACGGCGGAGAAGCGAGCGTCTGAACAGTGAAAGGAACAAGCATGACCGATGCAGTGATCTGCGAGCCGATCCGTACGCCGGTGGGCCGCTACGGAGGCATCTTCAAGGACGTCCCGGTGACGTCCCTCGCATCGACGGTGATGAAAGGTCTGGTCGATCGCACTGGTCTGACTGCCGAGGATATCGACGATGTCATCTTCGGCCAGGGCTACCCGAACGGCGAGGCAGCCGCCATCGGCAGGATTGCAGCACTCGACGCCGGTCTCGATGTGTCAGTGCCAGGTCTACAGATAGACCGGCGCTGCGGGTCCGGTCTCCAGGCTGTGCTGTACGCATGCATGCAGGTCGCTACCGGGGGGTCTGATCTGGTGCTGGCCGGCGGTGCCGAGAGTATGAGTCAAGCGGAGTACTACATGCCGAATGCCCGATGGAACTCAGGCGGTCTGCCCGATCTCTGTGATCGACTCGCGAGCCCGCGTAGCAATTCTGGAGGGCGGCGGTACCCAGTTCGGGGCGGAATGATCGAGACCGCCGAGAACGTTGCAGCGAGGTACTCTGTCACGCGCGAACAGCAGGATGAGTGGGCGTTGCGGTCGCAGCAGCGCGCTGCTGCGGCCATCGACGCCGGGCTGTTCGAGGACGAGATGATCCCTGTAGTCGTTCCGGGTCGAAAAGGTGAGCCACTCATCGTCTCTCAAGACGAGCATCCGCGCCCGGACACCACAATCGAGTCACTCTCGCGGCTGAAACCGATAATGGGAGCGACCCTGCCCGGCGCGTCGGTCACGGCCGGCAACTCCAGCGGTCAGAACGACGCGGCCGCAATAGCGATCGTGACGACGCCAGGGAAGGCCGAGCAGCTCGGGTTGCGTCCGTTGGCGCGGCTCGTGAGCTGGTCCCTGGCCGGCGTCGAGCCCAAGCTGATGGGTATCGGCCCTGTTCCGGCGGCACGGCGGGCCCTCGAACGGGCGTCGTTGTCCTGGAAAGACATCGATCTAATCGAATTGAACGAGGCTTTTGCTGCTCAAGTGATCGGTTGCTTCCGCGGATGGGAGTTGAGCAACGCCGATTTGGACCGCGTCAATGTCAACGGCTCCGGCATCTCGCTCGGCCACCCAATCGGAGCGACGGGAGGTCGTATTCTCGCGAACCTGTTGCGGGAGATGGATCGACGAGAGTCGCGATACGGGATGGAGACCATGTGCATGGGCGGCGGTCAAGGACTGGCTGCAATATTCGAGCGGGTGGCGTGAGGTGACACGAGTCCTGTATCTGAGCATGTCTCGGGAGAGATACTCACCTAACTACTTTCCGTATCTGCGGACCTATATCGACGGGGTGAAGTCACCGGAGGTCGAGTTCGAACTCCGAGGCACGCGGGTCGGCCGCATCGACAGCTTCCGGTTCTTCGAAGTACTCGACTGGGTGTCGATCCTCGACTCCGTCGTGGGTGCGGAACAGGACGGCTTCGACGCGGTGGCGATCGGCAACATCCTCGATCCGGCGCTTCGCGAGGCACGGTCGATGGTCGATATCCCGGTGCTGGGCCTCGGGGAGACCTCGATGTTGACGGCCTGCATGATGGGCAGTCAGTTCTCGCTCGTAGGAGTCAATCCCTACTTCGGCGGTCGCTTCGAGGAGAACGTCGCCAGATACGGATTGCGCGACCGGCTCGCGAGCATCGAATGCATGGGCCTGACTCCGCACGAACTCGATGCGTGCTTTTCGGACCACAGTGGTCGCCAGAAAGCGATCGACTCCTTTGTCGCGGCGGCGCGAGCGTCCCTCGACAAAGGGGCAGAGGTGGTCATCCCCGCGGGTGGTCGCCTGACCGCGTTCCTCAATGCAGTGGGGATCCGCGACGTCGACGGTGCACCGCTCCTCGACGGAACCGTCTCGCTTGTGACCGCAGTCGAGTCGGCTGTCCGAATACACCGGCAGGCAGGCACTTTCGTCAGTCGCCGCAGGCTGTACGCGCGGGCACCCCAAGCGTCGATCCAGGAATCTGCCGCCGAATACGCCGATGGCTACAACGTGCCTGCCCTGAAGCGATCGATCGACCGTTCCGACCCCGCCACACAACGAACAGAGGAGTGAATTCGATGGACGTGCGTTACCCGTTGAGCAAGCAGGATGTGTTCGTCTCCAATCTGGACCGTCTTCGCGAAACCGCGCCGGACGTAGCCGATGCCTTCCGTGGGCTGCGCGTGGCCGCCGACTCGTACGGCACTCTCGAACCGAAACAGCGGGAGTTCAGTCTGCTGGTGGGCTTTGCTGTCACGCGGAACGAGGGAGGTTTCCGCGTGCATTGCACGCGCGCGAAGGATGCAGGCGCGACGCTGGAGGAGATAGAACAGATCGTCATCCTCCAACTCGGCACAAGCCTCGGCCTAGTACCCGTCGTAGAGGCCTTGTCGTGGGCGCACGACGAACTCGCTGATTAACAGCAACTGTATTGTCAGACAATACGCACCATGATATTTTTACGCGTGACCACGACCACGACCGACCAGCGTATTCGAGTTCTACAGGAGAATCGTCGATGACAGAACGTAATGGCACCCGCACCGCGCTGGTGATGGGAGCGGGATCCGGAATCGGACGCGCGAGCGCCATCGAATTGGCGGGCGCGGGAGTTCGCGTCGTCGCGGCGGATCTCAATGCGCAGTCGGTGACAGCACTCGCCGCCGAAGTGGACGGGATCATCGATCTGGGACAGTCGTGGAACGCGACCGACCCGGAGGCCTGCGACGCGCTGGTCGCGGCCGCCGTGGAGGCCGTCGGGCATCTGGACACTGTCGTCTCCACCGTGGGGTGGACGGCGATCACGAAGTTCCTCGACGAGTCTCCGGACTACTGGCGTCGCATCATCGACGTGAACTTGATGTCGGCGATCTACCTGTCGGCGGCCGCGGGTCGCGTGATGAAGGACAGCGGCGGAAGCATCGTGCTGACCTCGTCCGAAGCAGGCACGGTCGGCACCTCCGGCGAAGCCGTCTACTCGGCCGCCAAAGCCGGCATCATTGCGTTGGTCAAGTCGCTCGCTCGTGAGTGGGCCCGCTTCGGTATCCGTGTCAACGCAGTGGCACCGGGTATCACCGCCACCCCCCTGCTCGAGGAGCAAGGTCTGGTATCCGGTGACGGCGCGGACGGTGGGGTGCTGGGCAGCATTCTGAGGGGCGTGCCGATGCGTCGAGCGGGTGAGCCGTCCGAAATCGCAGCTGCGATCGCATATCTCGCGGGCGACGGTGCCAGCTACGTCACCGGGCAGACCCTGTGCGTCGGCGGAGGATTGACGATGGGCTCATGACGCGCCGCCCTGCCATTCCGATCATGAGTTTCTCCAATCCCACACCGAGAGGTCGTTCACCCCATGCGTGACAAAACGGTCCTGATCACCGGCGGTTCCCGCGGAATGGGGCAGCAACTCGCGTTGCGTCTCGCCGGTGAAGGCGCAAACATCGTCGTCAACTACCGCCGCGACACCGAGGCCGCGAGCCAGACCGTCGAGGCCATCGAAGCGGCAGGAGGAAAGGCACTCGCTGTGCAGGCGGACGTGTCCGACACTGCCGCCGTCGAGGCCATGATCGGACACGCGGTCGACCGCTTCGGCTCCCTCGACGTCGTCGTGGCCAACGCCGCAGCCAGCGCGTTCAAGCCGCTGATGGACATTCATGGACGTCACATCGAGAAGACCATGGGCATCACGGTGCAGGGCTTCCTCGACCTGGTTCGACTGACTCTGCCACACATGAACCGTGGCGGTCGCGTCATGGCTGTCAGCGGTTGGGACAGCTTCCGCGTCCTCCCGGGACACGGCCTCCTCGGCGCGGCCAAGGCTGCGATGGAGACGATCGTGAAGTACCTTGCGATCGAGTTGGCTGCCAACGGGGTGAGCACGATCGGAGTCTGCCCAGGACCGATCGACACCGACTCCTTCCGCTACTACGCCGGCGACGCGTGGGACGATTACGCGACGCAGTGGCTCGCGCAGACCCCGTCGGGTGCGTACCCGACACCGGCCGAGGTCGCCGAGGTCATGGCGTTCCTGTGCTCTCCCCAGAGCGCTGTCATCAACGGCCAGACCATCGTGGTCGACGGCGGGCTGTCACTGGCGACCATGCCAATCGGCTTCGGTCAAGGTTAATGATGAGTGCGCAGTCACCGGCGGTCGCCCAGACCGTCGTCCAGTTGATGAGTCAGATCCAACGTCGCCCCGGGCACGAGGTGGCTGCGGAAGACATTGTCGGACAGCATCGGTTGACCATCGCCGAACTAGTACTCTCGTCGAACCGCTTGGCCAACGCCTTTATAGGCCTCGGCCTGACGCCGGGCAGTCGCGTCGCATACGTAGCGCAGAACCACGTCGAGTACGTGGTGCTCGAATTCGCTTTGCTCAAAGCAGGACTCGTCAAAGTTCCCCTCAATCATCGGTTCGCTCCGAACGAGCTCCGTCGGTGCATCGAACTGGCGGACGTTCGACTTGTCGTCGCCGACGAGGCATCCTCTGCCGTACTCGACGAGGTTCTCCACGACGCCGACATCCTGCGAGTGCACATCGGGCCACGGGACGGATGGCTGAACTTCGCCGAGATCATCGCAGGCGGCGCACCGACATCCGTACAGGCCGCGACCGGTCCCGACGACCTTTATCACATTCGCTTCAGCTCCGGCTCCACCGGAAAACCGAAGGGGATAGCCATCTCTCATCGCGGTGCTCGTGCGGCGATCCTCGGGAACACCTGGGTGATGAGCAGCAGTGGACCCGTCGACAGGCCGCGAACGCTGCAAGTTGCGCCGCTGGTGTACGCCGGTGGCTGGAGTATTCTTCCCACCTTGCTGTGCGGCGGAACCAACGTGTTCATGGATCGCTTCGATGCCGAGCAGATGCTGGAGGTGATCGTCCGACGCGGTATCACGTGGATGTTCGCGGTACCGACGATGCTACGGCGAATGAGCACGCTTACGGGACTGTCCGCGCTCCGAGAATCCTCGCTCAGTTGCCTCATGCTGGCCGGTGAACCGGCGGCTCTGCCCGCGCTCGAGGTGGTGGGGCAACACACGAACGCATTGATTCAGTGCTGGGGCCAGACCGAAGCGCCCGCATCGACGACGCTGCTGTCGCGAACCGACATGAAGCACCGCGAACTCTGGGCGTCGATCGGACGCCCGGTCCCCGGTGTCGAGTTCTCTGTCTACGCCGACGGCGTTGTCCTGGACAGTCCGGAACCGGGTGTCGACGGCGAGCTCGTCATCCGCACGCCGAGTGTCGCGAGCACTCTTCTCGGTGCCGAGGCCGAGCACGCCGAACGGTCGCTACCCGACGGCTGGTGGCGCACCTCGGATCTCGGCCACTTCGATGACGCGGGGCGCATCTACATCGTGGGTCGAGCGAGCGAAACGATCATCACGGGCGGTACGAATATTCAACCTGTGGAGATCGAGCGGGCATTCGAGGAGCACGCTGCTGTCCGCGAGGCCGTCGTAGTCGGTGTTCCCGACGCGAAATGGGGGGAGACTCCAGCTGCGTATGTTCACCTTTCGGAGCCCTGGGAGTCGATCGGCCTCGAACTGGATCAGTGGCTCAAGACCAACCTCGCCGGGTTCAAGCGGCCCGGACATATCTTCGTGTCACCAGATCCCATTCCACGCGCATCGGGAGAGTCGAAGATTGCCCGCGGCGACATCAAGAAGACCGTGCAGTCCTGGGTCGCCGACCCCAGCTGCGTCCCTGCCAACGTGACCAGAGTGGAGAAGTGACGTGACCGATATCGTCGTATCAGTGGCGGACGGAGTCGGAACGGTGCGGCTGAACCGACCGGACAGGGGAAACTCGGTGACTCCGGATGTCGTGCAACGCATGGGCGAAGCAGTAACCGAACTCGCGGAGACCGACTCGGTTTCCGCTGTGGTGCTCACCGGTACCGGCAAGGTGTTCTGCGCAGGTGCCGATGTTCGTGAGATGTACGGCGTCTATACCGGCGATGGGCCCGATGCACTGATGGACTACCTCGCCGATATCTGGATGCCTGCGGTGCAGGCGACGGTGCGCATGCTGTGGGGCGCTCCCGTTCCGGTCGTCGCCGCCTACAACGGTGCTGCTACCGCAGGCGGACTCGATTTCGGCCTCGCGTGCGATGTTCGGATCGCGTCCTCGCGGGCACGGTTCGCCGAGAGCTACGTCAATCTCGGCATGGTTCCGGTCGCCGGCGGCGCGTACCTTCTGCCCTCGCTCATCGGCTCGGCGGCCGCTTTACGACTGCTCGCGACGGGCGAGTTCATCTCCGCCGAAAGCGCTCTCGCTCTTGGCATGGTGGGCGAGGTCCGCGAGCCCGACGAGTTGATGGACCGGGCGCAGGAGTTGGCCCATGATATGACGCACGGCCCATCGGCCACGTACGCGAGCGTCAAGAAGATCACTCGTGCGATATCTACTGTGGAATTGGACGCAGCACTCCGGGCAAGCCTGGCCGCGAACATCGAGTTGATCGCCCGGCCCGACGTCCGGACTGGAATTCTTGCCGTGATGGAGCGTTACAGCGCTGGTTCGAGCAGTTGAGCGAACCCATGCGCCTCGGGGTGGTTGCCGAGTCGACGCCGGGTGAAACCCGTGTTGCAGCAACCCCTGCCAGCGTTCGCAAGCTTCTCGGCCTCGGCTACGAGGTCCTCGTCGAGCAGGGTGCGGGGGAGAGGGCGAGCTTTAGCGACAGTGCGTACCGCGAGGCGGGCGCGACCGTGGCCTCAGGTGATGTCGTGTGGGCTGCCGAGGTCGTCCTGAAGGTCGATGCACCGACACCGGTGGAGATCGACCGATTGTCGGACGACGCGACGACAGTGAGTCTGATCGGTCCGGCGTCGAACGCGGAACTCGTTGCAGCATTGGCACAACGGAATCTGACAGTTCTCGCGATGGATGCGGTGCCTCGTATTTCGCGCGCGCAGTCCATGGACGTTCTGTCGTCGATGGCGAACATCGCCGGCTATCGCTCGGTGATCGAAGCGGCTCACGAGTTCGGTCGGTCCTTCACCGGTCAGGTGACCGCCGCAGGCAAGGTCCCACCTGCGAGGGTGCTGGTTGCCGGAGCCGGGGTGGCGGGGCTGGCGGCAGTGGGCACGGCTTCGAGCCTCGGGGCCATTGTTCGGGCCACCGATCCGCGACCCGAGGTTGCCGAACAGGTCCGTTCCATCGGTGGAGAGTTTCTCGAAGTAGATGTGGCGCAGGCGGTGTCGACCGACGGTTACGCCAAGGCCACCAGCGAGGACTACAGCCGACGCGCGGCGGAAATCTACTCCGAGCAGGCGGCCGATGTGGACATCATCATCACCACCGCGCTGATTCCTGGGCGGTCGGCACCTCGTCTGATCACCGAGGCTGATGTCGCCTCGATGAAGTCGGGAAGTGTCGTGCTCGATATGGCTGCCGGACAGGGCGGAAATGTTGCCGGGTCCGTTGCCGGGGAGCGCGTCGTCACAGACAACGGTGTGGTCATCCTCGGCTATACCGATCTGGCGCGCCGACTTCCCACCCAGGCCTCGCAGCTATTCGGCACCAATGTGGTGAACCTTCTGACGCTGCTGACACCGGCGAAAGACGGCCGATTGGTCATAGACTTCGACGATGTTGTTCAGCGCGGTGTCACCGTGGTGCGCGACGGCCACACGACATGGCCGCCGCCGCCGACGGCAGTGTCCGCAGCGCCGCTCGCCGCACCCGCCGAAGTGGTCGCTCCGCAGGCACAATTGCCCCGGCCGATCTGGCATCGATGGGTCTGGCTTGCGGGCGGAGTGCTTGCTTTTTTCCTGATTCTAGGATTTGCGCCCGCTCCACTCCCGCAACACTTGACGGTGCTGGTGCTGTCGGTCATCGTGGGGTACTACGTGATCGGCAACGTTGCTCATGCGTTGCACACGCCGCTGATGGCGGTGACCAACGCGATCAGCGGCATCATCGTCGTCGGTGCGATAGTCCAACTCGGTGTTGGCGGTGATTCCACCAATGCCGGCGTGATCCGTGTGTTGGCTTTCGTCGCTACACTTCTGGCCGCAATCAACGTGTTCGGAGGGTTCGCGGTCACTCGGCGGATGCTTCGGATGTTCAGTAAAGGCTGAGGCATCATGACCGTGTTGTCCGCGACGAGCGCCGCGTACCTCGTCGCCGCTGTGTTGTTCATTTTTTCTCTCGCAGGGCTGTCGAAGCACGAAACCTCGAAGAACGGCATCGCCTACGGCATCGTGGGAATGGCGATCGCCGTCGGCTCTACCATCGTGGTGATCGTCGACGGCTCGGGCGGCGTGGCAATCGGATTGCTCGTCGTGGCGCTGCTGATCGGCGCGGCCATCGGGCGGTGGCGTGCCCGGGTGGTCGAGATGACGGGGATGCCGGAACTAATTGCTCTACTGCATTCTTTCGTTGGGCTCGCAGCGGTACTGGTGGGCTGGAACGGCTATCTCGCGCACGAAACCTTCGAGTCCGGGGCGGTGGAGGGTATTCACCACGCCGAGGTGTTCATCGGAGTGTTCGTCGGGGCGGTGACGTTCACCGGTTCGATCGTTGCGAACCTGAAGCTGTCCGGCCAGATGTCTTCGTCCCCGTTGATGCTTCCCGGCAAGAATGCTCTCAATATCGGGGCGTTGGTGGCTTTCTTCGCGCTCACCGTCTGGTTCGTCGCGGTGCCGTCGCTGTGGCTGCTCGTTGCGGTCACCGTTCTGGCGTTCACCCTCGGCTGGCATCTGGTGGCGTCAATCGGCGGTGGCGACATGCCGGTGGTCGTGTCGATGTTGAACTCGTATTCCGGTTGGGCTGCAGCGGCTTCGGGCTTCCTGCTGAACAACGACCTGCTGATCGTGACGGGAGCCCTTGTCGGATCCTCGGGCGCGTACCTGTCCTACATCATGTGCACAGCGATGAATCGCTCGTTCGTCTCCGTCATCGCCGGTGGATTCGGTTCCACCGCTTCGGTCTCGGACGATACCGACTACGGCGAGCACCGTGAGGTCGACGCAGAGACTGCGGCGGACCTTCTGCAGAACGCGTCCTCGGTGGTCATCACTCCGGGTTACGGAATGGCTGTCGCGCAGGCGCAGTATCCCGTCGCAGAGTTGGCCAAGGCTTTGCGTGAGCGGGGAGTTGACGTGAAGTTCGCCATCCACCCGGTTGCAGGTCGATTGCCCGGCCACATGAATGTGCTACTCGCCGAAGCGAAGGTGCCCTACGACATCGTCTTGGAGATGGACGAGATCAATGACGAGTTGCATCGTGTCGACGTGGTGCTGGTGATCGGCGCAAATGACACAGTCAACCCGGCCGCGGCCGAGGACCCATCGTCACCGATCGCGGGTATGCCGGTGCTGCGCGTATGGGAAGCCAAGGATGTAATTGTGTTCAAACGTTCCATGGCAACCGGGTATGCGGGTGTGCAGAACCCGCTGTTCTTCCGAGACAACAGCCGAATGTTGTTCGGCGACGCCAAGGCTCGGGTAGAGGACATCGTCCGCTACATGGCATGAAGAATCCCGTACGTTCGCGCATCGGCGTGAACGTACGGGATTTTCGCGTCAGTCCCGCAGTAGGCGATTGGCCCGGTAGCGGGTGTCGTGGTAGCTGAACCACAGCGCGTCGAGCAGTTCCAACACAGCTGCACGTGACCAATCGCGAGTCCACTCGAACGGGCCTGCCGGGTAGTTCGTGCCCAGTTTCATCGCGATGTCGATGTCAGCGGGGGAGGCCACGCCGTGCATCGTTGCCTCCCAGGCTTCGTTGGCGATGACGGCAAGGGTCCGAGCGAGCACAAGGCCGGGCACGTCGGACACGGGGTGGGCGGTGATGCCTGCCCGGTGCAGCATGGCCGCCACCGCCGAAAGCGACTCCACATGCGACGATGCGACCGCGATCGCAGTGGCCTCGGCAACGCTGATGCAGCGGTCGAGAACGACGACGGGTGTGCCGCCTCGTGCTGCCGATTCCGACCTCGCGGTGCGGCCGCGGGTGATGACGACGACTGTTCCGTCGAGAACGAGTTCCGCCTGTGCGTCCGGTGCCTGCTCGTCGCGGGTGACTGCGATGCTGGATCGCTCCAACACCGCGTCCAGCTCGGCGCTGTCACCGCGTCGAACGGCATGCGGTGCAAGCGCGCCGAGCTGGACCTGCGCTGGAGCTTCGGCGGGGGTGTGCTCTGTGGCGTAGGAGTAGAAGCCATGCCCGCTCTTGCGTCCGTAGCGTCCCGCGGCGACTAGCTCGTCCTGGATTCGCGACGGCTCGAACCTGGGATCGAAGTTGAAAGCCGACCAGACCGTTCTGGTCACTGCTGCATTGACGTCGTTGCCGATGAGATCCATCAGCTCGAACGGCCCCATCCTGAACTGCCCGGAGCCGCGGATGACCGCGTCGAGGGTGGCGGGTGAGGCGACGCACTCCTGGAGTAGTCGGAGGGGTTCACCGTAGAAGCCACGAGCGACCCGGTTGACGATGAAGCCCGGTGCGTTCGTCACTCGAGCGACCGTCTTGCCCCATGCGACCGCGAGCGTGTCGATCTCTTCTGCGACCTGCGGGTCGGTCTGCAGCCCCGTGACGACTTCGACGAGCTTCATCACTGGAACCGGGTTGAAGAAATGCATTCCGACGACCCGGGTGGGGAGTGGGCAGCGTGCGGCGATCGCGGAGACGGACAGCGAAGAGGTGTTGGTGGCGAGAATGCACTGCGGGCCGAAGTGGTCCGCGGCTGCTGTGAAGACAGCAGACTTGACATCGAGCGACTCGAGAACCGCCTCGATGACCACGGTGTTCGGATGACGCGGGGAGAGTGGGATCGACGTGCAGGTGGTCAACGCGGACTCGAGGTCGGCCGCCAATGCGGGGTGCCGTTTGGTCAGGCGGGCTTCGATGTCGGCTGCCGCGGCGACCAGCTGATGTTCCTGTGGATCGACGATAGTGACCGAATGGCCCGCAGCGAGCGCGGTCTGCGCGATTCCACGCCCCATTGTGCCTGCGCCCACGACGCAGATCGGAGTGGATGCTGTGGTCATGTTCTCTCCTGGAAGTCGATGGTAAGGCTGCGAGACGGACGAAACTTGTTGCTTCTATCTGTATGACAATGTACGTTTCTGTAAAGAAAGTATCAGACTAAATGTCTTACAAAGATCGATCTTTGAACCGGAACAGAAAGTGGTACCGCAATGACCTACGAAGACATCGTCGTCTCGGTCGACGAGGGGGTGGCGACCATTGCGATCAACCGCCCCGAGAACGCGAACAAGTTGCGTTTCACCACCGCCCGCGAGTTGCTCGACGCATTCCGCATGGTGCGTGAGACGCCGTCGGTGGATGTCGCGGTGCTGACCGGAGTCGGCGACAAGTTCTTCTGTATCGGCGGCGAACACGAGGAACTTACGTCGCTCGACTACTCGAGCGTGATGCCGGTCATCGATTTGTACGAGTTCATCGACACGATGCCCAAACCGGTCATCGCAGCCGTCAATGGATTCGCTGTCGGCGGCGGCAACGTTCTCCAGGTTGTCTGCGACCTGACCGTTGCAGCACCGCATTCGATCTTCAGGCAGGTCGGGCCCATGGTGGGAAGCTTCGACGCCGGGTACGGCACGTGGTACCTCGAGCAGACGATCGGGCGTCGACGCGCTAAGGAAATGTGGTACCTCAACCGCAAGTACACCGCCGAGCAAGCGCAGGAGATAGGGCTCGTCAACGACATCGCCGAGGATCCGGTTTCCCATGCGATCGAGTTGGCGCAGACATTGCGCAGCCGTGGCCCCTTCGCCCTCAGTGCGCTCAAGGCTGCGTTCTCCGGACGCCACACCGGTGTCGTCGGACAGGCTCGGATGGCTCACGACCTCTTGCTCACTGCGTATCGCAGCACTCAGGAGGCCACCGAGATGTCCGAATCGTTCGAGCAGCGCCGCGAGCCCGACCGTTCGAAGTTCAACCGATGAGCGGCCTCGGCTCCGAGCTACGGGAGTTTCTGGCGACAGCCACGAAGGTTGCATCGTCGGTGGCCGACTCGTCCGACTCGATGAGTGCTTCACGGGGGGCGTTGGAAAGTACCGGGCTTCTCGAGCTCGCAGGCGATGTCGCCGATGAGCCCGATGGTCTGGCCTGGCTCGCTCATACCGTGCGAGAAGTCGCGCAGACCTCTCCGTCGCTCGCTTTCGTGCTCGCCGGGCGCTACGCGGCCGACCATGTCGGCCGAGATGTAGGGCCGGGTGGCTCGACGTTCGGATTGGCCTTCGCAGGCTCGACGACCGTGGTGTCGTCGGCATTGGAGCCACAGCGCGTGGTTGTCTGGGACTCAGTGACCGGGTCGGTGTCTTCAGCACCGTGGAACCTCGTCGTCCCCGACGCCAGCGCGAAACGATCCGGTCTGGCGCAGGCGGAGCTCGTCTCCATCACCATCGACTCGGGCACAGTGGTCGAGGGTTGCGACGCAACGGAACTGGTCTCGCGGTGGGACCTGTTCACCGGGGCCGCGCTGATCGGCACAGCCCGACGGGCAGTGCTCGAGTCACAGTCCTACGTTCTGGGGCGTCACCAGTTCGGCGTCCCCGTCGCGTCCTTCGCGGGTCTGCGTGCCCTGCTCGCCGAGATGGATCTCCGCGTTCGAGAAGCGGAGGCGTTGCTGCTGCGGGCCCTCGACGGCGACAGTTCGTCGCCGGTGTCGGCCGTGGCCGGGCGCGCAGCCGTCGCCGTGTGCATCGATGCCGTGCAGGCCCACGGCGGGTATGGATACATCGAGGAGTACCCCATCGCCGGACTGTTGCGCGATGCAGTCAGCATCCAGTCGAGGGCTGGTGGGCGGCGCTTTCACCTGGCACGGGTTGCCCAGCTCGGTCTGGGTTCTCAAGCAACAGTGCTGCCATGACCGCCGCATCGCGCGAGAGCGGCACCAGCACAGAATCGGAGAACAGCATGGACGCATCCATTGGGCCATTGGCCGGTGTGCGGGTAGTCGACATCTCGTCGTCCTACGCTGCACCGACGACCTCGATGTACCTCGCAGACATGGGTGCCGACGTCATCAAGATCGAACCGATTCGCGGGGACGACGCGCGCGGATGGGGCCCTCCATTCTTGAACGGTGAGGCCGCGTGGTTCCTGTCGGTCAATCGCAACAAGCGCAGCATGTGCCTCGACATCCGCGGACAGGCCGGCCGCGACGTCCTGTTCAAATTGCTCGAAACCGCCGATGTCTTCATCGAGAACATCAACCCGGTCAAACTCGACAAGCACGGTTTGAGTCCAGCAACTCTGCGAAAAGCATTCCCAAAGTTGGTTATATGCGCATTCTCGGGCTTCGGGCTCACTGGACCGGACTCTGCGCTCCCGGGCTACGACCTCATTGCCCAGGCCCGATCGGGAATCATGAGTGTAACGGGTGCAGACGGCGTGCCGCAGCGTGTCAGTACGGCGCTCTCCGATGTGGCAGCAGGGACCGTCGCCGCGTTCGCTGTTGCGTCGGCTCTGGTCAAACAGCAGCGAACGGGGGAGGGCGAGATCGTCGACATCGCCTTGCTTGAAGCCGATCTGGCGTTCATGTCGCCGCGCATCGCAAGCTACCTCGCAGGAGATCCGGAACCCGCACCGTGCTCGGGTCGTGACTCGGTCGTGGCCATCTATCAGTCCATGCAGACCGCTGATCGTCCCATCGTCGTCGCCATCGGAAACGATGGTCATTGGACTCGCGCGTGTGAGGCGCTCGGCTTGCACGATCTGGGGCAGCGGGAGGACCTGCGAACCAACGCCGATCGCCGTGCCAAGCGGGATGAAGTCGTCGGCTTGTTCCAAGCTCGGCTCGAGACCATGTCCTCGGAGACCGCACTGAAAACGCTGCAGTCCGTCGGCGTTCCATGCTCGCAGATCAACTCGTTGTCGGAGGTGGTCGCGGACCCGCAGGTCGAAGCACGCTCGGCAATTGTGTCCTACGAGCATCCGGTGGCGGGTACATTCCGCGGAGTCGGGACTCCGTGGAGACTTGCCTCCGATCGCGAGGATCGGCAGGCTCGTATTCCGGCGCCGCTGCGCGGAGAGCACGGGCGACATGTGCTCGCAGAGATCGGGCTCGACGACGCGGCGATCGCAGAGTTGGCGAACGAGGAGGTCGTGTGGGTTCCATGATCGACACCACCCGTTCCGGGCGAGTTCTGGCCATCGAGATCGTTCGGCCCGGACAATTGAACGCGCTCAACTCCACCGTTCTCGGCGAGATCCTCGGCGTCGTCGTCGAAGCGCAACACGACGATTCCCTGGGAGCCATCATCATTCGCGGCAGCGGAGACCGCGCCTTCAGCGCCGGTGCCGATCTCGATGAGATCCGCGGACTCGACGTCGAGGCCGCGCACTCGTTCATTCGAGCAGGCCAACGAACGATGACGGCCATCGCCGACTCGGTGGTGCCGGTGGTCGCCGACGTGGACGGCTTCGCGCTCGGTGGCGGTTTCGAGATGATGCTGTCCTGCCACCTGGTCGTCGCATCGGATCGGAGCCGATTCGGCCTTCCCGAGGCACGCATCGGTTGCATCCCGGGTTTCGGTGGCACGCAACGGCTCGCGATGTCGGTGAGCAAACCGGCAGCCCTTGCGATGATGCTCGGGGGCGAACGAATCGACGCCGATCGAGCCTGGCAGATCGGTCTTCTCTCGGTTCCCCCGCTACCGCCCGAAGATTCGGCGGCGGAAGCTCGGAGACTGGCCGAGTTGATCGCGTCGGGAAGCCGAACCGGCGTCGCGAACATCCTCGACGCTGCACGGTCCGCCTTCCGCGCGGCGGCGCTCGATCACGAGGCTGCACTCGCTGCCGTATCCATAGCTGCTCGCGACGGGCAGGAAGGCATCACGTCCTTTGCCGAGCGTCGGGCACCCGTCTTTCATCAGGAGATCACATGAACACACCATGGGCCAGCGTCGATTACGACATCATCGACATTGTCGACTCGATTATCGCGCGCACCATCGCGCCCGAAGCCGAGGCGATCGACGCGACCGGCACGTTCCCCTCCGCTGCGATCTCCGAACTGGCGGACGCGGGCCTCGGGGTTCTGCAGATGCAGAAGTCCCTGGGTGGTGCAGGAGCGAGCACCTCGACGTATGCCGAAGCGCTGCTGCGCATCTCGGCCGTTTGTGGTGCGACCTCGACGGTTTACATGACGCAGATGCATGCCGCTCACCCGATTCACCTTCAGGGCTCGCAGGAGCAGAGCGAGCGGTGGGTACCGAAGCTGTGCAAGGCAACTGCGATCGGATCGATCGCGCTCACGGAGCCCGGTGCTGGTTCGGACGTCAGTTCGATGCGAACGGTCGCCCGACGCGACGGGGACAGCTACATCGTCAACGGCGAGAAGACATTCATCTCCAACGGTGACCGTGCCGACGTTATCGTCTTGTTCGCCACTGTGGACACCGCCCTCGGGAAGTCGGGTATCACTGCCTTCCTTCTCGACACTGCGACACTCGACGGCTTCGTGCCGGGAGCGCCGATGAAGAAGTTGGGTCAGAAGGGTGCGTCGACGGTGACGTTGTCGTTCCAGGACTGCCGGATCCCCGTCTCGGCCCGGATGGGCGAAGAAGGCGACGGCTACCCACTGCTCTTGCGCTCGGTCGTTCGATCTCGAATCAGTGCCGCTGCGCAGGGCGTCGGTTTCGCACAGGGTGCGTTCGACGTCGTGGTGGCCTGGGCGAACTATCGAGATCTACTCTCGTCCAAGACCGCGCATGCCCAGGATCTGCAGTTCGAGCTCGCCAGATTGCGCGGCGACATCACGGCCGCGCGGGCAATGCTGTTGTCGGTGTCCGATCAGGTCGACGCCAGTGTCGAGGAGCCGGTCGCAGAGGTGTCCTTGGTAAAGATGCACTGCACGACATTGGGAACGAGCGTTGCCGCGCGATGCGTCGAGCTTCTGGGGCCGGACGGAGATTTGGTTTCGCTCGGGGCCGAACGGCTGATGCGCGATGCGAAGGTCGCCGAGATATACGACGGCACCAATCAAGTTCAGAGCATGCTCGTCGCACGGGACATTCGTCTCGCTGCAACACGTGCAACCG
Source organism: Rhodococcus sp. 05-2254-5 (assembly GCF_002258575.1). Taxonomy (NCBI): domain Bacteria; kingdom Bacillati; phylum Actinomycetota; class Actinomycetes; order Mycobacteriales; family Nocardiaceae; genus Rhodococcus; species Rhodococcus sp. 05-2254-5. The sequence continues at coordinate 52,046 of NZ_NOZG01000023.1, read as the reverse complement.
CGGACGCGTGAGGGATTCGATGCAGAGGTCAACGTACGAAACAATTTTCGTCGACGGTAAGTGGATCGCGCCCGCCTCGTCGGAGGTGACCGAGCTCGTCTCTCCGACGACAGGTGAGGTGTACGGCACGGTGCCTGCGGGATCCATCGAGGACATGGACACCGCCGTTCGCGCTGCGCGCATGGCGTTCGACGACGGCAAGTGGTCGAACACCACGCTCGACGATCGTCTGGAGATTCTGCGTCGACTACGGCAGCTGTTCGTCGAGAACGCGGAGGATCTCGCTACCACCATCACGACCGAGATGGGTTGTCCAATTACGCAATCGAGGACGATTCAGGCGGCAAACCCGGTCAGGGTCATCGACGCGTCCCTCGACATCGCCGCTGATTTCCCGTGGCGAGCGCTGCGACGTTCCGGATCGGCCAATGCTCTTGTCACGCGGAGCCCGGTCGGCGTCGTCGCCGCGGTGTCGCCGTGGAACATGCCGTTGTCGATCAATGTGCAGAAGCTCGTACCCGCTCTCATCGCGGGCTGCACGATGGTGCTCAAGCCCTCGCCGGAAACACCGTTGGATGCCTACCTCTTGGCCGAGATGGCTACCGAAGCCGGTCTGCCGCCGGGCGTTCTGAACGTCGTTCCTGCAGGCCGAGAGGCGAGCGCCTACCTCGTGGGACACCCGATGGTGGACAAGGTCACGTTTACGGGATCCCCCGCGGCGGGACGAAGCATCGCGGCGCGTTGTGGCGAGGATCTGCGGCGTGTGACTCTCGAGCTCGGCGGCAAGTCGGCGGCGGTCGTGCTTCCCGACGCCGACCTGGACGCGGCTGTCGAAGCGCTCCGCATGGGATCGTTCCGCAATAGCGGTCAGGTGTGCTCGCTCAAGACACGCATTCTGGTGCACCAGTCGCAGCAGGAGGAGTTCACCGACCGCCTCGTGGACATGGTGTCCGCTATGCCTGTGGGCGACCCGATGGACCCCGACACCCAGATCGGTCCGATGGTGACCGAACGCCAGCGCACCATCGTGGAGGGATACATCGCTGCCGGTCGAGCAGAGGGTGCACGGTGCGTTCTGGGCGGTGGTCGACCCGCCCATCTGGATCGTGGTTGGTTCGTCGAACCAACAGTCTTTGTCGATGCCACCCCCGACATGAAGATTGTGCGCGAAGAAATCTTCGGTCCGGTCGTGTCGGTGCTGTCGTACCGCGACGAGGCACACGCTATCGAGTTGGCAAACGATTCCGATTACGGGCTGAACGGCGCGGTGTTTACCGGTGACGCTCAGCGCGGTCTGCGTGTCGCCGAACGGATCCACACCGGCACCGTCGAGGTCAATGGAAATCCGGCCGGCTTCTCCGCGCCCATGGGCGGAATAAAGCTCAGCGGACTTGGCCGGGAGAACGGGCCCGAGGGGCTCGAAGCGTATGTCGAGTTGAAGGCGGTTGGTGTCTCGGCGGAGGTGGCCGACGCCCTCGTCGCAGCGGACCCGTCGCTGGCGATGCCGTGATCGGTCGGGTGACGGGTCCGCTCGCGGGCATCCGCGTCATCGAGGCGTCGTCGTTCGTCGCCGGGCCGTCTGCCGGGTTGGCGTTGTCCCAGCTCGGTGCGGATGTCATTCGGGTCGATCCACCCACGGGCGGGAGCGATGCGGGACGATGGCCGCTTTCCCGTACCGGGGCGAGCCTGTTCTGGACGAATCTGAATCGGGGTAAGCGCTCCGTGACTATCGACCACCGCACCGAGGAGGGGCTGGAGCTTCTGCTCGGGCTGGTGACCGCACCCGGTCCCGGCACGGGGATCCTGGTCGACAACATGGTAGGGCGCAGCCGAATTCGACACGAGCAGCTGATCGCGCGCCGCGCCGACGCCATCCACGTCCATATCGAGGGGCGTAGGGGGGGACTGCCGGCGGTCGACTACTCGATCAACGCAGAGGTCGGTGTGCCGATGATGACCGGTCCGAGTGACCGGATCGGGCCTGTCAACCATGTGCTGCCTGCGTGGGACCTGGTGACAGGAATGATCGCGGCCACGTCGGTGGCGGCGGCTGTTGTCCACCGGGACCGAACGGGACGCGGGTCCAAGGTCGACGTTGCCTTGTCGGACGTGGCGCTCGCCGGTGTAGCGGAGATGGGCTGGCTGGCCGAGGCGCACGAATCCGGGAGTGCCAGAGAGAGACTGGGCAATCACATGTTCGGCACCTTCGGTGTCGATTTCGAGACGTCCGACGGACGACGCGTGATGGTGGTTGCCCTGACGACAGGCCAGTGGCACGCCCTGCAGCGAGCCACGGGCACCGAGAGCATATTCACAGCGCTGGCACAGACATTCGGTGCGGATCTCGACGACGAGGGTGCGCGGTACCGATTCCGGGATACGATCGAATCGATACTTCGGCCCTGGTTCGCGACGCGCGATTTCGCGAACGTAGAAAAATCGCTGGACGCAGCGAGAGTGCTGTGGAGCCCGTACCGCGACATGAGCGAGGTCGTGAAGATCGCGCTCGAGGACTCAACCGGCATCGTGCACCAAATCGAACAGCCGGGAGTCGGAACCATGCTCAGCGCTGCCGCGCCGTGGCGGTGGGGCGATGTACACGCGAAGTCATGTGCGGCACCGGACTTGTCTGCGCACACGGACGAAATTCTCGGCGACGCGCTGGGATTGTCGAACGCCGAGCTTGCTGGACTACGCGTACGCGGGGTCGTCGGTTAGCCGGCGTACCGCTGCATACCACTCGAGAAGTGAGATGGGAGATAGTGATGCAAGGAGCTGTATATCTCGGCGACCGCAAGATCGAGTTGCGTGATTTCCCCGAGCCCACACCGGGTAAGGGTGAGGTCGTCGTGGCGACCAAGGCGTCGGGACTGTGTGGAAGTGACCTCAATTATTACCGCGCCGCAGCTGATAGTGCCGGACGCTGTATCGCCGGACACGAGCCCGCAGGCGTGGTGCACTCGGTGGGTGAGGGTGTGTCCGATGCTGTGGCGAAAGTCGGAGACCGTGTGATGATCCACCACTACATCGGTTGCGGGGCCTGCTCCGACTGCCGGTCGGGGTGGTCGCAGATGTGTCTTGTGCAGCCGATCGTGGTGCTCGGAAGCGACGACCACGGTGGTCACGCGCCCTACGTCAAGGTCCCGGCGTCGACACTGGTTCCACTCGACGACACACTGAGTTTTGAGGCGGGCGCTGCTATCTCGTGCGGAACGGGCACTGCGTGGGGCGCACTCGACCGTGTGGGCGACGTCGGCGGCAAGTTCGTGGTGGTGTTCGGTCAGGGTCCGGTCGGCCTGTCGGCAACCATGCTTGCGACGGCCTTGGGCGCGCGCGTCATCGCGGTGGACCTGAACGCGGAGAGGCGCGAGCAGGCTCTCGCTTTCGGCGCGGTGGCCGCCGTCGATCCGGCGAGCGGGCCTGTACCGGAGGCGATTCGGAAAATTGCTGGTGCCGACGGCGTTCCTGTCGGATTGGAGACGTCAGGTTCGTCGATCGCAGCTGCCGCGTTGATCGACAGTCTGGCGCGATGGGGTCGTGCATGTTTCGTGGGTGTCGGTGCCGAGATTCGAATCGGCGTGTTGCCGTACCTTCGACGCCAACTGACGGTCATGACGTCATGGTCGATGTCCTGGGTGGGGCAGAAGGAATGCGCCGATTTCATTGTGGCGCAAAACCTTCCGGTCGACGCCCTCTTCACTCACCGATGGAAGTTGGACGAGGTGTCCGAGGCGTACGAGGAATTCGACCAGCAGCGTGCAGGTAAGGGTGTCATCGTTTTCTGAATCGACGTGTATCCACGAACGACGCCGACCGTGAGGTCGGCGTCGTTCGTCGTTCACTCTTGCGTCGAATGGAACCACTCGATCACACTGAGCAAGCCGTCCTTCAGTTCGACCTGCGGCGTGAAGCCCAGCACCTCCTGCATCCTCCGCTGGCTGACCAGTTGATGCCGAGTCCGGTTCTCGTCGAAGACGATTGCCGTTGGATCGCTCCCGGCCAGCTCGGCGAGGGTGCCGTAGATCTCTGTGGAGGTTCGCGGAGTTCCGGAAACGTTCACGGCCATTCCCGTCGCATCGGATTCGATCGCGCGACGGACGGCTTCGGCAACGTCCGAAACATGAATCAAGCCGTGTCGAGCGCCCGAGGCCCATGGAATGGTCGGTGTCCGGCCGTCGTGAACAGCCGCGAGCAGGTCGGTCATCAACGACCCGTTCGACCCGGGGCTGGTGCGGGGGCCGTAAATCGTGCCGAGTCGTAAAGCCAAATAGTCGGGACCACCTGCGGATGCGAACGCCTCACAATAAGCCTCGGCGGCGAGCTTGGTGGCCGCGTACATGTTGATGCCTGTGCAGGCCCACGGTTCGTCCTCTGCGAACGGCCGTCTGTTCGGATTGGGGAACGAGCCGTACACCGTGTGCGACGACCCGAAGACGAACCGACGGACATCGGCGTCGCTTGCCGCCGTCAACAGGTCGTAGGTCGAGCCGACATTGACTTCGTGTGCGTCGCGGGTGTTCGAGGAGGACGCTTTGGTTCGCACGGCTGCGAGGTGAACAACGACATCGACGTCACGAACCAGCGAGGTGATTGCAGACCGATCGCGTAGATCGGCGAGAGAGGCAGTCACATTGGGCAATTGGTCCAGTTGCCCCAGCATGGCCTCGCCGCCCGCGTCTGTGGCATGCACCGCTGCGTCCGACTGGGCAGCCAACAATTCCACCACGTGGGAGCCGACGAAACCTGCAGCTCCCGTGACCAGAATTCTCGATGGCGCGTCGGCCGGCTGCGGTTCTGTAGTACTCATGATCCCTAAAATAGCAGCCAGGATAATGTCTGACAATATCGCCGATGCTGCGGGAATTAGCAGGGAAGCGAGTACTGAAGGACGAAGTCCAAATGTTCGCGCATCGCCGCGCCGGCCTTCTCCGCGTCGCCCGCCTCTATGGCAGCCTCGATGGCAATGTGCTGACGAACCGTCTTCTTGGCGACCTCGGGAGTCACGTCCAAGTATTGGGCGGGGTGAGTCGCATCGTGTACGGACGAGATGAATGCGGCGAGCAGGCGATTGCCGGAGGCGTATCCGATCGCGGTGTGGAAGCGAAGGTCGTATTCCGGGATCTCGGGATCGTCGATCGTGATGTTCTTCTGCAGGTCGATGACGCTGCGAATCTTGGCGATGTCCTCGTCCGTTCGGTTGCGCGCAGCCCATTCCGCGGCCGGAATTTCCAGGAGGCGGCGAACCTCGGTGATCTCCTCGATATCCAACGCGCCGATGCGCACGATGGTGTCCATCGACTCGGTCAGCATCTGACTGAGCGAGTGCGGGGTCACGGTGTTGACGAAGCTACCCCCCGCCACTCCAGGGATCTTTCGTATCAGGCCGGAGCTGACCAGGGCTCCGAGTGCCTCCCGCACGGTGGGTCGGCTGACCCCGAAGAGCTGGGCCAACTCGGTTTCGGGGGGAAGCTTGGCGCCCTGCTTGAACCGTCCGTCCAGAATCGCTTCCCGCAACTGCGCTTCGACTTGATCGCGCGGACGAGTCACCTGTCGCGCTTTGAACGAGTTGGTCGAGGATGACGTCATGGAATCTCCAGAAGGCGTTGTGTGAGGTGCAAGTATCGAGATTGCGGCGGTATTTTCACAGTCTCCCACGCTGTAGCCCGAGTGCACGTTCTTCCGGTTGCGAGTGAGTTCCCACCGACTGGATCTCAGCAACATCTACGGCAAAACCTTGCAGCCAATCAATAATCTGACAGTAGTCTAGCTGTTCATCGGTCAACTCGTGAATGGTGGTATGTGCATGTCGGTGGTCGAGTCCCCTCGGAAATCGGTCCGGAGTCCCTATTTCGATGAACTGGTCGTGGGCCAGCTGTTCGATACCGCGCCGGCGGTAACGCTGACCGACGGGCTCGCTGCGGTGCACAGTTCGATCGTGGGCAACCGGTATGCACTGTCCCTCGATCGTGCGTCCGCGCAGGCGATCTGCGGCGGCTCGATCGTCAACCCCGCTCTGGTGTGGGACATCTCGATCGGCCAGTCGACACCGGCAACACAACACGTACGAGCAAATCTGTTCTACCGAGGGCTGCATTTTCATCGTTCTCCCGTGGTCGGCGACACTCTGCGAACCACGACAGTCGTCGAAGCCCTTCGTGAGAACGCCCGCCGGCCGGACCGGCCGCCGACGGGACTCGTCGTACTGCGCATCACCACGGTGGATCAGCACGGGCGAACAGTCCTCGACTACCGCCGATGCGCGATGGTTCTGCTCTCACCGCTCGCCCCCGAGACCGACCACCGCGACGACATCTCATCGGAAACGGACTCGTCCGCACATCCCGGCTTGTTCTCGTCGGTGGCGGGATGGAACGTCCACGAATTGTCAGAACCGGGCGGTCCGACGACGTGGGAGGTGGGCACCGAGCTCGACGTACTCGGCGGCGACGTGGTCTCCAGTGCCCCCGAACTCGCGCGAATGACGGGGAACGTCGCACGCGTGCATCACGATTCGGAGGCGGGAGGAGGAGAGAGGCTGGTGTACGGCGGTCACTCCATCGGGATCGCGTTCCATCACGTGTGTCAAGCCGTTCCGGGAATCGTTGCGGTCGCCGGCTGGCATGGCTGCGATCACGTAGGCCCCGTGCGCGAGGGAGATTTTCTCACCTCGACCGTGACGATCGAAAGTGTGGACTCGAGCGCCGACGGGCTCCGGGCTCTCGGACTGCGAGTTGTCACCTCGAGCCGTGACGCGCTCGACCAGGGTTCGTCCACGGTGCTGGTGTGGCGTCCGATCGTGATCGTGAGATGAGCGTCCATGCGCAGATCGGAGCTGCCCGAAGCTTCCTCTTCGTCCCGGCGTCACGAGCCGACCGGTTCGAGAAAGCTCATGCATCGGGATCGGATGTCGTTGTTCTCGACCTGGAAGACGCGGTGAGTGCGGGCGACAAGTCCACGGCACTGGCCTCGGTTGTCCAGTGGCTCGAACCGGGACGGCGACAGTCGGTGTCGATAGTTCGTATCAATGCGGTGAACTCGCGGTGGCACGAGAACGAGATCGATTCGTTGCGCAGATTCGGTGTGCCCCTCATGGTCCCCAAGACCGATTCTCCGGTCATGGTCGAGGCCTTGCACCGCCGATCGGGACTGCCGTTGGTACCACTGATCGAGACACCCGCCGGAGTGTTTCGGGCGGAGTCGATCGCGGCCGCCGAGGGAGTGGTTCGGGTTGCTCTCGGACACATCGACCTTGCCGCAGCGTTGCGGGTCGATCCTGATTCACGGGATGCGTTCCTCTACACAAGGTCTCAGTTGGTCCTCGCCAGCGCCGGAGCCGGAATCGCCGGCCCGGTGGACGGTGTCACCACGTCGTTGGACGACCCGGCACGTCTGATCGACGACGTGATGCATGCACAAGCAATGGGACTCACTGGCAAGCTGTGTATTCATCCACGTCAGGTCGACTTGGTGCACGACGTCCTACGTCCGTCGGAGGCCGATATCGCCTGGGCGCGTCGCGTCGCGGCGGCCGTCGATGCAGGTTGGGTTTCCGAAGGCGGGGGAGCTGTCGCCATCGACGGTGAGATGGTGGATCCACCGGTCATTTCTCGCGCGCGGACGATTCTCGCCAGGCTTTGAGCTGACGACCGGACATGGTGAGCCCGCGCGGCATTCACTGGCATGCTCAACACTACAGTCAGTAAATTGTTTGACCGAAAGCCTTGACCGGAGACTCGACTCTGAGTCATGCTGTGACAGCCATCACCTCGGTCAGTCTTTTTCGCTGAATGTAAAGAAAGTTACCAAATGTCAACGGTCGTGCAGAGTGGTTCGACGGCGGCGAGTTCGCATGCTCCCAAGAGGAGCACGCGCAGACTGACCGACATCAAGTATCGATACCCCGGTCGCTACCTCGCGGCATGGGCCGCGTTGGCGCTCCTCATCGTTGCAGCGCTCATCGTTGCACCTGCCAGCCTCAAGGGAGACTCGGTCTGGGTTGTCACGGCGCTCGCCGGGACACTTGCGCTCGCTTCCATGGGGCAGATGCTCATCATCATGCTCGGAGCTATCGACCTCTCCGTGCCGGCAATTCTTGCGGCAGTGGCGGGAATCATCGTCCACTACGGCGGGGACGGTGCCAACGTCCCGCTCGTCCTCGTCGCAGCGGTAGCGATGGCGGTGGTGATCAGCACGGTGAACGGGATATTGATCTCGGTTCTCGGACTCAACTCACTGATCGTCACGCTGGCGACGTTCGGAATCGTCACCGGCCTCATCAGCTACTCGACCGGCGTCTCCTTCTCGCTGACCGGGCAAGCGCCCCAAGCACTCCAAGACTTCGCGCAGCTGTCGATCTTCCGCGTCAACGCGTGCTTCCTGGTCGCAGTCGTACTGGCCGCACTCCTCGCGGGCGTACTGCACCTGACACGTGCGGGTCGACGAGTCGCGGAGGTGGGTTCGAATCCGAGAGCGGCGCGCGCACTAGGAGTCAGAGTCACCCGAGTGCGGCTGTCGAGCTTCGCGGCTGCAGGCCTTCTCTACGGACTCTCCGGAGTGCTGCTGTCCGGGTTCGTCGGTACGCCGGACAGCACCGTGGGTGTTCCGTATCAGCTGGCCACGGTGACCGCGGTCGGAATCGCAGGCGGAATTTTTGCGGGCGGGCCCGCGAGTGTCGCCAGCGTCGTCGTCGCATGCATCTTTCTCCAGTTGCTCGACCAGGCTCTTGCGATCCTCGGCCTCTCCGCCGGTGCCCGAACGATCGTCCAGGGCGCCGCCCTGGTGATCGCCGTCGCCGCAATCACCGTAGGAACGGTCGGCGCCAGCAGCGTCCGTCGATTCACCCGGTTGCTTCGCAGCAAGAGCTGACATGTTCCCTTCTTCGGTCCCGCGTTCCCCCAACACATGGAGTCAGATATGAGATCTTCCGCGTCACTGCCCAATCAGCGCCATCGTGCCCGTTCACGGCGCGCTCGATACGCCGCAGCCTTGGCTGCAGCGGCCTTGGTTGCAGGCTGCTCGAGCACTACTGCCGGGGATAGCGGCAGCGGTGCGTCTGTGGAACCGGTGTCGGCCGATATCGCCACTCCCGAGGCCCTGCAGGCGACCATCGACAAGGCGTTCCTACAGCCGATTCCCGCGGATTCACTCGACCCGACCATCCTGAACACCATGGCCGTGGCATCCGTTCCTCTCACCGGCGAGCAAGATCAGACGTTTGCGGAGTGCATGCAGAGCAACGTCTGCGAAACCGGCCGCGGATCGCTCACCGTCGCGTTCGCAAACGACAACGTCAACCCGTGGCGCAGCATCTTCCGAGGCGAGATCACCGCTCAGGCGATAGCGTCGCCGCAGGTCGCGAAGATCGTCTACAACTCGTCCACCGATGTCGCCGGTTTCCTCGCCAATTTCCAGAGCTTGGTGGCACAGCGCGTCGACGTCATCGTGCTCAACTCGATCTACGGTGGAGCCGTGGGCCCCGTCCTGCAGCAGGCGAAGGACGCCGGCATTCTCGTCGTCGAGGCCCAAACACCGTTGCCCGACGATGTGGTCGAAACGGTAGCGGCTCAGGTGGTTCCGGACCTTTGCCAGACCTACACCGAAGCAGGTGCAGCGATCGCCGCGACGAACGCGCCCAACAAGTCCTACGCGATGTACACCGGAATCCCGGGAAACAGCAACGCAGCAACATGGCAGCCGTGCTTCGAGCGGTCGATGCAAGCCGCAGGGTGGACTCGCGCACTGGAAGGATTCACGCAGTGGACTCCCCAGGGAACAGCCCAGGCAGCCAACGCACTCCTGTCGTCCGGAACCACACCGGGTGCAATCGTGTACGACTACACCCCCGAAGACTTGGTGCGTCCGTTCGTCGACCGCGGCCAGACACCGCCGGTCGTCATGTCCGACGTGGTGAACCAGTCCTGGCTGACCGCGTTCACGGAAGCTCGGAACGCCAACCTCAACCCAACCAGCTTCGTCACCAATAGTCAGGTATGGAGCGGACGAATCGCAGTTACTGCGGGAATCATGCTCAGAGCGGGGCAGGACGTCAACCGGCAGATGATTTCGCCCAACCCGGTGGTTCCGCTCGACAGCGTACTGCAGAATGCCGACCCATCCATCCCCGCCAGCACACCGGTTCCGAGTCTTCTGACGCCCGCTCAGATCGCGCTCGCATTGTCCGCGTCATGACCGTAGCGAATTCTCCCGTCGAGCAGGCGTCGACAACCAACCTCGATCCAGTATTGGTGATGACCGATGTCACCAAGGTATACCCGGGTGTCCGAGCGCTCGACTCGATCTCCTTCGACGTACGACCAGGCGAGGTGCATGCGCTCGTCGGCGAAAACGGTTCCGGCAAGTCGACTCTGATCAAATCGGCCTCCGGTGTACTCACGCCGGAGCAGGGCAATGTGTTGATCGGTGGCACGGAGCTCGCCGGAAGCGGTGTGCGGCGAGCTCGTCAGCTCGGGCTCATGGTTGCCTACCAGGACACATCCCTCGTGGAAGACCTGACCGTTCGGCAGAACGTCGAACTCTCGTTCCACTCTGTCGGTGAGACGCCACCGGAGGATCTCGACGGTCTGCTCGCACGATTCGACCTGCCCTTCGGAACCGGCGACACAGTGCGAGCTCTCGGACCCGGTTCCAGGCAGCTCCTCGAAGTTGCGAAGGCCATGGCTCACAACCCGCTCGTTCTGATGCTCGACGAGCCCACCGCAGCGTTGGACATGCGGTACGCAGAGCATCTCGACGGACTGGTTCGGACATCTCGCGACGAGGGCACGGCCATCGTCTACGTCAGCCATCGACTGCCTGAGGTTCGGCGTCTCGCCGACCGCGTGACCGTCATTCGCGACGGCGTCATCCAGGGAACCTTCGATTCGGGAAACTGGGAAGTCGACGACATCGTCGAGATGATGGTGGGCGCGCCGACTGCGCTCGAATTTCCCACCCGCGCACCGCGAGTGAATGGTGCACCGGAGCGGTTGAGGGTCGTCGGACTCAGTGGGCAAGGATACGGTCCTGTCGACATCAGCGTCGCAGCCGGCGAGATCGTGGGAATTGCCGGTGCCGAAGGGAACGGGCAACGCGAAGTACTGCGCGGAATGATCGGGATCGACCGGAACGCAGGCGATGTCTCGGTGGATGGTGCTCCGATCAAGCGGCTCAGTCCGCCCTCGGCGCTGGACGCCGGAATCAGTTTCCAAAGCGGCGATCGCGCTGCAGAATCGGTGTTTCTGCCACTGTCGGTGATGGCGAATGCCACAACCCAACTCGGGTCGGACGCCGGACCGTTCGGACTGGCCCTGCCGGGCCGTCTCAATTCTGAGTTCGAGAGCGCGAAAGCCAGTCTGGGAATTGTCGCCGCATCGGCGCATCAGCCCATCAGTGCGCTCTCCGGTGGCAATGCGCAGAAAGCAGTGCTGGCGCGCGCCGCGTTGCGCCAGGTCAAGGTGTTGATGCTGGATGAACCCACTCAGGGAGTGGACGCGAAAGCACGTCTGGACATCTACAGCCTCATTGCCGACACCGCGGACTCCGGTGTCGCCGTTGTGATCAACTCGTCTGATTCCTCGGAACTGGCAGGACTGTGCGATCGAGTCGTCGTCATGTCGAAGGGCGTGGCGATTGAGGAATTGCCCTCTCCCACAACGGAAGCCGCAATCGTTCGCAGCTTCGTCGGTGCGGTCGATGTCGACGACGAGTCGGTCGGCCTTCCCATCGGCCCGAGTTGGTTGGGGCGGGCACTCGGTCGGGTGTCAGGCCAGATTCCAGTGGCGATGCTGCTGATTCTGCTGGCACTGGTGTCCATCTACACGGGAACGCAATCGGAGGTCTTCTGGACTCCGCAGAACCTTGCCAACCTCTTGCTACTGACTTTGCCGCTCGCGTTCGTCGCGCTCGGACAGCAATACGTGATGGTGTCAGGTGGCCTGGATATTTCGGTTGGCTCCACCATGAGTCTCACCGTAGTCATCGCATCGCTGGTGCTACCGGATCTGTCGGCGGGCACCTTGCTCGTCGCGGTACCGGCATTCGTGCTCACCGCGCTGGTCATCGGATGTCTCAACGCATTCCTGATCGAGAGGCTCAAGGTGAACGCCATCGTTGCGACCGTCGCGACGATGGCTATCATTGCTGGGCTCGCTATCGTGCTCAGACCCAAGCCTGAGGGGACTATCGCACCCGGGTTGAACTCGATGTTCTCACTCGGAATCGGTTTCGTTCCTGCACCTTTCATCGTTCTCGTCGTCATTGCCATCGGAGCCGAATGGTGGCTCCAACGTCGCCCCTCCGGCCTCGCATTGCGGGCGACCGGGTTCGACATGGAGTCCAGCCGACGGGTCGGTCAATCGGTCACCCGCGTGCGCACAGTGGGACTGTTGGTGTGTTCGTTCGGTGCTGTTGTCGGTGGAATCTTCCTAGCGTCGCAGACCGGCATCGGGTCCAATTCGGTCGGTGCGGGATACACGTTGACCTGTTTCGCCGCCGTGTTCCTGGGCGGAGCTGTACTGACGGGCGGTCGAGGCTCGTTCATCGGTGCGATCCTCGGAGCACTGTTCCTCTCTTTGTTGAACAACGTCACGCCGCTGCTCAACATCCCGGATTCGACGCGCCAAACCATCTACGGCTTCATTCTGCTGATCGCTGTCGGTACCTATGCGTATGCCCAACGGGGACGACGCCGTGCTTGAGCTCGACACAGAAACCACCATCGAGGAGTTCACCGTGCCCACAACGTTCGACACCGTCGTTCCCGGACTGACATTCACCGAAGGCGCGCGCTGGCATGACGGCCGTATCTGGTTCTCCGACCTGTACACACACAAGGTGCAGTCGGCCTGCGAGGACGGCTCGGACCTGAGAGAGGAAGCGACGGTACCCCAACAACCGTCGGGTCTCGGTTGGTTGCCAGACGGTCGTCTTCTGATCGTGTCGATGATGGACAAGACGCTCTTGCGTCGTGAGGCGGACGGCAGTCTCGTCGTACATGCAGATCTGTCCGAGCACGTCCGAGGATTCCTCGGTGACATCGTGGTCGACCGGCACGGACGCGCCTATCTGGGAGACTTCGGATTCGACCTCTACGCCGGCGAAGACATGCGACGGGGATTCATTCACCGAGTCGATCCGGACGGCACCATCACGCGGGTGGCGGACGACCTGTGGTTCCCCAACGGGTGTGTCATTACCGCCGACGACGTCATGCTCGTCAACGAGACGTTCGGCAATCGCATGACAGCCTTCGACCTGACCGAATCCGGGGATCTAGTCAACCGACGCGTCTGGGCGTCGTTCGGGCCGCTACCGATTTCGTCGAACGCGGACGAGGCGTTGAAAGAGGTAACGGTCGCTCCGGACGGATCGTGCATCGATTCCGAGGGTGGGGTGTGGCTGGCTGACATTCGGCAGGATCGGCTGCATCGGGTGGTCGACGGTGCGATCGTGGAGAGCGTAGATCCGGGCTCGTGCGTCTTTGCCTGTGCGCTCGGAGGCACAGATGGCCACACCTTGTTCTTCTGTGCAACACCGGATTTCGATGTCGAAGCCCGCAAGGCCGCGCGCGACAGCAGCATCGTGTCGATGCGAGTCGATATTCCCTCGGCGCGATGAGCACGATGATGCGAGACCTGCCCGCCGGTTCGGTGGTCTCGGCCGACGAGGCATTGCGCAGGCTCGACCAAGGGTTGTGGCGACACGCCTCGTTGTGGGAGTACCTCGACGAGGCCGTCGCGCGGCACCCCGACCGAGTGGCGGCGGTCAGCGTCGACCACGAGGGCCGGACCGTCCGGGAGATGACGTTCTCAGAGTTGGACGCGATGAGCCGTCGGGTTGCCGCGGGACTGCAGTCCCGCGGCGTGGTGCCTCGTGACGTCGTATCTGTCATGATGACGAACTCGGCGGAGTTTCTCGGCGTCGTCTATGGCGTCTTGCGCACAGGGGCAACTTATTCGGGGATCCCGATCACCTACGGCTCACACGAAGTGAAGTCCATGACGAGTGCGACGGGGACGACGGTGCTCATCGTCTCACGCCACCACGGTTCCTCCGACGTCGTGGCCACCGCCTTGCCGAAGGAGGTGCTGGGCAACGTCGCCCTGACGGTAGTGGTGGTCGGTGAGCCAGTCGACGGAACATTGTCGCTTGACGGGCTCATGGGCTCCGCAGACTCGTTCGTGGAGGTCCCGGCCGACCCGCTGGGTCCCGCTCAGCTCGCCTTCACATCGGGAACGACGAGCACCCCCAAAGCTGTGATGAACCTGCACGCAACGCTCGACGTCGTGGTGCGAGGCTGGGCTGCACACGTCGGTCCGGATTCGCTCGGACAACCGATGCGAAATTTGGTGATGTCACCGGTCGGTCATTCGACGGGGTTCTTCTGGGGTGCCTTGTTCACCGTGTATCTCTGCGGAACGGCTGTCTTCATGGAAAAATGGAGCCCCGAGGTCGGCGCACAAGTCCTTGAGTCGCAGCGGATCACGTGCATGGTCGGTTCTCCGACGTTCCTGATCGACCTGATTCGCTCGTCGGGTCTGACCCGCGAACACGCGCGCGATCTGGCCCTCGTTGCCGTTGCCGGTGCCCCCATTCCTCGACCCCTGATGTCGGAGGCGGAAGCCGTGCTCGGATGCTCCGTGATCCCCGCATGGGGCATGACGGAATTCGGCATTGCAGTGTCCGGCCGACCGGGACTCGGTGACATCAATCGCACGACCGACGGTCTGCCATTGGCGAATGCGGAGGTGTCCGTTCGCACCGCCGACAGTGTCGAGTCAGTGACAGGAGAGGTGGGTGACCTGTGGCTCCGTGGAACGGGATTGTTCGTGGGATATCACAACCGCCCCGAGGCCACCGTCGATGCGTTCGACGAAGACGGTTGGTTTGCAACCGGAGACACAGCTATACAGCACGCGGACGGGTCGGTGACGATAACGGGCCGCACCAAGGACATCATCATTCGCGGCGGCGAGAACATCCCCGTCGGGGCCGTGGAGAGTCAAATATTCCGCCACCCGGCCGTAACGGATGTGGCCGTGGTCGGCTACGCCGACGACCGATTGGGTGAACGAGCCTGTGCGTTCGTTCGTTGCCGGCCAGGAACGACTGTGACGGTGGACTCGTTGCGGGAGTTCTTGATTGGGTGCGGCTTGGCCAAGCGCTACTGCCCTGAACGGGTCGTCGTGGTCGACGACCTGCCGAAAACGATGAGTGGAAAAATCCGCAAGGTCGAGCTGCGCGAGCGACTCGCACACGACGACCGGAATTGAGGCACAAGATGTCCCGGACACCGAGTACGGGTGACGTCAGGCGGGTGGGAATCGCCAGCCTGATGGGTACCACGATCGAATACTACGATTTTTTCATCTACGGAACCGCCGCCGCGCTGGTGTTCGGGACGGTGTTCTTCCCCAATTCCGACCCCGTGACCGGAACGCTTCTCTCACTCGCGACGTTCGGTGTGGCGTTCGTGGCACGGCCGCTCGGCGGAGTTGTATTCGGTCACTTCGGGGACCGAGTGGGTCGCAAGGTCACGTTGGTGACGACTCTGGTGATGATGGGCACCGCCACTGTCGCCATCGGGCTGATTCCGTCGTACGCCACAATCGGGATCGCCGCCCCCATCCTGCTGGTTGTTCTCCGCTTCATCCAAGGTATTGCGCTGGGCGGCGAATACGGCGGTGCCGTACTGATGACAGTCGAACACAGCCCCAAGGGCAAGCGGGGCTTCTACAGTTCGTGGGTTCAGACGGGTGCCCAGTGCGGCCTGATCGTAGCGAACATCGTGTTCCTGGTGGTCGGCACGGCGATGGGCGACGACGCCTTCCTCAGCTGGGGGTGGCGCGTCCCGTTCTGGATCAGCAGTCTGCTCGTCATCCTTGGGTTGATCATTCGGTTGCGGCTCGAGGAGAGCCCGGCGTTCGAGTCCTTGCAGAAGTCGCACGAAATAGCCCCCGCTCCTGTTTTGGTAGTGCTCCGGCGTCACAAAATGGCTGTTCTGTTGATAGCCGGTGCAGCCGTGGGCAACTCGGTGACCTTCTACTCTGCGACCGTCTTCGGTCTGTCGTACGGCTCAAACCATGGTTTCACACGAAACGAGATGCTCGTGATCATCATCCCGGCGGCCGTGTGGGTGATCGCGGCCAGTATCTTCTTCGGTGCGCTGAGCGACCGCGTCGGTCGAAAGCAGATCTTCATCACGGGCAATATCGCTATCGCGGTGACCGCGTACGGATGGATGCGGGCCTTCGACACGGAGAACCAGGCCGTCGTTCTCGGTGCTTACCTGGTCATGCTGACCGGGTACTCGATGACGTGGGGAACCATTGGCGTGTTCTTCGCCGAGGCGTTCGACGGTGCGGTCCGATACACGGGTCTGTCGATCGGGTTCACCCTGGGAGTCATTCTGGGCGGTGCGGTGACGCCGTTGGTGCTGACGAAGTTGGTGGCGGACATGGACTCTGGGATGCCGGTCGTGCTCTGGATCGCGGCATCGACCATCATCTCGGCCCTGTGTGCCCTGTCTGTCCGGCAGATCGATGCTCCTTCTCGGCGGTCCGGTGCCGATCACATCGCCGGGAAGGCCTCTGTTCATTGACAATCCATTCACAGTGCAGCAGTATGTAAATTGTCAGACTTTATGAGGAGAGCGGACTCTTGTCGCAAACTATTGGATTCGTCGGCATCGGAGCGATGGGGTCGGCCATCGCGTCTCGACTCGTCGACACGAACACGCTGTGGGTCAACGACTTGAACCCCGCCCTCGCAACCCCCCTCGAGGAACGGGGAGCGAGGTTCGCGCCGCTCGACGAGATCGCGACATGCGATGTCGTGTTCCTGTCTCTTCCCGGCCCCGACAACGTCCTGAAGCTTCTGCTTGGTGACGGCGGCCTGGCCGAGAAGATGGATCCGGGTTCACTCGTCATCGACACCACGAGCAGCACCCCCATCGTCGACGAGGGACTCGTCCGCGACCTCGCCGTGAAGTCGATCTCGTACATCGACGCACCGATCGCCGGCGGGGTCCGACGCGCCTACGACGGTCTGGCCACCCTCATGGTCGGTGCAACCGACGAGGATTTCGCCCGCGCCGAACCGCTGCTGAACACAATCACCTCCAACGTGTTTCACCTGGGGCCGGTAGGTGCCGGACACGCCGCGAAACTGGTCAACAACCTTCTGAACCACTGCAATCGGTTCGCGACGGTCGAAATGATCACTCTTGCAGAGCGATACGGAATCGCCCCTGACGTCATGGTCGACGTCCTGAACGTGTCGTCCGGGCGCAGCTACGTCACCGATTACACGTATCCTGAGATCGTTTTCCCCAACTTGAAGCAGGGCTTCACGCTCGAATTGATGCGTAAGGACGCGCATCTCGCCGAGGCTTTGGCAGACCACGTCGGGCAGAAACTGCGAGTCGGATCGTTGGTCGCCGAGATGATGGATGAGGCAGTCGAACGACTCGGGGGCTCCGCCGATCAGACCGACCTCATGCAGAAGTGGTACCCATCTGTGACCGACTGACGTTCTGCACGACTCAACAGTCCGATTCCAGCTCGTCGAGGGGTTTGCTGTCCACATGTTCTCCAAAGTACTGGTCGCCAACCGCGGTGAGATCGCAATTCGAGCATTCCGTGCTGCCTACGAGCTTGGAGCGGGCACCGTTGCTGTGTTCCCGTTCGAGGACCGAAATTCGTTGCATCGCACCAAAGCCGACGAGGCTTACGAGATAGGTGAACCGGGCCATCCAGTTCGTAACTACCTCTCGGTCGAGAAGGTCGTCGACGCCGCAGTCCGCGCCGGCGCAGACGCGATCTACCCCGGTTACGGGTTCCTGTCCGAGAACCCCGATCTGGCGTCTGCGTGCGTTGCCGCTGGAATCACCTTCGTCGGCCCTTCGTCGACGGTGTTGGAATTGACGGGCAACAAGGCTCGGGCAATCGCAGCGGCAAAGGCGGCTGGTCTGCCCGTGCTCTCGTCGTCCGAACCTTCGTCGGATGTCGATGAGTTGCTGGCTGCGGCCGAGGCCATGACTTTCCCGGTGTTCGTCAAAGCTGTCGCCGGTGGTGGTGGGCGCGGCATGCGTCGGGTTGCAAAGATAGAAAATCTTCGAGAGGCGATCGAAGCTGCTGCGAGAGAGGCGGAGTCGGCGTTCGGTGACTCGACGGTATTCCTCGAGCAGGCGGTCATCGAGCCCCGCCACATCGAGGTGCAGATCTTGGCCGATACCTATGGCAACGTCATCCATCTGTTCGAGCGTGACTGCTCGGTGCAGCGCCGCCACCAGAAGGTGGTGGAGATCGCTCCGGCCCCGAACATTTCCGAGGCGCTCCGTTCTCGGCTGTGCGCGGATGCAGTCGCCTTCGCGCGGGAAATCGGGTACGCGTGTGCCGGAACCGTGGAGTTCCTGGTCGATCGCGACGGAAACCATGTCTTCATCGAGATGAACCCACGTATCCAGGTCGAGCACACGGTCACCGAGGAGATCACCGACGTCGATCTGGTGCAGTCTCAGTTGCGGATCGCAGCGGGCGAGTCGCTGGAGGACCTGGGACTCCTCCAGGAGGACATCAAGATTCGCGGCTCTGCCCTTCAATGCCGCATCACCACGGAGGATCCGGCCAACGGCTTTCGGCCGGACACCGGCCGGATCACCGCCTACAGGACGCCCGGCGGGGCAGGCATCCGTCTCGACGGTGGCACCACTACCGGAGCGGAGGTGTCCGCATACTTCGATTCGATGCTGGTGAAGCTCACGTGTCGTGGCCGGAATTTCGAGACCGCGGTCGCGCGTGCACAACGGGGCGTAGCCGAATTCCGCATCCGCGGAGTCGCGACGAACATTCCGTTCCTGCAGAGTGTTCTGGCAGACCCGGACTTCCGAGCCGGACGCATCACGACCTCGTTCATCGAGCAGCGGCCCGGCTTGTTGACCTCGTTCGCATCCGGTGACAGAGGCACGAAGATCCTGAATTATTTGGCGGATATCACGGTCAACATGCCGCACGGCATCCGTCCGACTGTGGTCTACGCACGAGACAAGTTGCCGGACCTGAACCTGTCGGTTGCCCCGCCGGACGGGAGTCGTCAACGACTGCGGGCACTGGGCCCCGATGGCTTCGCGCGAGCTCTGCGACAGCAGAAAGCTTTGGCGGTGACGGACACGACGTTCCGAGACGCCCACCAATCGCTGCTGGCCACGCGGGTGCGCACGACGGGTTTGATGGCCGTGGCTCCCTTCGTGGCCAGATCGACACCGCAGCTGCTCTCGATCGAAGCCTGGGGCGGTGCGACATACGATGTGGCACTGCGCTTTCTGCACGAAGATCCCTGGGATCGATTGGCGTCCCTGCGCGAGGCGGTTCCCAACATCTGCTTACAGATGTTGCTTCGCGGCCGGAACACAGTGGGGTACACCCCGTATCCGCAGAAGGTGACGTCCGCATTCGTGGCGGAGGCCGCGCAGACCGGTGTCGACATTTTCCGTATCTTCGACGCGCTGAACAACGTCGACCAGATGCGACCGGCTATCGACGCTGTGCACGAAACCGGCTCTGCTGTAGCGGAAGTGGCGCTGAGCTATACCGGTGACCTGTCGAACCCTGGAGAGGACCTTTACACCCTCGACTATTATCTGAAGCTTGCCGAGCAGATCGTCGACGCCGGCGCGCACGTGTTGGCGATCAAGGACATGGCGGGTCTGTTGCGGGCACCGGCGGCGACCACTTTGGTGACAGCGCTGCGCGCGAACTTCGACCTTCCGGTGCACGTGCACACTCACGACACACCCGGTGGGCAGCTGGCGACGTACCTCGCTGCGTGGACGGCGGGGGCGGACGCCGTCGACGGTGCGTCCTCTCCAATGGCGGGCACGACGTCCCAGCCGGCGTTGTCGGCCATCGTGGCGGCTGCGGCGAACACCGAACGCGATACCGGTTTGAGCCTGCAGAGCGTGTGCGATCTAGAGCCGTACTGGGAAGCTCTGCGAAAGGTGTACGCGCCATTCGAGTCCGGGCTCCCCTCGCCGACAGGACGGGTGTACCGTCACGAAATTCCGGGCGGCCAACTGTCGAACCTGCGTCAGCAAGCGATCGCTCTCGGACTCGGGGACCGATTCGAACTGGTCGAGAGGGCCTATGCCGACGCGGACAGCCTATTGGGCAGGTTGATCAAGGTGACCCCGAGTTCGAAGGTGGTCGGCGATCTCGCACTGCATCTGGTGGGTGCCGAAGTGAGTGTCGACGACTTTGCGGCGGACCCGGGGAAATACGACATCCCCGATTCGGTGATCGGATTTTTGCGCGGAGATCTCGGGACGCCAGCCGGTGGATGGCCGGAACCGTTCCGCGAAAGGGCGCTCGCCGGCCGAACCGGGGTACGCCGTGACGCACCCCTGACACCCGACGACGAGACAGCACTCGACACAGCCGGACCGGTTCGTCGAGAAGCGTTGAACCGGTTACTGTTCCCCGGCCCCGCCAAGGAACTTGCCGAACACCGCGAGAAGTACGGCGACACCTCGTCGTTGTCGGCGAACCAGTTCTTCTACGGTCTACGACAGGGTGACGAGCACCGAGTGAAGCTCGAAAAGGGTGTGGAGCTGCTGATCGGGCTCGAGGCCATTTCGGAGCCCGACGACGCCGGAATGCGGACGGTTATGTGCATCCTCAACGGGCAGTTGCGCCCGGTGTCGGTGCGCGACCGGTCGATTGCCGCGGATGCCCCGGCTTCGGAGAAAGCGGATCGAAACGATCCGTCTCACGTAGCGGTACCGTTCGCTGGAGTCGTGACGATGGTTGCGGCTGAGGGGGATTCTGTCTCAGTTGGGGACACTTTGGCCACCATCGAGGCCATGAAGATGGAAGCCACAATCACCGCACCACGCGGCGGCCGTATCACCCGCCTTGCGATCACCGGTGTCGCGCAGGTCGAAGGTGGAGACCTCATCGCCGTCATCAGTGTCGGGGATCCGACCGATCCGTCGTAAGTGGGACAGTCCGAGACCGAGACCGCGAACAGGTTCGGCCGATAGCAAGCACTATCGGCCGAGCCTGCTTCTGCCGTGGGTCAAAGCAGGCTCTCGACGCTGATGGGCAGATCGGTCACCCTGCGCCCTGTGGCGTTGTACACCGCGTTGGCAATCGCTGCAGGAACTCCCACCATCACCACTTCACCCAGACCTTTGACGCCGATCGGATCTGCAATATCGTCGCGGGCGTCCAGATAGACAGCGTCCAGAACGGGAACGTCCGCATTCACCGGTACGAGGTAGTCGGAAAGATTCGCATTGACCAGACGTCCGTCGCGGTAGTCGACTTCTGCGGACTCCAGCAGCGCCATGCCGATGCCTTGTGTCATACCGCCGAGGGCTTGGCTGTGCGCCATCCTGGGGTTGATGATTCGGCCAGCGTCGTACACGGCGTAGATTCGCCGCACCCTCACGGTTCCGAGTAGCTCATCCACAGCAACCTCGGCAAACACGGCTCCGTATGCGTGCATGGAGAACTGGGCACTCACATCTTCCGGAGTGTAGGTCTCGGAGGCTTCGATGCTCGGCTCGCCTCGGCGGCGCAACATGTCCCGATAGGTCTCAGCTCTGCCCGAGTCGCCGCGTACCTGCATCTGCCCGTCGACGACGTCGATCTCATCCGGCCGAGCCCCATTCAAAGGGGATGCGGGATCGAGTACGGCGGTTCGGATGATGCGATCTCGCAAAATGTTCGCGGTGATCTCGATGCTCGAACCGACGCTCGCCATTCCCTGTGACCCGTATTGCGTTGCGGCCTGCGGATAGTCGCTGTCGCCGAGGGAGAAGGTGACCCTGTCGAGTGGCAAACCTAGCGCGTCGGCAGCCAGCTGAGTCATCGCAGTGTATGTACCTGGCCCGATATCACTTGCGGCGGCGAAGATCTCGGCCCTACCGTCGGAGTTGACCCGAGCCATCGCCGAGGACGGTGAGCGAAGCGTGTGGTACAGCGCCGAAGCGGTACCCATACCGATGAGCTGGTCGCCGTCACGTACGGCGCCGGGGGTCGCGTTGCGTCGAGACCACCCGAACGCATTGGCACCTCTGCGGAAGCACTCGGTGAGTCTGCGCGTGGAGAACGGGGTGCCGTTGGTCTGGTCTTCCGTAGGCTCGTTCCTCAACCGAACTTCGATCGGATCGAGCCGGAGTTGCTCGGCGACTTCGTCGATGGCGCATTCGAGCGCGAACGCGCCCGTGACAGCTCCTGGTCCTCGCATGTAGGTCGCTTCACTGGTGTCGAGGGGAACTACGCTTGCAGCCGACCGGAATGCCGGAGACGTGTACATCAGCCTCGTCCCCTCCGTGGGGGAGTCCTCGTACCCTCCGTAACGCGACACCTCGACTTCGCTCTCGTGCACGGTGGCAAGAAATCTTCCGTCACGATCGGTGCCGAGAGCCAGTCGCTGACGACTCGTGGGGCGGTAGCCGATCGCGGCGTACATCTGGGGTCGCGTCAGTGACAGCTTCACTGGACGACGAAGCTGACGGGCTACCTCTGCGGCCAGGAATTGATGCGGCCAGGTCTCGCCGGCGCTACCGAATGCGCCACCCACAAAGGGGGAGACGACGCGAATGTTCTCGGCCGGAATTCCCAGTGCGCCACTGTATGCGGCCCTGCTGTAGTGGATTCCCTGTACCTTGTCCCACACTGTCAGCTGGTCGCCGTCCCACGACGCAATTGTCGCGGGGATCTCCATCGGGTTGTGATAGTTGCGCGCAATGGAATATTCGCGGTCGACGACGACAGGCGCGGTGCGAAGTGCTGTGTCCGCGTCTCCGCGGGAGTACGCGGGCTCCATTCTGCTGGGTTCGCGGTTCTCTCCGGACGCGTCGTCGAGGTTGGTGCTCTGGGCTTCTTCGTTGTACCGAACGGACACCAGTGCCGCACCGTGCGTCGCTGCCTCGAGGGTATTGCCGACGACCACCGCCAACGGTTGGCCGAAGAAGTTGACCCGAGAGATGTCGTAGGGGAGTTCGATACCCGGGAAGTCGGTGATCACCCTGACGACGTCAGGATGATCGCTGGCCGCATCGGTGTCCATCGACGCCACGGTTGCCCGGGAAACAGTACTGCACACCAGGACTGCGTGCAGGTGGTCCGGTACCGGGTTGTCTGCAGCATAGAGCGCAGCTCCGGTGACCTTGAGACGGCCGTCGACGCGGGTGAGGGGTTGACCGGATAGTCTCGCACTCAGTGGAGTCGTCACGACAGGGCCGCCACTCTCGAGAGCTGACGTCGGACGGTGCGTTGGAGCAGTATCACCTTGAATCCGTTCTCGGAGAGGGGTTGCGCGCCCGCTGTCGCAGCGTCCGCCGCGGTGTTCCACAACTCGGGGCTCGGCCTCTGTCCGACGAGTCGTTCCTCGACGCCGGTCAGGCGCCATGGCACCGTACCTACTCCGCCGGCAGCGACTCTGGCCGAACGAACGGTACCGTCGCTGATGTCGAGCGCGACAGCAGCCGAACACAGAGCGAACTCGTACGACGAGCGGTCACGCACCTTCAGGTACCCGGATCGCCTGGTGTCAGGGCGGACCGGGATCTCTACGGCGGTGATGAGTGCTCCGGGGGCGAGGTTGTTCTCGCGGTCGGGTGTGTCTGCGGGCAACCTGAAAAAGTCGGCGATCGGGATCGTCCGCTCTCCGTCTCGATCTCGGGTGACGATCGTGGCGTCGAGCGCGGTCAGCGCGACAGCAAGATCGGACGGGTGGGTTGCCACGCACTCCGTGCTTGTTCCGAAGATCGCCAATGTGCGATTGCGGCCATCGATTGCGGCGCAGCCGGATCCGGGCTGGCGACGGTTGCATCTTGCATTGACGTCGCGGAAGTACAGGCAACGTGGCCTCTGGAGTAGATTCCCGCCGATGGAAGCCATGTTGCGCAGCTGCGCCGAGGCACTGAGATCCAACGCCTGGGTGAGCATCGGAAACTGTTTCTGCACTTGTTCGTCGGCCGAAACGTCCGACATTCGAGCGAGGGCACCGATGCGCAGGCGGTTCGAGTCGAGTTCGATGTCGCGGTAGGGCAGCGCGTTGATATCGACGACTCGGGTGGGACGTTCGACGGTCTGACGCATCAGGTCGACTAGGGTGGTCCCTCCGGCGAGATAACGGGCACCGCCGTCGGCTGCGTCCAGTGCTGCTGCCTCATCGGCAGCCGTGTCGTACTGAAAAGGAAACATGATTCACGCACCTCCCTGTTCCGCCACGCGGGAGATGGCGGTGACGATGTTGGTGTAGGCACCGCATCGACAGATGTTGCCGCTCATCGATTCTCGAATCTCTTCGGGAGAGCCGGCGTGACCTTCGCGGATACAGCCGATTCCCGAGAGGATCTGGCCGGAGGTGCAAAAGCCGCACTGGAAGCCGTCTTCGTCGATGAATGCTTGCTGTAGCGGATGCAATTGGCCATTTGTTTCGAGGCCTTCGATGGTTGTGATGTCTGATCCGTTCGCTTGGACGGCAAGCGTCAGGCAGGACAACACCCGCTGACCGTCCGACAGGACGGTGCAGGCACCGCACGCGCCCTGGTCGCAGCCCTTCTTCGTTCCGGTCAACTCCGTGTGCTCCCGCAACATGTCGAGCAGGGAAGTGCGATTGTCAACGGCAAGTTCACGTTCGGCGCCGTTCACCGTCAATCGCACCGGCGACGTTTCGGACGGGGTGACCGGTGTGGTTGATTCGTTGGAGCAACCGTTCAGCAAAGAAACGGCCGCTATTGCGCCACCTGCAGCGATAGAGGTACCGACAAACGTTCGGCGCGTCATGCTGTGTGGAACGCGAGCTTCTTGGGGCGAATCGGTGTCGTGCTGTGGGGCCATTGCACTCTCCTGGTCACTGTACGAACGTGAGGACGCGACTGTTGGCCCCATGGTTGCAGCGGATCGGTGAATCGGACAGGCACTGGTTAGGCACGTACTGGCAGGGAACCCCTCTGGCCGCAGGTTCGGTGGCAGGGGCCGTTACTGCGGCGTACCGTCGAGCGGAAGTCAGGTCGTCGCTATATCGTTCGCGTCTCGACACCGCGGCATCGGCGGATTTGATGTATGTAATCGCACGCGTTCTCGAATGCCGAGATCTCAATCGCGTCGCGATTCGGGAAAGGCTCTTGAATGTTCGAATTGCTCGATGACATCAGTATTCTCCTGGAGTCCTCTCCCGTCGCGTTGGCACGTGTCGTGGCAACTTCCGGAGCCGGCCCGCGTGCCGTCGGAGCCAGCATGGTCGTGACCGCTGACGGGGAGCCGTTGGGTTCGTTGTCGGCAGGTTGCGTCGAATCAGTTGTGATTCATACAGCGCTCGAGGTCATCACAACCGGGACGTCCGCGTGCGAGCTGTTCGGCTACTCCGACCCCGACGCACTCGAGGTCGGACTCCCGTGTGGGGGCGAAATCGAAGTGTTCATCGAGCGAATTGACCCCTCGGACAAACAGATGATCGATCGGTTGATCGCGGCCCGTGACCAGGATCGCCGGTTCGCCCTGGTGACGGTGCTCGACGACGAGCCGCGGCGTTTCGTGACGGGTGACCCGGAGGTGCCAGGAGGCAACCGGTCGGCGTGCGCGTTTCACAACGGTGAGCTCAGCCTGCACGAGTCGGGATCGACCGGAATTGTCGAAGTATCGGGCGACGGTGCCCGCGCGTTCGTCCATACTTTCCTCCCTCCGCCGCGGATGGTCTTGGCCGGCGCGAACGATTTCGTCCGAGCATTGGGTGCA
Source organism: Rhodococcus sp. 05-2254-5 (assembly GCF_002258575.1). Taxonomy (NCBI): domain Bacteria; kingdom Bacillati; phylum Actinomycetota; class Actinomycetes; order Mycobacteriales; family Nocardiaceae; genus Rhodococcus; species Rhodococcus sp. 05-2254-5. Next base: position 26,301 of record NZ_NOZG01000023.1, on the reverse strand, counting down.
TCTGCCACGCTGCTCGGGTACCGGGTGACCGTCGTCGACGCGAGGCCCGTCTTCGCGACGACCGAACGTTTCCCGAACGTGCACGAGGTAGTGAACGACTGGCCGCACCGATATCTGAAAGCCGAACACACTGCCGGCAGACTCGACGGTCGCACGGTGGTCTGTGTGATGACACACGACAGCAAGTTCGATGTCCCGATGTTGGTGGCCGCACTGGAGCTGGACGAGCTCGCCTTCGTGGGCGCGCTCGGTTCGCGGCGCACGCACTCCGAGCGGCTCGAAAGACTACGTGCTACGGGACTTTCCGAGCATGTGATCGCGCGTGTGAACTCACCCCTCGGACTCGATCTTGATGCGCGGTCCCCCGAGGAGACAGCCATCTCGATTCTGGCGCAGCTGATAGCTGACCGAAGCGGCGCATCGGGACAGCGGCTGCGCGAGTTGGACGGTCCCATACATCGACAGCACGGGGTTATCGGTGTCGACCGACGCCTGTCGACGAATGCGGTTGTCTAGCAGTAGAATTGCGTATTCGTCGGTAGGTGCCCGACCGCTGGTCGTCAGGACTCGTTCATTGCGGCGCGGACGATGCTCCACCCGGTGCCGCGTCATGAAAGCTGGAGTCGGTCGAAGAGTCGTCGGGATCATCGAGATACGACATGACGAATGCAAGCAACCCGGCTACTCCCGCGCTACCGAATACGTAAGGGCTCATCGAGGCAAAAGTCTGAGTAACGAATTCCCCTCTGCCGAGGATCAGTCCGACCGCCTGACAGAGGACGATCACCAGCCCCCCGACCAGAAAAACGACTGTGCTGAGGCGGAAGAGGGTCGAGACGACTGTGCGGAACATGTGGTGTCCTATCCATTCAGACGGGGAGAAGGCCGAGCGCGATCAGCACACCGATAGCGAGAATTGGAATGCAGTAGTACTTGAGCAGCGGCACAAAGATTTTCGACGGATCGATTCTTGCGATTCCTGCCGCGATGTAGATCGGCGCGCCGGACGGTGGTGAAGATCCCTCGGTGGACGCAAAGACCAGCACCGCGGCAGCTGCGATCGGTACAGGAACGCCCGCCCCGGCCAATGCTGCGACCGCCACCGGTCCGACGGTTGCTACGGTGGCCGACGCCGTCAAGGGGATTGCGATGACCACTATGATGATTCCGACCAGAATTGCCATCAGCCATTTCGGTGCGGCCAATGACTCGAGCATCGAGGTCAACTGCTCGGGAAGGCGCAATTGGCCAAGGACGGCGGACGCGGAGAACGCCGCGACGAGCGTCGTGCCGATGATTCCGAACTGGGGCGCGGATTCGCCGAGTATCTTCCACCAGCCTCTGCCGTCTCTGGGCAGGTGTCTACGTCCGAGAAAGAGGACGAGCAGAATCATCAGAACGGGGATCCAGGTGATGATGCTAATTGCTCTCGACATCACCAAGTCCGTGTATTGCCCCAGTGCGTTCGCGATCGGCCCCTGGGTGAGGAACAGGGGGACGAGCAGCGGAATCAGTAGAAGGCCCGAGGTCCACCCAGCGCGAAGACTGCGTCGGGCAGGAATTCGGTCCTCGACAGCGATCGGCTGCAGGCCGTTCCTGCGAATCAGATAGAAATTGAGTACAAGTCGGTAGACGAGACACCACACACCGGCGATGCCGAGAGGGACGATGATGTCGTCCGCGTCCATCATGCCACTGACTGTGGCAGATCCGACCAAGATGAACATGGTCGCACTGAATGGAAACGTCAAACCCATGCCTGCTGAACCGGCTACGACGGTGGCAGACAATTCTCCGCTGACGCCGGAACGCTTCATCCATGGAACAGTCACCGATCCCACGACCGCGGCCATTGATGCGCCGACATGGGCGACCGCACCGAAAATCGCCCCAGCCAGCGTCGTGGTGTAAATCGGCCCTCCCTTCATTCGCCCGAGGAATGAGTTCAGAATATCGATGAGCCGATCGAGCACCGGTGTTTTCGCCAGAATGAAACTCATGAAAATGAACGCCAGCGCAGCAAAAGTAATTTCGGCCTGAATCGCGTCGACGAAGCCGTTCGCCATGTACCGTGGCGCATCTCGGCCGGCGAACGCGCCGACTACGATGAAGCCGACGAGCATCGCCTCGCCGATGTTTCGTTTGAGTACTGCATTCCACGCTACGATGGTGCCGATGAATGCCACGAGCGCCCAGATAGCGATCACGACCGCGCCTCGGATTCCGTCGAAGTCGACTGCGACGATGTCTCGTACTTCAGTAAAAAACGCTCGTCCACAGCAGGACTGAGATTTTCCATTACGACCGTTGCGTCGTCGAGCGACTCCAAGTTCTTGATCAAGTCCACGACCTTGACGAGAACGTCGTCTGAATGCTTGGTAACGGCGACTGCCGCACAATCGCTGAATTTTTCGGCCAGGTCGCTCCAAGAGAGCGGCGCATCATCGTTCCCTGGTACCCCGGTGCCGGTCTTCTCGTATCGCCGACCGTCCTGAGTGACGATCTCGACTCGCCCCGGAGGTAACTCGAGAGTCCAGTCCAGAGATGCATCACTTATCGGCACTATTTTCTGAGCAACGGCCAGGACGGATTTGTCCTTCAAAGATTCGCTGCTGAAGTGCGAGATCTTTACGGTCCCATGAACTGCGCCGACTGCGACGAGAAATGGGAGGCTGAACTTTGCGTCGACCAACGTCGTTGGGGTTCGGCGTGCTTCGAGCGGACGGCACATGAGATCGTGGTAGTCGCCGACGAATACGCGAATCTCGATGAGATCGTCCGCAGTCAATTCATTTTCTTTCAGTAGTTCGATGGTCGCGTGAATGTGACTGTGAGCGGTACCGACAGCCGGCCACTTCTTGTAGAGAGTTCCGCTACCTCGGTAATCGCTTCCCAGGCCCTTGAGAATTTGCGCGCGATCGTATACGCCGCCGAAGTATGTTTTCAGGAAGCCATATTCGCCCTCGAACAGGGTGTCGACGCCCGTGGTGCCTTTCTCGGCCAATAGAACGGCTGTCACTGCGCCTCGGGCAGAAAAGCCAGCATACATACCACGAAGGTCGCTTCCGGTTCCAGCCACTACCTCCATGACACCGCTCGATTGCATGCTTGCTATGCCGAGTGCATGGGCAAGCTGACTGGCGGAAAGGCCGAGCACGCGGCCCGCTGCCGCGGTGGCGGCGAACACCCCCACCACTGTCGACAGGTTCCAGTCCTTACGCCAACCGACGTTGCACCGAAGCCGGGCGAACAGGTCTTGACCCGTCGCGACCGCCGCGATGAGGTCTTTGCCGGTTACGCCGCCCTTGCGCTCTGCGACGGCGAAAACGGCAGGGATGATCGAACTGGAAGCATGCTGGCCCCAGGGAGTCTGATCGTCGTAGTCGAGGCAGTGCGCCAAGGCACCATTGGCGAATGCTGCAGCAATTGCCGGCAGCTTGCCTCCGAAAGCCATGAGGGACGCCTCAGGGGTACCACCACCCTCTCGGACCAGGTCGATAGCTGCGCGTACCGCCGGCTCGACGCCACTGGCTGCGAGAATTACTCCGAGAGTGTCCAAGATGCTTTTTTTGGCGGCTTCTATCGCCTCCGGTGACAGTGACTCGAACGCACTGTTGGCCGCTGCGTACGCCAGGTGATGTACCAGATCGTCGGTTTCGGTCGGCATTTGAAAAACCCCTATCGCGATTATCTCGAATGACAGCGTCCGGTTCCGGATACGCGTTGTCGCCTGTGTCACAATTCGAGTCGATCTATTAAGGGGCTAAGCAGCCTCGAATGTCCAATACGTTTTACCAATAGAAGTTATCGGTAGCGCCGATGTTCAAGTGCCGGGCGAGGTCGCGTTCCGACAGTGCCCACAATGGTCTGCGCGATGCGTTGAAGCATTCTCGGTAGTGCTCAATTGGGTACTTCGCCGGCGTATTTCTGGGCTTCGTCCATCAGCACTCTCGCCGGGGGAGTCATGTGTGTCAGTCGGCACACGGCGGCGACGTGCAGGTATGACTCCGGGACGATGCGGCGAACTCGCACACCTGCCTTCTCGGCCGACGCCGCCCAGGCAGAGGGAGTGACTGCGTGGCCGAAGCCGCTGAGCACCATGGGAAGGATAGACGTCCGGTGTGCGACTTCGGCAGCGATAGTGGCGGGGATCCCGCTGGCGAGAATGTCGTCCACCAGCGATCGCATCAGCGACCCCTGCTGTGAAGCTATCAACCTCAGCCCTGACAGCTCCGACCGCTGAATCTCGGGCCGGTCAGGTAGATCCGCGTCGGGGCTCGACAGCAGCAACAGAGGCTGGCTCTTGAACGTCACCACCCGCAGGTCCGGTGCCTGAACGGCCTGAGGTGAGCCGAGAATGCCGATCTCGCTGACGCCGGTGCGAACCGCTCGGAGGACCTCTTCAGGTGTGAATGCGGCTTGGGCATTCACGGTTACTGCCGGAAACAGTCGACCGAACGCGGTGAGGATAGTGGTGAGGGGCTCTATTCCCGGTGACGGCATCGTAATCAGGTCGAGGCGTCCGCCCCGAAGTCCCTTCAAGCCATGGACAGCTGCTTCCGCGTCGTCCAGATCGCGCAACACCACTCGAGCCGGCCCTACCAAGGTTTCGCCGGCGTCGCTCAGTACGAGTCGCCGACCGATGCGATGGAACAGCGGCACTCCCAATTCGCGCTCCAGTCCAGCGATGGCCTGAGAAAGAGTGGGTTGGGCGATGAGTAACACCTCGGACGCGCGATTGATGCTTCCTTCATCGACGATAGCCAGGAAGTACTTGAGCTTTCGTGCATCCACTCGAACCTGCCTCCACGTTGTGCTGGTCGTGAGGTTCGATGCAGTCTAGCTGCGGTCGAACCACTTCTATTGATTGATCCTATGAGCGGCATCGGAACTTGGTAATGGACGGGGGGTAGCTTGCGCAGTCTTAATTAGTGGGATCAAGCGTGATCTGTCTGACATCGGAGGTAGTAGTGGGCTCGCAGTCGACCACGTATCGGATCGCGTCGATCCCCGCCGACGGTGTCGGCGCAGAGGTGGTGGGCGCGGGCAGACGCGTATTGGATGCCGTGGCCGGACACTCCGGCGGTGCGTTCGCCTTTGAATGGGACGAGTTTCCCTGGGGTAGCGAATACTACGCGAAGACAGGCAAGATGATGGCCGACGACGGGCTCGAAATTCTGAGAACTTACGACGCCATCTACTTCGGTGCCGTGGGATGGGAGAACGTCCCGGACCACGTCAGTCTGTGGGGTCTGCGTCTGAACATCACACAAAACTTCGATCAGTGGGCAAATGTGCGACCGGTGAAGTTTCTGCCCGGAGTGCAATCCCCGTTACGCAAGGCCGACGACACAGAACTCGACTGGGTCGTCGTCAGAGAAAACAGTGAGGGCGAATACGCGGGCCTCGGTGGACGCAACCTCGGCGGACGCGGACCGGGCAACGAGGTGGCACTGCAGACGTCACTGTTTACCGACAAGGGCTGTGAGCGGATCATGCGCTTCGCGTTCGATCTGGCGCGCACTCGCACCGTGGCAAAAGTCTCCTCGGTTACCAAATCCAACGCCCAGCAGTACGGCATGGTGCTGTGGGACGAGGTCTTCCATCGGGTGGCAACGGACTATCCAGACGTTGCCACGGAGAGCGTTCTGGTCGATGCGATGAGCGCAAAATTCATCCTTCACCCAGAGGAACTGTCCGTCGTCGTCGCCTCGAACCTCAACGCCGACATCCTCTCCGACCTCGGATCTGCACTCGCCGGTAGCCTCGGCATCGCAGCGAGTGCCAACCTCAACCCCGAACGCCGCTATCCGAGCATGTTCGAACCCGTCCACGGATCGGCCCCCGATATCGCTGGCAAAGGCATCAGCAACCCCATCGGCGCGATCGCCAGCGCAGCCCTCATGCTCGATCACTTCGGACGCCACGCCGAGGCCAGGCAGGTCGAAGCCGCCATCGAAGCCACCACCGCGGGGGGAGTTCTCACCCGCGATATCGGCGGCACAGCAGACACCGAGGCCGTCACCGACGCCATCGTGAGCGCGCTGCGGGCCGCGCTCACGATGGCGTGAACAGGTGCATCAGACCCCGGTCGGCTCGATATGACCTTGTCGAGCCGACCGGTTCCAATGAAAGTTTTATCCGAGCGTGGCGTAGTTCGCCCGAGGGGTACACCAGATGTGAAATCCTTGTACGCGAACCAGTTTCGGCTTATATATGTAGAGCGCACGTGTGAACCCGTCGGTTGATTCTCTGCCGATCGACGCGGTGTCGTAGATTCTTTCGAGAGGATGCAAGTGAGTACAGATCTCCAGAATTTCGCCCTGTTGGATGGTGCCCAGAACTTCTTGGCACGGGAGGTGCACCACCCTTTCGTCGACGGGCGCAGTGTGCCGGTTGATTCCGGGGAGACTTTGACGACCGTCAATCCGTCGACGGGCGAGATTCTCGCCCGGATAGGTGCAGGCGGTGAGTCCGACATCGACCGGGCGGTAGTCGCCGCCCGCCGCGCCTTCCACGGTCAGTGGAGCACCTGGTCTCCTTACGAACGTCAAGCTCTGCTGACGCGCGTCGCGCACATCATGGACGACCGTTTCGACGAGCTGATTCAGATCGAGGCGCTGGACATGGGTGCCCCGGTCACGAGGTTGCGTAACTCCAAGGCAGCCTTGATGAAGATGTTGTCGTTCTTTTCGACGCAAGCGGGAAACATCTCGGGTGAGACCTTGATGAATGGCATCCCTGGCGACATTGCCACAATGACGTTGAAAGCTCCGGTGGGTGTCATCGGAGGCATTATTCCGTGGAACGGTCCGCTGGGCGGTCAGTTCTGGATCGTCGGTGCGGTCTTGGCAAGTGGGTGTACCACCGTTCTGAAGCCCTCCGAGGATGCGTCGCTATCCGTTCTGAGGACAGCAGAAATACTGCACGAGGCGGGCGTTCCCGCCGGCGTCGTCAACGTGGTCACTGGCTTGGGCAAAGATGCAGGCAACGCGCTGGCCAGTCATCCTGACGTCGACCGAATTGCCTTCACCGGATCGACGCAGACCGGCCGCAGCATCATCAAAGCATCGACTGTGAACATCAAAGGCCTGCAGCTCGAACTCGGTGGGAAATCCGCCGACATCGTCTGTGCCGATGCAGATTTGGACAAAGCGGTACCGGGTGCCGCCATGGGTGTGTTCGCCAACTCCGGTCAGATCTGTTTCGCCGGAACGCGTGTGTTGGTTCAGCGGTCCATCGTCGATCAGTTCACCGAACGACTCCTGCAGTACATGGACGAGATCCGAGTCGGACACAGCCTCGACGACGCGGCCACCCTGGGCCCGATCATCTCGCAGCCTCAGTTGGACAAGGTCATGGCCTACACCGACATCGGTCGTGAGGAAGGAGCAGAACTGCTCCGTGGCGGCGAGCGATTGGGCGGCGATCTCGGCAGCGGCTACTTCATGGCACCGACCGTGTTCGGCGGTGTGTCGAACAGTATGCGTATCGCTCGCGAGGAGATCTTTGGACCGGTGCTCTCCATTCTACCGTTCGACGACGTGGACGAGGCCATTCGTATTGCCAACGACAGCGACTACGGGCTCGGCGGTGCAGTGTGGTCGCAAGGTCTGTCGACCGCCATGAAAGTGGTTCGTGGGGTGCACACCGGCACGATGTGGGTGAACTGTTACGGCTACATCGATCCCATGGTCGGTTTCGGCGGCACCAAGTTGAGCGGATACGGAGCCAAAGGCAACGCCGCCCATATGGACAACTACCTCTACACCAAGTGCGTCTACATGGAGCTATGACGACTCGCTGACCGCCCAAGCGGGCCCCTTCCGTCGATTCTGTTGCGTCACTGCGCAATCAACGGAGGGGGCCCGATTTTTGTACTCAACTCCGTGACGTCGCCGCTCGACGGTACGCGAGCAACCCCGCAAGTACGACTGCAGCGCAGACCATGATGAACACACCTGTACGGTGCAGGCCCGCGTCGTCGACAACCGGACCTGCAGTGATCTGGAGTACGACCACCGCAAGATTTGCTCCGACGAAGGCGATGGTGCGGTACATCCCGATAGCGGTGCCGACGTCGTCGACCGAGGTCGTGGCATTGATGAGGCTCTGATTTCCGATGTTGTGAAAGCCGTTGGGAATTCCGAGTACGGCGGCGACCAGAAGAAGCACGTACATCGGGGCGGTGCTGGACTCGACGGTGGCGATCAGAGTGCCGCCGACGAGCATCATCACCGTGCCGGCGAGAAGGGTGCGTCGCGCGCCGAACCGGCCGTATACGCGGGCTCCGAGGACCGTGGACAGGACGGTGACTCCGGCGACCGGCAGCATGGTCAGGCCGGTCTCGATGGGTGTCATTCCCCGAGACGCCTGCAGCCACTGTGGGATTCCGAAAAACACACAATAGAAGCACGTGTAGGTGATCAGCGCACCGCCCAGGGTCGCGGCCAGCGCACGGTTATGGGCGAGAGCGCGTACGTCGAAGAATGGTTGGTTCGTGCGACGCTCCCACACGACGAACAGCACGAACGCGACAGAGGAGACAGGGAGTATCCACCATCGGGCTGTGTGTGCGATCGACGCCAGGAACACCATCAACGACGCCACTGTGGTAACGAAGAACGCGATCCCTATACCGTCCATGGCTCCGAGTGCCTCTCGCAGGGAGACCGTCGACCGACCCTCGTCTCCGACGTCGACCGACAACACTGCGATCGCGCTGATGGCCACGACGGGAAGGTTCACCCAGAGGATCGACTGCCAGCCGAACGTTCCGACCAGAAGCCCGCCGACTGTCGGGCCCAAAGCGGCAACGGACTGCCCGCACATCACGATGGTGGTGAGCGCAGTGCGGGTTTGCTGCCCGTGCAGTTCTCCGTACGCCCGGACCATGGTCATCGCGTTGGGCATATGCGCCGAGATCCCGACTCCTAGAACTACATACGACGCGATCAACGTTCCGATGTTCGGTGCGAAGGCACCACAGACGGAACCCGACGCCACGAAAGCCAAACCTGCCAAAAACACGCGACGTGCGCCGAGCATCGATCCCAAGCGACCCGCCATCGGCGCGCAGACGGCCGTTGTGATGTACATAGCCGAGATGACCCACGAGACCTTGGCGCTCGGGCCGAACTGGGCAGCAATTCCAACGATGGCCACAGCGATCATGGACGAGTTGAGCGGTTGAAGCACGGTTCCGGTGGCTGCTGCTCCTCGCACGCTGAAGGGGACCGATGTTCGCGCCAGCCCTGTTTCGGTACTCCGCGTCATTTACGCACCGCCCGGTCCTCGACGCTGTCGCTGACGACAGGTGCGCTCGACAGACGGCGCAGCAGGGCTCCGGCGGCAAAGAGCACGTCGCGTTCCACAGCACTGCAATGCGTGTCGAGTGCGTTTGCCAGCCACTCGTCGCGCTTGCGACGATCGGCTCCGAGCTTGGCCTTGCCCTCGTGGGTGATCGAAATGATTTGCGCGCGACCGTCATCAGGGTCTTGAATGCGGGTCACCAGTCCGCGCTCTTCCAGTAGTGTGACCGTCCTGGCCACGGTCTGCGGTGTCACCCGCTCCACTTTGGCCAGTTCACGGGCGCTCATTGCACCGATGCGGTCGAGGTTCCCAAGGGTCTGAAGCTGGGTGGGTGTCAGTAGATGGCCGGCGACGTTCGCTCGAATAGCTCGGTTGAACAGCACGATGTCTTCTCGAAGTGCATCGACCCGATCGTCCACGCGATCCTCCTCATTAATAGCCAGCAATGCTTACGAATATACGCCTTTTAGTACGTTTTGGGGGGTACACTGGCGGATAAGTAGGCAGCATCACTGGCTAATCGGTCGTCGACCGGGCAGCCGTGCGGCGTTACACGCCATGACGGGCCGGAGCACTAGGATGAGCGGTACGCGGCGAACGACGGAAGAAACGGGTCGGACTCGAACGATGGCACAGTCTCATGCATCGAATGACGTCGATGACGTGGCGGAAAGCCCGGACACGGCTGGCAGTCTGGAAAAGATGCTTCACATCCTGCAATTGTTCAGTGAAGCTCAGCCGATGTGGTCCACTGCCGCGATTCTCGAGTACCTCGATACTTCTCGTTCGACGGGGTATCGGTACATCAAGACGCTGAACGATGCCGGGTTGATCGCCGCTGTGCGTAACGGGCAGTACACTCTCGGCCCCCGAATCATCGAGATGGATCGCCAGATTCGTGAGACCGATCCTCTTCTGCTGGCCAGTCGTGGTGTGCTGGAGGACTTGGTGGACAACATCGGCCACTCGGCGTTGTTGTGCCGACCGTTTGGTGACTCGGTCCTCTGTGTCGGTGAGTACCGAGCTCCGCTCAGTCCGGCCAATCGTTTTTCTCGCGGTGAACGGCGTCCGTTGTTTCAAGGAGCGGTGTCGAAAATAATACTGGCCTACCTTCCGCACCACCGCCTGAAGGCGTTGTACCCGCGTCAACGCGAGCAAATTCAGCAGGCGGGTCTGGGTGACTCGTGGACCGCCTTCCGTTCGACTTTGGGTGCATTCAAGAAAGACGGTTTCGTTGTCACAGTGGGGGAGTTCAACCCTGGGGTCTGCGGCGTCGCGGCACCGGTTCTCACTGGCCAGAAGACCGCGCTTGGAAGTGTGGGGGTGGCGTGGGATGTGAACGAGCGGCGCGATGTCGACGTGCGGCGGGCAGTGGCGGCTGTGAAGCTTGCAGCGTCGAAGATTTCGGACGGGGTAGCCGACATACAACGTCGAGCCGACGCCGCAGACGGGGCGGGGCCGGTCCCGAACTCCCTGTGATCGAAGCGTCCGAGTACACAACGCAAATCGCCGCCAGACGATGTGCTCTCACACGGTCTGACGGCAATTTGTCGATACTGGAAGGTCGATCAGATTCCGACGGTCTGGCCTCCGTCGATCACCATTGCATGACCGGTCGCGAAGCTCCCGAGGTCTGACGACAGCCACAGAACCGCAGACGCGATCTCGGCGGCGGTTCCCATCCGTCCCACGGGTTCCTGGCCGATAACACGAGCCCTGCCTTCGGGAGTGCCGCCCGAGAACCTGTCCATCATGGGCGTCTCGATGATGCCAGGACAGATCGCATTGACCCGAATGCCCTGGTCAGCGTAATCGAGTGCGGCGGACTTGGTCAGTCCGATCAATCCGTGCTTGGCAGCGACGTATGCGGCCTGTCCTCGAATTCCGATGACACCTGCTCCCGACGACGTGTTGACGATGGATCCACCACCGTTTTCGAGCATCGCGGGAATCTGGTACTTCATGCAGAGAAATGCGCTTCGCAGATCGATGTCGATCAGCCGAGTCCACTCGTCTTCCTCGATGTCGACCAGTGGTGCGGCCGGCTGTTCGATGCCTGCGTTGTTGAATGCGACGTCGAGTCGTCCGAATTCCGCGACGGTCCGGTCGATGGCGCTACGAATGTCCGCCGAGGACGACACGTCGCAGCGCACGGCGACCGTTCGACCGCCGTGTTCGGCTGCAAGCCTGGCGGTTTCGTCATTTCCGGCGGTATCAATGTCGGCCAGAACCACGTCCGCACCCTCGCTCGCAAAGGCCAAGGCGGTTGCGCGGCCGATTCCGCTGCCGGCTCCCGTCACGAATACAGCTTTTCCGGCAAATCTGCGTTCAGTCATTTTCGGGCAATCGCCTTCTGTTGGGTGAGTGAGAAAGGTCTGCTGTGCGTCAGGCTACGAACTTGCTGCAGATGCGGTGCCGCGGGCTCGCATCTCGACTTCCACTTCTTCGAGGGTGCGCCCCTTGGTCTCGGGAATGAACCGAAACGCAAACAGTGCGGCGAGCACGTTCAGCACCATGAATCCGCCGAACACCACCACGGACCCGAACCGCTCCGCGAGAATTGGGAAGAGGAACGAAATGAGCGAGTTCGCAATCCAGAGCCCGCCCAGAGAGGCGCCCATGGCAAATCCGCGGATTGGTAGGGGGAACAGTTCGGACAGCACCAGGAAGCCTGTCGTTCCGAGGAAGGTCACCATGAAGCCGGTGACCGACAGCATGAACAGCAGGATCAGGTACGAACGCACGGTGGTTTCGGGCAACATGTACGTAATCAGGAGACCGAAGTGCGACACCGCGACACCGACGAAGCCGAACAGCATCATCTTGCGCCGTCCCATAATGCCGAGAATCCACATTCCGATGATCGTGAAGAGGATCATCGCAATTCCCACTGTGACGGACGCGAGCAGAGCGGCGGATCTGGTCAGGCCGGACGTTTCGAGAACCGTCGGTGCATAATACATCACGACGTTGATCCCTGTGGTCTGCTGAGCAACCGCCAGAACGATGCCGACCATGATCAAGCGTTTCATCCACGGTTCGTTGCGAAGCACGGCCAGGACCGACACTTTGCCCTGGACTTGGTCGTCTTCCACAATCGCGGAAATCTGCTTGTACTCGGCTTCGACCCGGTCTGCCATATGGGCACGTCGGAGCACGTTCTTGGCTTCGTCCCATCTCTGCTTGCTCGCATACCAACGAGGGGTGTCGGGTAGCGCGAGCATACCGAAGAACAAGGCGACGGCAGGAATCGCGGCAATGCCGATCATGTAGCGCCACACCACTGAGCTGTCGACCAGGTTCGCCAGCAACGCGTTGAGTACGAAGGCCAAGAACAGCCCGACGGTGATCATCAACTGATTCATCGTGACAATGCGGCCTCGCTGCGATGCCGGCGCCATCTCGGCGAGATAAAGCGGGACGACCACGGATGCGACTCCGACGGCGTAGCCCAAGGCAATTCGTCCTGCGACCAGAATTGCGACCGTCGGAGCGAGAGCGCAGACGATGGTGCTGACAATGAAGATGAAGCCAGCGATGACCAATGACTTTCTGCGTCCCAAGCGGTCTGCGATCGGACCGCCCAAGAGTGCACCTGCTGTCGCGCCGGGAAACAGCAGCGAGGTGACCACCAACCCTTCGCTGACGGCGGTGAGGTTGAAGTCGTCGCGTAAGTACACGAGTGCACCCGCGATCACACCAGTGTCGAGACCGAACAGCAACCCGCCGATACTGGCGATCAGTGTCAGCCGGAACAGAAACGTTCTGGGGTCTTCGCGACTACCTTGATCGGTCGCGACCCGCGTGGAGTCCAACTTGTCGGACACAGAGATTCTCCTTCGTGATGAACGGGCTGTGCCGCGGAAGTTCGCATGTATCGGTCGATGCCCGGTCTTGCGGTCGGTCTTCGGCAACAGTGTGGGTGCAGCCGTGGTTGTCACGGCAGCGGCAAGTCCTGCGGTCAAACGCGGGGCGCGGGCCCCAGGGACGGGCGGTAGCGGCCGCGCTGCTCGATGGCCTACGCGTCGTTGGAGTGTTGACACTTGCTGCATTTGCGCGCAGTGACGGCCCTCACATTGTTAAAGATATCCTGCCATGTGGGAAATAGTCAACAGTTGATGCGATCTGTTCGGCACCGTCGCCATGCGGAAGGTGAAGGAGCAGGAACTCGGGTGCCGAGTGTCGACCCCGGATTCAATTGCTTCGGTCACGTTGACGTACAAAAGATTCCGGCCCCGCTCAGCGGAACCGGAATCTCGAGTCGGTATGAGTCAGCGAGTCGCGGCGATGTGCACAGCGGAGACCACGCAGAATTCGTTGGTCCGATTTCGCCACGCATGCTTGGTTCCACGTTGAATGATGGTGTCTCCCGGCCGCATGACCGTCTCGCCGGTGTCGAGGATGACGCACGCCTCACCCGAGATGACGGTGACGATGTCGATGGTGTCCGTCGTGTGCATGCCTGGAGGATCCGACGAGTCGACCGCGTCGCCTGCGCCGGACTCCGCCAGGATTCGCGCATAGCCGCCTTCGTAATCCCACTCGTTGTCTGGGGCGAAAGCGGTGATGACGTAGTTGTAGCCCGCCGGCGGGGGCGGAATCACTGCGGCACTCGGAGGGCCGTTCGGAGCCGTGACCGGAGTCGGAACTTCGGTTCCCTGCCACAGGTGATTCCGGGTGTAGCCGTCGGCCACAAGGCGGTCTGTCGTTGGACCGTCACTCGTGATAGCTGATCGGCCTTTGTCGTCGAGGCCGGTGACGATGAGACGAGACTGAAACTCGCGGTGTTCTCCGGTCATCAGTGAACCTTCCGTCCGCTGTCGAATGTCGCCGATTCGCGCAGCAGTGCTTCGTCTACAGGTGCATTGTCAACGTAGATTTTCTGATCCACGAACTTCCCGTCGACGATGGTGATCTTCGAGGCGGCTTTGATTTCGACGATCTCGCCGCCGCGCAACGTCCAACGGCCGAGAGACTCGAAGAAGACGACACCGCCGTCCTCTTCCCAGACGTCGACGAGATCGTGTGCGAGTGATTCCACCCTGTCCAGCGCGGTGCTGAAGGCCGAGATGACCTTCTCCCGCCCGACGATCTCTGGGCTGTTGCCGAACGTCAGAGTCATATTTTCTGCGTAGTACTTTGCGAATTGTCGAGGATCGTTGTTCTGCATGGCCGTGTAGTACTCGGTGAGCAGAGTGATCGTGTCGGACGTTGCGCGCATAGGTGCGATCTCCGTAATTGACAGTGGTGGGTGTGGGTCGGCGGTTCACGCCGAGTCGCGATAGAGGCCAGCAGCACGTGCTCGTTGAATGACCAGTTCGATAACGAAAGACAACGTCGGTGTCGGTACGTCAGCCAGTGCGGCCAGCTCGAGAGGGACTCGAAACAGAGCGTCGATCTCCATCGGCCGGCCGGCCTGTAGATCCTGAACGACGCTCTGCAGATGAGTCGATGCCGATTGCTTACGTAGAACGTCTCCGGGATCGGCCGGTTCGCATCCCAGCGCTCGTGCGATGGCACCGTTTTCTGTCACCATCGTCAACGCGGTCGCTGCCACAGGTGGTTTGTCGAGAACGTCCTTCATGACGGAGCTGCTCAGCACGCCCAGCGCGCCACCGATCAGGTTCATCGACAGTTTTGCCCAGACGGCGTCGCGGATCGTCGAGGTGGTTGTTGCTTCGAGCCCGCTCGAGTCGAAGAGCGACGCAACGGCCTCCAAGCGACTGTCGACTCGACCGTCAGGCCTGCCGAGTATCAGCCTGTTGCGTGGATTGATGGCAGCGATTTCGCCTGGTGCGACGACGGTTCCCGCGGTGTACGCAACGGCACCCACCGACCGGTCGGGACCGATGAGCGAGAACAGGGAAAGATCGGGATCGAGTCGTCGTAAATCGGTACCGTCCAGAGGTCCACCGTGGGAGTGGAAGTACCACCATGGAATTCCGTTCGAGACGAACACGACGAGGCTGTCGTCGTGCAGCAGCGACGCGATGTCCGCGGCGATGGACGGCAGCGTGGGGGCCTTGACCGTGACGAAGACGATGTCCTGTGGCTCGAGATCGCCCGGTCTATCGGTGGCGGACGGGTGTGAGTGCAACTCCCCATCGTGGGTTCGCACCCGGAGGCCGCGTTCGCGTACCGCTGCGAGATGTGGGCCGCGCGCGATGACCGAGACCTCAGGTCCGCCCCCGCCTGCAGCAAGGCGGCCTGCGAGGTGTCCGCCGACGGCTCCGGCTCCGTAAATACATACTTTCGTGGGCATGTGACTGCTTTCCCGCGTCAGGAGAACTGCTGACGCTTCTGTGCGGCGGCACCGGCAAGGAACGAAATATCGTTGCCGGTCGAGACGTAGCCGGCACCCATGTCCAGGTACTGACGGATCAAGTCCGGACGACCGCCCATTCCGCCGATTCCCACAGTCTTTCCACCGGCCTTGCATGCCGCGATGACTCGCAGGTACGCCTCATGAATTTTCGGATGATCCACCTGCCCGGCGACACCCAGTTCGACGCTCAGATCGTTGGCTCCCACAAGCACCACGTCGACACCGTCGACCGCCGCGATGTCCTCGGCTGCGTCCAGACCGGCCTGAGATTCGATCATGACGATGACCATCGACGCTTGGTCCAGCTCGCGTACGACTTGCTCGGCCGGCAGTGTTCGATAATGCAATTGGGGGGCAGCCCCGGCAAGGGAGCGCTCGCCGAGCGGGGCATGCTTGACCGCTCGAACAGCGGCCCGCGCCTCGTCGGCGGACGCAACACCCGGAACGACGATTCCCATTGCGCCGGAGTCCATCACGCGTGCTATAAGCGCCGGATCGAGGTCAGGAACGCGAACCAAAGGCGTGACACCCAGATGATTGCAGGCCATACATATCTGGCCTGCGTCCTGCAGTGAGAAGCTGCTGTGTTCGAGGTCGATGTAGACAGTGTCGAATCCCGCGGTATGCGCGATCGAGGCGATGTCGATCGTCCGTACGAGGCGGACCGTCATCGAGTAAACGGGTTCGCCTCGGGAAAGCTTCTCTTTCGCGAAATTGTGAAGAAGGACTGGGGTTTCGTCGCTCATGTGCTGTGGTCTCCTGTGTGATCTGGGTGTGTTCAGCCGAACAGGGCAGGCAAGTCGCTCGCCTCGTCCTCGAACCCGTAGACGGACTTGACTTCCAAATATTCTTCGAGGCCGAGCCTGCCCATCGAGCGGCCGATTCCGGATTGCTTGTAGCCACCCATCGGTGTGTGGGAGTCCGTTGCTGCGCCGTTCACGCTGATGCGCCCGGCGCGAATTCGGTTCGCCACTTTTCTGGCGTTCGCGAGGTCGCCGCCGAACACGTAGCCGCCGAGGCCGTACGGGGAGTCATTCGCGATGTTGACCGCTTCGTCTTCGTCGCGGTACGAAAGAACGGCCAGAACAGGTCCGAATACCTCCTCGCGGGCGATCGTCATCTTCGGTGTGACTCCGGTGAACACTGTTGGCTGCACGAAGTACCCGCGGTCGAGGCCCCTCGGCCGATCAGCGCCACCCGTTTCGAGAACAGCACCCTCGTCGATGGCGGTCCGAATCAGATTCTGGATCGATGTGAGCTGGCCGGCGCTGACGACAGGTCCCATCGTGGTCGAACTCTCCAGTGGATCGCCGATTCGGAATCGCCGCGCCTCATCGAGAAGGAAAGGGACCACCTTTTCGATCTGACTCTCGTGCACCAGCATTCGGCTGGGCGCGTGGCAGGATTGTCCGGTGTTGAGGAAGCACCTCTGAATGTTCCATCGCGCGGCCTTCTCGAGGTCAGCATCCGGAAGGACGATGTTCGCAGACTTGCCACCCAGTTCGAGGCATACCCGCTTGACGGTGCTCGTTGCCGCGGCTGCTCCCACGAGCTTGCCGGCACCGGTGGATCCGGTGAATGAGATCATGTCGACGTCGGGGTGACGGGACAACCGGTCACCCACCTCGCGACCGGTGCCACTCACCAGGTTGAATACTCCCGCTGGAACACCGGCCTCGTGGAGTACCTCGGCCAAGAGCACGCCGCTGGCAGCGGATTCGACGCTCGGTTTGGCGACTACGGTGCACCCGGCCGCCAAGGCGTAGATGAGTTTGATGACTCCCGTTTGAACTGGCCAGTTCCACGGTGAGACCAACCCGCACACGCCGATCGGTTCGCGACGAACAATAGCTCCGCCGACCCTCGACTCGAACGGATAGTCGCGCAGGAGGTCGCGGGCAACCCTCATGTGATCGGCCGGTCCGGTGACCTGTGCACGGTTCGCGACCGGAATGCCCACCTCTCGCGCGATGAGCTCGGAGAAGTCGTCCAGACGTGACTCGTAGACGTCGATGATTCGATCCAACAGCGCGATTCGACTCTCGACGGAGCTTTCCGAGAACGTTTCGAACGCACGGCGCGCGGCTGCAACCGCGAGATCTACGTCTGCGACGCCACCAAGGGCAACGGTGGCGAATGCTTCTTCGCGGGTGGGGTCGATCAGTTCGATCGTTTTGGGTGCGATGGGCTCGACCCATCGACCGTCGATATACAGGTGCGGGTATTGCCTCATGGATCGAGCCTTCCTCGGGTGTTTGTCAGGTCGGTCGGACTAGCTGCTGTGTGTGTAGCCCCCGTCGCACGCGATCGTCTGCCCTGTGACGAACGCGGACGCAGGAGTTGCCAGAAAGAACATGATGCCGACGAGATCGGTCGGCACCATTCCGCGTGGAATGCATTGGAGCGACTGGGCGCGCTGGCGCACCTCGGCGGTGGGGTTGATGACTCGTTCGACCTCGGTGGCAACCGACCCCGGCCGAATGCAGTTGACGGTAATTCCGTGCGGGCCGAGCTCGCGCGCCAGCGAATTGGTCATACCGATCAGCGCGGACTTGGAGGTCACGTAGTGCAGGTAGTTCACCGTGCCGCGGGTCACCGCGTCGGAGGAGATGTTGACGATACGACCGAAGCCCGACTTGCGCATGTGGGCCGCTACTGCCCGGACGCACAGATATGTCCCGGTGATGTTGACCCGCAACACGTGTTCCCACTGTTCGACGGGAATTTCGTCGAAGGGCCCCTTCTCGATGGTTGCGAACACGGATGCGTTGTTGATGAGCACGTCGACACGGCCCCACTTGGAGACGACGGTATCGACCATGGCACCCACAGCTTGCTCGTCGGCGACATCTACCTTCACCGCCAAAGCGACGCCGCCTGCACTTTCGATCTCGCCGACAACTGCTTTTGCCCTGCCTTCGTCGAGATCGGCAACAACGGCGAGAGCCCCGGCTGCAGCGAACTGTCGTGCGACCTCACGGCCGATGCCTTGTCCAGCACCGGTCACGATCACCACGCGATCGTTGACGCTGAAGTCGCGCGCCGAAGCGGGGACTCCCGAATCCTGGGGGGCGTGTGTGAGCGCTGTGGTCATGTCGGTCCTTGTCGAAGTCTCGTTGTGTGGTGTCTGGGTCTTCAGCGAAATTGTGATCCGCATCTATTTAATGGTGGACAATATCCCGAACTATGGGATATTGTCAACGAGATTCGGAACGAACGCACAAGCAGCGAAGGAGCAGAACATGCGAGTGAGCAGGGCATCGGAGACCGGCGAGGAAGCCGTCGGCACAATGCGCGAGGGAAAGCTCGAACAGAAGCATCTTCTGTTCGGTGTGGACGGCTCGCCCAACAACTACGATCTGAACACCGGCTACACCGGTAGCGGTGGTTGGAGGACTCCGCGTCACCGACACGACTTCGATCAGATCCGCTACGTCGTCGAGGGCCGTCTGCCGTACTCGGAGACCGACTACCTGGAGCAGGGTTGGGTCGGCTACTTCCCCGAGAGCGTCCATTACGGACCCCAGGAACGTGAGGAAGGCTTGCGCACACTGGTTCTGCAGGCCGGTGGAGCCAGCGGCAACGGCTATCTTTCCGTAGCGCAGCGTGAAGCGACCAATGCCGAGTTGAACAAGAAGGGTGTGTTCAAGAAGGGTCTCTACCACTACACCGACGAAAACGGGGTAGAGCAGACCTTGGACGGTTCACAGGCGATCTTCGAGCACGCCACAGGCCGCAAACTGGAGTTTGCGACTCCGCGCTACACCGACGTGATAGCCATGAATCCAGAGGCATACGACTGGATCCAGCAGGGTGAATCGGGAGTGTGGGACAAGTGGCTCGGCAACTTCACCGAGCGCAACCTCCGCCTCGGGTTCGTCCGCCTCGACGCGGGCGCGACCTACGGGGCCGGACAGTTTTCGTCGATCGAAATTCTGTTCCAGCTCAACGGTAACGTGCTGGTCGGTGGCGAGAAGTACGGTGCCGAAACGGGTTACGAGTTCCTGGCCAACGAGGGGCCCGTGGCCATCGAAGCCGTCGAACCCACAGAGTTCTTTCGCGCAGTGCTGCACACGTTCTGAGCCTGCTGCTGAACGATGGCGTGCCCTTGCCTTGACGTATGCCTACACGCGCCGCGTGCGCAAGAGTTGGACGATCGGCGACTGGTCGACATCCCGTCACCGGAAAGTAGGCTGAGAAAATCATGACTACCCATCTCAGCGACAGCCGTTCGTCTCAACGAGCAAGGGCGACCATCGCCGCAGTCCCTACCGGCGTATTCATCGGTGGGGAGTGGGCAGAAGCAGCATCCGGTGAACGTTTCGAGGTCATCGACCCGGCAAGTGGGCACGTCATAGCAACGGTCGCGGACGGAGGACCCGAGGACGCGCAGCGCGCCATCGTAGCAGCCGGCCGCGTCCAGAAGGACTGGGCGAAGACCTCGCCCCGCGAGCGAAGCGAGCTCCTGCGCCGGGCGTATGAACTGATGTTGCTCGAGCAGGAGGATCTCGCACTCATCATCACCAGCGAGATGGGCAAACCCATTGGGCAGGCGAGGGACGAGGTCGCCTACGCTGCCGAATTCTTCCGATGGTTCTCCGAGGAAGCAGTTCGCGTCGCCGGTGACGTCACGACGACGGGTGACGGAAAGAATCGCATCATTGTCTCTCGTGAACCGGTTGGACCATGTGTTCTCATCACTCCGTGGAACTTTCCGCTCGCGATGGGTACGCGAAAGATCGGGCCGGCCATCGCGGCAGGATGCACTGTGGTCTTCAAACCCGCGAATCTCGCACCGCTCGCGTCCCTCGCCCTCGTGGACATCCTTGTTCGGGTCGGCCTACCCGAAGGTGTCGTCAACGTCGTGTGTACGACCGATGCATCGGCTGTCGTGTCGCCGTGGATGGCCAGTGGAGTTGCCCGCAAGATCAGCTTTACCGGCTCGACGGCTGTCGGTGTCCTACTTCTCGAGCAGGCGTCTCGCCATGTCATGCGGTCGTCGATGGAGCTCGGCGGTAATGCTCCGCTGATCGTGTTCGAGGATGCGAATCTTGATCGAGCCGTCGAAGGCGCGTTCGCGGCCAAGATGCGGAACATGGGCGAGGCGTGCACGGCGGCCAATCGCATTCTGGTGCAACGGTCGGTCGCAGATGAGTTTGCCAGACGGCTCGCAGAGCGGTTGGGTGCGCTCTCGCTCGGTGACGGAATCGACGAAGCTACGGAAGTCGGCCCTCTCGTCGATAAGAAAGCTCTGACGAAGGTCGAAGATCTCGTCAGTGATGCCCTCCGCAGGGGAGCGAAGGTGATCTGCGGCGGCGCGAGGCCGGACCGTCCTGGATACTTTTATCTACCAACGGTTCTCGTCGACGTCCCGGCCGACGCTGACCTCATGTTCGAGGAGATTTTCGGGCCCGTGGCTGCCATAGTGCCGTTCGACTCGGAGGACGAGGCTGTGCGTCTCGCCAACGACACCCCTTGGGGTCTTGCCGCGTATCTGTTCACCCAGGATGTCGATAGAAGCTTTCGCGTCGGGGATGCCCTCGAAGTGGGAATGGTTGGTCTCAACACCGGCATCGTGTCCAACCCTGCCGCGCCGTTCGGCGGTGTCAAGGCCTCTGGATTGGGGCGCGAGGGTGGACGGGTGGGGATCGACGAGTTCCTCGAGTACAAATACATGGCGATACCGCGTACCTGACCGGCACCGGATTACATCCGGTGCCCAGTCGTTGCAATGCCGACGGCACTGAAAACGGCGCCGGCGGTCGGCGTCATAGTCGAGTGAAAACTCAGACCAGGGTGGCGGTATCGATGACGAAGCGGTAGCGGACGTCGGATGCAAGTACCCGCTCCCAGGCGTCGTTGATCTTGTCGGCGGAGATGACCTCGATCTCGGCTCCGAGGTGGTGCTCGGCGCAGAAGTCGAGCATTTCCTGGGTTTCGGCGATCGATCCGATGGCCGATCCTGCGAACGTCCGACGGTAGGGGATGAGTGAGAAGATCTGCAGCGGAAGCGGTTCCGCGGGGGCACCGACGTTGACCATGGCACCGTCTACTGCGAGTAGTGACAGGTGTGCGTTCAGGTCGATCGAGGCACTGACGGTGTTGATGATCAGGTCGAACGTGGACGCAAGCTTGTCGAACGTCTCCGGGTCGCCGGTGGCGTAGTAGTGGTCGGCTCCCAAGCGGAGTCCGTCTTCTTGCTTCTTCAGCGACTGCGAGAGCACGGTGACCTCGGCACCCATGGCGTGGGCGATCTTGACGGCCATGTGGCCGAGTCCGCCCATGCCGACGACGGCGACCTTCTTGCCGGGTCCGGCACCCCAGTGGCGCAGGGGTGAGTAGGTGGTGATGCCGGCGCACAGCAGGGGTGCGGCGGCGTCGAGTTCGATGCCCTCGGGGATCTTGACGACGAAGTGTTCGGTGACGACGACTTGCTGGGAGTAGCCGCCCTGGGTGGTGGTGCCGTCGCGGTCGGTGCTGCCGTAGGTCTGGATGTTGCCGACGAGGCAGTACTGCTCGAGGCCCTTGACGCACTGGGCGCATTTGCCGCAGGAGTTGACCATGCAGCCGACGCCGACGCGATCGCCGACGGCATGTTTGGTGACCTCGGATCCGACCTCGGCAACGATGCCGGCGATTTCGTGTCCGACGACCTGGGGGTAGTTGATCGGTCCCCATTCGCCGCGTGCGGTGTGGATGTCGGAGTGGCAGATGCCGGCGAATTTGATATTGATGCGAACGTCGTGCGGCCCGAGGTCGCGGCGTTCGATGGTGGCGGGGGACAGGGGCTGGTCGGCTGCGGTGGCGGCGTAGGCCTTCACTGAAGTTGTCATGTTTCGATGGAACACCGCGGACGGCAATCGAACCAGTCTCTGAGAAAAGGTGTACTGGCAAGGTACCTCTGTCGACGCTCGACCGCCGGTCCGAAGCTCAATCCAGAGGGGCCACGAAGACGCGGAATTCCTTGCGCTCGGTGTGGATTCCCCACAGCGACTGGGCGAGGGCATCCGGCTCGTGCGATGGCTCACCTGCGCCGATTCCCCGCGGGATGATCAGTTGGCCGACGTGCAGACCCTCGGGTGCAAGGGCATCGTGAAGCAGTTGAGCATAAGCACTTTCCCCGGCGAACGCGATCGAGGTGCCCGCGACGGAGGGCCCGGGCCGAACAGCGCTCGACCCGTTCACGAAGAGGACGGTGCCGCGCCCGAGCGCGCGCATTCCGGGCAGCACGTGCGTCACAGCCGTGACAGGTCCGTAGATGGAGAACTCGACTGGACCGGCAAGATCATCGGCGGTGGTCTCCAGTACAGGCTTCATGAATTCCTTCGCGGGCACGGGGCTGTATTGCAGTACCTCGATCGGGCCCAGTCGTTCGGCCGCTGAATCCAGTGCTGCTGTCAGCGATTTCGCGTCCCGTACATCGGCGGCAAAACCCTGGGCGGTAATTCCTTCGTCGACAAGCCGTCCGGCGATGCGGTCGACGTTGTCCTGGTTCCTGGAAATGAGCGCTACTGCGAGTCCTTCACGCCCGAAACGTCGAGCCACAGCGGAGCCGAGACCTTCACCCGCGCCGATGATTGCGATCGTGGCCATTTCTTCTATCTCCTCGTGTTGGGGCGTTCACCGATTTCCGTCCTTTCCACAGTGGCGTGAAATCGCCCGAGTGGCAAGTTCGGCGCTGGCGGCGACCAGGTCTTTTCCGCCATGAGCGGTTCCCTGTCAGTACACCCCACAGCAGGGACTCCCGCGGTCGCCGCTCGCTCTGTTTACTCGAGAGCATGCCCCTACGACAATCGCCTTTCATCGCCGCCGATGACCGCGCCTGACGATCGAACGCCGCAACCGTTCGCGTTCGCCACCGCAACTGCGGCGCTCGTTGCGGTGTTCGCTGCGTCCGGGGCCCCTATTCCGTTGTACGAGCGATATCGAGCTGCGGCAGGATTGAGCACGCAAGACCTGTCGCTGGCCGCGGTCGCGTACTTCGTCGCCGTCCTGATCGCACTGGTAGTACTGGGCCGCTTGTCCGACCATCTTGGCCGCCGTGTCGTTGCAGTCGCGGCTGTGATCCTCGCCGCGATCGGAAGCCTCATTCTGCTCGATGTGTCCAACCTCGGTACTCTGTTGACTGGCAGAGTCTTTCACGGCCTGGCATGTGGGCTTGCGTCTTCGGCGCTCACCACCTACGTCATCGACACTGCCCCCGACCGCCCGCGCTGGCTTGCTGCCGGCGCAGCCGCGGGTGCGCCGGTCTCGGGGCTCACCATCGGGTCGCTCGGAACCGGAGCTCTCGCTCAGTACGCTCCGGCACCCCTGGCGGCCACCTACGTGATCGATGTCGGCCTGCTCGCTGTGTGTGCTGTGCTGCTCCTGTTCGCTCACGATCCTGTGAACCGACGACAGGGAGCATTGACGTCGCTACGTCCTCGCGTGTCCATTCCCGCTGCGGTTCGACCGTTGTTGCCGGGCGCTGTTGCCGTGTTCGGTGCCACGTGGGCGCTTGGCGGTTTCTACCAAGCCTTCAGCCCGACGATCGCGGCCCGAGACCTGGGGACCACCAACACCCTCGTGGCTGCAGTGGTTTTCGCATCGTTCATGGCCCCGTACGCATTGGGCGGCCCACTCACCGCCCGCCTTACGCCATCCGTGGCGCAGCGCGCGGGCATCGTGGTGTTCGCAGTTGCCGTCGTCGGCATCGCAACAAGTTTGCTTGCCGGATCGACCCTCGGGGTCATTGCTTTCGGCGTAATCGCCGGTGCGGCACAGGGTATGACGTTCACAGGGTCCGTCCGCGCGTTACTGTCAAAAACGGCTGGTGGCGAACGTGCAGGCCTGATGTCGGCGGTTTATCTCTTTTCCTATTGTGGAGCCGCCGCACCGAGTCTTGTCGCCGGCCGTTTGTCCAGCATTGTTGCCCTCCCGCACATCGCATTCGGATATGCGGCGATCGCCGCGGTGTCCGCCGTCGTCACAGTGAGGACTTCTCGTGCAGAGCGCTGAAATACCGCCCCGGCAGATCGCTCGGGCCGTGTCTCGAACTGCAGTCGGCCGTGTTGCTCTGACTGCAGTCGTCGTTCTCGTATTGTCCGTGTCGGCACCGATGCACTGCGTTGCCACCGATTTGGTTACTGCGCCTAGCGTTGTCGAGAGTGCGGAACCACCTGCCGAGACTGCCACCGAAGTGTCAGGGATCGAACCGGTGAGCCTCGAGACGCGGATGCGCGCTGCCACCGAGGTGGGGGCGCTGAACGGTGCGCGAGTGTCTATCACTTTCATGGACCGGGTCAGCGGGATTCGGGCTACCAACGGTAACGAGGAGCCGATCGAGACTGCGTCGGTGTCGAAGCTCTTCATCGCGGCCGATCTGCTGTTCCGTAATGAGCGCGGTGAGGTCGATTTGAGCGGAAGTGACAGAACCCAGATCGACGCTATGCTGCGCTCCTCGGACGATGCCGCGGCCGAGCAACTCTGGAATCGTTTCGGGCGCAACGACATCGTAGGGCGTGTAGCTGCTCGCTACGGGTTGCCCTCCACTTCGGTGCAGCCGGGGGACGAATGGTGGCGAACTCGAACCACGATGAACGATGTGGTGACCTTCTACTCCGCGATGATCGACGGTGCCGGTGGTCTCTCGCGCTCGCGGTCGGTTGCTGTCCTTTCGAATTTGCAGAACTTCACGCGTTTCGGCGCGGACGGCTACTACCAGCGTTTTGGACTTCCCGATGCGTTGCCCGATGAGAACAGCCTCGGTGTCAAGCAGGGGTGGATGTGCTGCGTGGGTGGCGACTGGATTCATTTGTCGACCGGGTTCGTCGGTCCCGACCACCGCTACTTGGTGGCAATCGCCTCTCGCGAGGCCGCGAGCGAATACGGCGGAGGTTCGGTCGGTGCGGACCATGCTCGTCGGACCATGACCGCGATTGCGTCCGAGCTGTTCCCTTCCGGCCGTGTCCATCCCAGTTGACCCCTCAGCTGACCCAGTTCAATCTCGGTCGTCACCCCTCCGAGCTTCGAGGTTTGTCCGGTGCCTCGCTCGATGGCAAGCCGGGACCATTCTTTCAGTGGAAGTCGAAAGCTTGAACGTGGTCAGGGGCCCGGTGCGTCTCCAGTTCAGCTCTTTGGCGTCTCGTCGGTGAGTTCGTCGGTTCCGAGTGGTTCTCGGCAATGGGAACAGACGACCATGGCCTCGAAGGCGTCTCCACAACGAGTGTGAACAAAACGGCGACGCCGGGCATCCGGCGGACTGTAGGCATCGCCCCATGATTTGAGAACCAGCAACACTCGCGCCAGGTCCAGGCCCTTCGTGGTCAGGAAGTAACCGTCGCGGGGCGATCCTTCCCTGTAGGGACGCTTTTCGACGATTTCGTCGTCGGCGAGCTTGCGCAAGCGACTGGCCAGCACGTCTCTCGGCGCTCCCGTATCGGCAATCACATCGGTGAACCGCACCGAGCCGAGTGCAAGGCTGCGAACAACATGGAGAGACCAGCGGTCGCTCACAGCATCGAGTGCGATTGTGAGCGCGTCATTTGGTTGGACTTTCAAACTGATTGCCCCTACATTCGGTCTGGTTATCCAACCAAATTACCTCGAGGGGTGTTGTGTCCGATTCGACTTCTCCAGCTGCGGTGTCCGAAGACCGGCCCGAGCATGCGCGCATGCCCGCCCGC